>NZ_JBNCLY010000002.1:0-365469 GCF_049844915.1 Gordonia sp. DT30 | reverse complement strand
AACCGCGGCACCACCACCCCCGCCGAATCCGCCACCAGCGTGAACGCCGGAGCATCCGGGGTGATCATCGGCGACGGCAGCACAATCGGCGCCGCAGCATCCGACTCAGATAGGGCGTCGCCGTCGGCAGGCGGGGCATCGGCATCGGTCGGCGCGGGCAGCTGCGAATCCAGTTCGGCGGCCTCGGCCGCATCCGCCGGGGTCTCCGCTGCGGTCTCGTCGACCGGCTCGGTGTCGGGGTCTTTCGTCGCCCGCGCACACCCATCCCGACCACACGTACACGACAGGTGCGCACCCGGAACCCCCGTCAACTCGGCCAGGGCTGCGACCCGCTGCTGTCCGAGCGTGCGCCGATCATTCCGGCACACCCGCAACCCGATCAACGCCGCGATCCGATCCCGCAGAAACACCCCCACCTGGGCGGGTACACACGCCTCGATATTCACATGCCCAACAGCATCATTGGTGATCGACACCTGCGCGAACGCCTCATCAAACGCATCACGCTCCTGCGCCGAGGCCTGCGGATCCAACGAGATCAACACTTCCTCGAGCTGATCACGCAACACCGGATCCGTCGACGCCCGCAACCCCAACTCGAGCGCCACATCCTCAAACGACACCCCAGCATCCGTGCCGTCGGTGTCGGTGTCAGCGTCGTCGTCAGCAGTTTTCGGGGCGCGTGAGGCCGCCCGCGCCATGATGTCGACCCGATTGGTGCTCAACTCGCCATCAAGATAGGCCGCCCGAATCGTCGGCACAGCTTCCAGCAACTCCGCCAACGACATCCACCGACCGGCCTTCGACCGCGATATCCCCAACTGCAGCGACACCTCCGCCACCGCCGCCTTATCGGCCTTGTGCCGCATCATCATCTGAAAAATCGGTGGTGCCGTCGCCAACACGTCACGATAGGTGCGCTCCCCCAATGCGCCGGCCGCCAACACCACCCGCGCCTCGGCCTGACGACTGAGCCGCAACAGATCCCGGCCCGACTCCCCCAGATCCGTCGCCGACATCGACCCCACCACACGCACATCAGCCTCAGCATCGACAAACGAGAACATCGACACCTCCCCCTCCGCGTGCCCGGTGACCGGCCCGGCAGATGCCGAACCCATTACCAACACCCTAGAACCCGCCACCGACAAAACCGGCGTCCCCGACAACACGGTCACCCGGTTCGGCGCACCGACACACCCCCGGCCGGCGAAGTCTCACATCTCGCCGCCATGTCCGCCATCTCAGAAGCCGCTTTCGAGACACCAGCCATTGACCAATCCGCCACGAATCTTCGTATTAATCGGTCCCCTTCATCGCCTACACGGCAAGACGGCGAGGTCGAAGTCTCATAACACCCGAGCGTGTCGCCAGCACTTTTTTGCGACTTTTCGGATACCCTCATACGCATGCCTTCCATCGATCCGGGCGTGCAGACCGGGATGCTCCTCGGCTATGCACGCGAGAGCACGGGTGCACCGCCGCTCGAGTCGCAGATCGACGATCTCGTCGCGAACGGGGTCACAGCCGCCCGCGTCTACAGCGACCGAACATCCGCCGACTCCCCTACCGGACCACGCGCCGGGCTCGCCGCGTTGCTGGACTATGCCCGCTCCGGCGACACCGTCGTGGTGATCGGTATCGATCGCCTCGGCCGTTCGGCGCGCGAAGTGCTTGCGACACTGCGTCATCTGAGTGACCGCACCATCGGGGTCCACGCGTTGCGCGAGCGACTGAGCACCAGAGACGATGCGGGCGCGACCCTCGTCGGCGTACTCACGTCCCTTGCTGTCGTGAACGACGAGGCGGCGCAGGGGCAGCCGCGGAAGCAGTCGCACCCATCCCGGCATGGAAGAGGGACACTCGGACGTCCACGCGCGCTCACCAACGAGCAAATCGAACTCGCCCAACGACTCCGGGACCGCGGAGATCCCGTGCCGACGATCGCGGCGACCCTCGGGGTCAGCCGCGCCACGCTCTACCGAACACTTGCCGAGAAGAGGACCGCACAGTGACCACCAATGAATCCCGCGTGCTGACATTTCCGGGGGCCACCACGCCGGAATCATCGATCGACGACCCCACCCTCGATGCAGTGGAGTTCCAGCGGGGATACGACGAGGCGTCGGCCTATCTCGCGTCGATGCCACTGGCCTGGGCTGCCAACCATGCGTCGGCCGCGTTGGCCGCCGGCGACATCCCCGATATCCGACAGAGTTACGAACGTGGTTATCGCGCAGCTCTTTACGGATTCGTGCGGCATCCGAAGCGCTGATTCGCCGCATCAGCAGATGAACGTGTCAGCTGTTGCGGTCTCACCGGTCACAAGGGCCGGTCACGGGATCAGCGTGTACCGCAGGATCACACGGGACCGGTAGATGCCGTCGAAGATCGTGTTCTGAATCCGGGTGAGTGTGGTGTCGTCCCGAATGAGTTCCTCTACGATGTCGACGTCACTATCGCAGCGACGCAGCGTCGGCGGCTCACCCAGTTCCTCGTAGTCCATCACATAGTCACGGCCATCTTTGGTCGCGATGAAGCCGTTGAAGGTGTAGCCCAGCCCTTCGAGTGCTCCCTCCGCCGACCAGAAGGCGATCGTGCTGTCGGTGTCGTCGGCGAGTTCGTAGAACGATCCATCGGGGCGGACCGTCAACTCGTCGGCGAACGGCGCGTCGACCGGATCTTTCGAGACACGCACCACGCCCTCGGGATCGGGCTGTCCGTCGAGCCATCGGTCGTTGGCGTCCTCGGCAAGCTCATCGGTCCAGTCGAGTTCGACGTATTCGCTGCTCTGCAAACGCCATCGTCCGACGAGATCCTGGGTCATTTCCCCGGCGCCACGCGAAGGCGGATAGACGCCCTGGGCTTCCAGACATTCGACGCCGACACGTACCGGTTCGACGTCGCCACCTGCGCCCTCCGGCCAGATCCGGAGGTCGCCGGCCACACCGGGACCGTCATCGAGGATCACGTACCGGTTCTCGCTCCACGGTGTGACGCTCGGCGCAACTGCGATCTCGGTTCCGTCGGCGGCCACCGCAGGCGCGCGCAACCGAGCCAACACACCGGGGTGCACCGAATGCTCCACTGTCAGCGGCTCCCACTGGGAAACAGGTTGTGCCACAACCTCTCCGAACAAATCTGCCAGGTAGGCATCTTGCTCGTCAGCCAACGGCACGTACCATCGCCAGGCGGCAGGTCCGGTGATGACCGCCCGGCGGACCGCCCCGGTGCCCTTGTCCGCGCACACGATGATGGCTGCCGGGAAGTTCTCCTGATCGATGCCTGCGCGCGCCTCGTCGACGACATCCTCGACCACTTGCGGTGTCTCGACACCGGGACGGGTCCATTCACCGCCGACGCGGATGTTCCCGCTCATGCTCCGGGCGCCCCGGGACAGACAGCTGACGATGTAGACGAACTTGTCCCAGCCTTCGTCGATGGTCGCGGGTGCATCGGCACCCTGGGTCCGACGGCGGCTCCGGCGAACGACATTCGGCCACGGCGCGCACACGGCACCGGCCACGTCGTCCGGCAGTTCCTGCCATAGGGATTCGTTGACGAGCATGCGCTACAGACCTCGACCTTTCAACAGCAATTCGGTGGCATCGACGAATGGTCCGCTGAACCGGGAGGATCGGGAGGCCCCACAGTGTTGACCTGCCCCGGTTCAAGGAACACAATTCCGGTCGGCGAGTCTACATCGACCTACCCGTCGGCCCCTGCCGACGAGCCGTGAACCGGGATCATCCTTGCGTCGCAGCGCTTTACGAATTCTCACGGCACCCAAAGCGCTGCCCGGCCGACTGCGGCCGGATCAGTCGGCCTGGGCAGCGGCGGCCGTCGACTCGGAATCATGCCGTGCACGCGCGGCCCGGATGTCGTCACGATGGGCGTTCGCCCATGCGTTGAGGGCTTCGATCGGATCGAGCAGCGTCCGGCCGAGCTCGGTCAGTTCGTAGTCGACCCGGGGTGGCACGGTCGGGTAGACCGTGCGATTCACCAGCCCGTCGCGCTCGAGAGCGCGCACCGTGAGCGTGAGCATTCGCTGGCTGATGCCGTCTATCGCGCGATACAGCTCGTTGAACCGGTGGGTGCGCCGGCCGAGAAAGACGATCACCAGAACGCTCCATTTGTCTCCGACCCGATCGAGAATCTCTCGAGTCGGGCAGTCCTCGCTCGAACCGAGCGGGACAGACGTCTCGATGTGCCCTACTGACATGAAAGTGCCTTCTTGTGCATGACCCAATACTCACAGACGATCTGGTGACACACAACAAGTAACTACCAGACGCTCGAGAAGGCAGGCATGACCACACCGAAATCCGCCGAATCCCCGACCGGCGCCCCGACGCTACGGGTGCCCGTCTGGGTGATCATCGCGATCGCCTGCACAGCTCAATTCGTATTGGTGATGAACACCACAATCGTGAACGTCGCCCTGCCCGGGATACATGAGGAGTTCGGGCTGTCCGTCGACGGCCAGCAATGGGTCATCAACGGCTATCTCGTGACCTTCGGCGGCTTCCTGCTGCTCGCCTCACGAGCCGGGGACCTCTTTGGGCAGAAGAGGGTGTTCCTGACGGGACTGGTGATCTTCACACTCGCCGGCCTGGCGGGCGGTCTGGCCCAGAACAGCGAATGGTTGCTCGTCGCCCGCTTCGTACAAGGACTCGGGGCCGCCGCGATGACGCCGGCCACCATCAGCCTGATCATCACCAGCCCGATGGCCGCCCATCACCGAACTCGCGCGTTGGCCTTGTGGTCGGCAGCAGCCTCGATCGGCGGCGCGGCCGGGCTGGTGCTCGGAGGAGTACTCACCTCTGCACTGGGCTGGCGGTACGTGCTGCTCATCAACGTGCCCATCGGGATCGTCCTGTTCGTCGTGGCATCGATCAGCCTGCTGCCCGCCGCCGCGGTCAGCAATTGGCGTCGCCTGGACGTCCCCGGTGCGGTGACGGCCACGCTCGGGGTGGTCGCCCTGGTGTACGGCCTGTCGGCCGCGAGCAGTAAGGGGTGGGGATCGGCGAACGTGATCGCAGCCTTGCTCGCCGCCGTGGTCCTGCTGACGGCCTTCGTGGTCATCGAGACCCGCACCGCTGCCCCGCTGGTCCCGTTGAGTATCTTTCGCCATCGTCCACTGACCATCGCCAACATCCTCTTCGCCGGCCTCGGCGTGACCCTGACCGCAGTCGTCTACTTCCTCTCCCTGTATGAGGAGCAGGTTCTCGGCTACAGCGCCGTCCGCACCGGCCTGTCGCTGGTCCCGATGACCGTGATGACGGCGATCGGCGCGATCGCGAGTCAGAGACTGGTGGCGAGGTTCGGTCCGCGATTGTTGCTCATCGTCGGCAGCGTCGTCTCCGCCGGCGGCTTGGCATGGCTGTCGAGAATCCCGGTCCACTCCGACTATGCGATCTATGTACTGGGGCCGACGCTCGTCGCCGGGGCCGGGATGAGTCTGATGTTCGTGCCGATCGTCGCGGCCGCCACGATCGGGATCGACCACCAACACGCCGGTCTCGCATCAGGGTTGGTCAACATGTCCCGTCAGGTCGGTGGAGCGATCGGGCTCGCACTCCTGGTCACCGTCGCAGCCACCACGGCCACTCACACCGGACTCAGCGCGGCGGACGGTATCGTCCACGGCTACCGCACCGTCTTTGTCATCATCGCCGCGGTCAGCCTCGTCTTGACCCTTGTCGCCGCACTGCTTCCGGCCACACCCAAGTCCGTTCCCGCCCAGGCGAACCCCGAGCAGACGAACCCCCAGCAGTCGGACCCCGAGCAGGCAGACCCCGACCGGGTCGCCAACTGACGCACCCGCGTCGACACCACGCTCCGAAGAAACCACCCTCCACACAAGTAAAAGGACATTCGACAATGACCAGATCGACACCAACGCAGACGTCGGCGGCAGCACCACAGGGTAAGCGGCTCCAGATCGATGTCTGGGGTGACCTCGCCTGCCCGTGGTGCTACATCGGCAAGAATCGGCTCGATCAGGCCATCGGATCTTCGCCGTACGCCGAGGCCATCACCGTCAAGGTCCGTTCCTTCGAACTCGACCCGGGCATGCCGGCGGAGTCGAAGCCGAACCTTGAGCTTCTCCGCGCGAAATACGGCTTGTCCCCCACCGAAGCCATGGGTATGGAGGAAAAGGTCGCTGCCATCGCCCACCACGAGGGGCTGCCCTACACCGGAGATCGGGTGCTGTCGAACAGCTTCGACGTTCACCGGGTCCTGCACCTCGCCGACACCTTTGGGCTTGCCGGGGAGTTGCTCGGCGATCTTCAACGAGCACTGTTCAGCGGTCGCGCCGACGTCTATGACCACATCGTGCTCGCCGACCACGCCGACCGCCTCGGCATCCCCCGAAGCCGGGTCGAAGCAGTCCTATCGGGTGACGAGTTTGCCGACACGGTTCGCGCGGACGAGACCGAAGCCCGTGAACTCGGCATCACCGGCGTGCCCTTCACGGTCTTCGACGGTCGCATCGCGGTCGCCGGCTCCACAGACTCCGACGGCTACGCCGAGGCGATCAACCGCGCGTGGAGCACCGAATAGACCTGTCACAAGGGCGAGGAGGAAGAACCGGACCGGTGAGCGGTGTGAATATCGGCAACAGAGTGGTCCCGGCTGGGATCGAACCAGCGACCTTCCCGGTGTGAACGGGACGCTCTTCCACTGAGCCACGGGACCGTGTGGCCGGCGCTCGGGGCGCCGGTGCACGAGGAGGAAGGTTACACGGCGAAGGTCGTGTTCGGCAAAATGCAGGTCGTCTCCTGCGTGCCGCTCCGAGCCCCCCAGATCCGCGACATCTCGGCAGCTCCCTGTGTGTCAGGGTGAGTTGAGACCAGCCGATTTGGTATCTCCGTGACGTTCGGATAATGTTCTGTCCCGCGCCGCGAGCACCATGGTCCACAAGATCGCTCGCGGGCATGCGGATGTGGCGCAGCTGGTAGCGCATCACCTTGCCAAGGTGAGGGTCGCGGGTTCGAATCCCGTCATCCGCTCGGCGCGAGTGAACTCGCATCTGGTGGTGTGGCCGAGTGGTGAGGCAACGGCCTGCAAAGCCGTGTACACGGGTTCGATTCCCGTCGCCACCTCCACCGCCAATTTCATATCCCGCGCGATTAGCTCAGTGGGAGAGCGCTTCCCTGACACGGAAGAGGTCACAAGTTCAATCCTTGTATCGCGCACCACGAAACCCGCCGCGTACCGGCGGGTTTTCGGCGCTCTCGGACTCCTGTCGGCCGCACCTGATTCGTGAGCAATTTCCGCCGCCGGTGCGTGGAACGCGCCTGCGCATTTGGCGTATGGGCGGCCCATCGAATATGGTTGCGCAGCACGTCCTGAGCGATCGGATCGGCTCAGGGAACATGCGGATGTGGCGCAGCTGGTAGCGCATCACCTTGCCAAGGTGAGGGTCGCGGGTTCGAATCCCGTCATCCGCTCGGCGCGAGTGAACTCGCATCTGGTGGTGTGGCCGAGTGGTTAGGCAACGGCCTGCAAAGCCGTGCACACGGGTTCGATTCCCGTCGCCACCTCCAATTCCATATCCTGCGCGATTAGCTCAGTGGGAGAGCGCTTCCCTGACACGGAAGAGGTCACAAGTTCAATCCTTGTATCGCGCACCACGAAACCCGCCGCTCGCCGGCGGGTTTCTTGCATCCGCGGCACCCATACGATCTGATGGCTCTCTGACACGGGGTGCCGGCATCCGGCCGGCTGAGATCACACCCGTCGAACCTGCACCAGTTCGGACTGGCGAAGGGATGGTCACCGTGCCTGCTGCACTGCCGATTTCCGATCACGTGGTACTCGTCACCGGCGGCGGCCGCGGTCTGGGCGCCGAGATCGTCCGCGCCGTGGCGGCCGAGAGCGCGCGCGTGGTCATCAACTATCGTCGCAGCGCCGACGCGGCGGCCGCACTGGCCACCGAGATCGGGCCACGCGCCGTGGCGATCGCCGCCGATGTCGCCGACCCAAACGCCGTCCGATCGATGATCGACACTGCTGCAACGTATTTCGATCGGCCGATCAGCGCGGTTGTCACCAATGCGCTGCCCGACTATTCGTTCAACGGCGATGCGCGCTCGCATGCCGACGACCTCAGCTGGTCCGAACTCGACGCCCAGTTCCGCGGTGTCGTCGGCGGTGCGCTGAACACGGTACAGGCGGCGCTGCCCGGACTGCGCGCGAGCGGCGGCGGCCGCATCGTCACGATCGGGACCAACCTATTTCAGAATCCCGTCGTGCCGTATCACGACTACACCGCCGCCAAGGCCGCGCTGCTGGCCCTGACACGCACGCTGTCGCACGATCTCGGACCCGACGGAATCAACGTCAACATGGTCTCCGGCGGTCTGCTGCGGACCACCGACGCCAGCGCCGCGACCCCGTCGGCCGTCTTCGACGCGATCGCCGCCACCACCCCGCTACGGTCGGTGACCACGCCGCGTGAGTTCGCCGACGCGGTGCTGTTCTTCCTCTCCCCGTGGGCCCGCGCGGTGACCGGTCAGAACCTCGTCGTCGACGGCGGACTGGTCAAGAACTGACGTCCCCGTCGATGGCTCACCAACCCGGATACGACGCACTGGCGCAGCTCTACGCGACAACCTTTCCGACCGCATTCACCACACCGCTCGAGCGCCATTCGATCGAGGTCTTCACCGAAACTGTCCGTGCTCGCGCCGACGATCCCGTCGTCGTGGACGTGGGATGCGGAATCGGCCACGTCGCAGCACATCTGGCGGCCGGCGGCGTGCAGGTCATCGCCGTGGATCCGAGCAGCGGGATGGTAGGCATAGGACGCGCGACCCACCCGCACATCGATTTTCGTTACGGCGACGCCGGGCTCGACGAGGTGGAACTGTCCCGCGTCGATGCAATTCTCGCCCGGTTCAGCCTCATTCACCTATCCCCCGAACTGATGCCCGCGGTGCTCACGTCGTGGCGTCGCCGGTTGCCTGCGCACGCGATGGTCCTCGTTGCCGCGCAGAGCGCCGATGAACCCGGCGTCCACGAATTCGACCATGCCGTCGCGCGCGCGTGGCGGTGGCATCCCGACACCCTCGCCGAATATCTCGCCGCCGCCGGCTTCGAGGAGCACTGGCGCACGCTGAGCCACCCGGACCCGCAGCACCGCTTCCCCGAGGTCCACATGCTCTCCGGGATCGGCGGCCGCACCGCCTGAGCGCCGATCATCCCGGGGCTATCGTGGCAGCCATGACGAGCATGTCCGCCCAGCCGGAACCCGCCGAGGTGATCGTCGACCTCGTGACGGATCCGGCAGATGCCGGTCTGGTGGCCGCGCTGGCCGCCTCGACGTTCCCGCTGGCCTGTCCGCCGCATTCACACCCGGATGACATCGCGGGGTTCATCCGCGCCCACCTGAGCCCCGAGAACTTCGCCGGATACATCGCCGCCGCCGACTCCGACGTGCTGCTAGCCCGCACCGCCGACGACACGCCCGTCGGGTATGCCCTCGTGCGCCATCGCGAGCCGGCCGATCCCGATGTCGCCGCGCTGATCACGGATCGGCCGTCGTCGGAGGTGTCCAAGGTCTACGTACTGCCCGATCATCATGCGAAAGGCCGCACCGACTCGCCGTCGCGGCTGCTGATGGGCGCGGCAATCGCACGCGCCGACAACCGCGGCGCGGCGTCGGTGTGGCTCGGGGTGAATCAGGAAAACGTTCGGGCACAACGGTTCTACGCAAAGATGGGGTTCAGTCGAGCCGGAGTGAAGACGTTCGATCTCAACGGCACGATCGAACACGATTACGTCCTGGTCCGGCACCTGAGCCGGTGACGAGCCTCAGACCGCGGACTCCGCGAACCTCGACAACGCCAGCAGGCGCGATGTGGCGCGCAAGTACTTCTTCCGGTAGCCACCGGCGAGCATCTCCTCGGTGAAGATCTCGTCGAGCTTGGCACCGGAGACTGTGACGGGGATGTTGGCGTCGTAGAGACGGTCCGCGAGCACCACCAGTCGCAGCGCCACCGACTGATCCGGTGCGGGATGTACGCCCTCGATGCAGACCAGGGATACGCCGTCGACAAGTGCTTTGTATTTGGACGGATGCAATTTGGCCAGGTGAGCGCACAGATCATCGAAGTCGTCGAGCGTGGCGCCGTCGGTCGAGGAGGCCAACGCGACCAGGTCGTCGTCCGACCTCGGCTCCGGGGCGGGCGGCAGGTCGCGATGACGGTAGTCGGGTCCGTCGACGCGAATGGTCTCGAAGATCGCAGCGAGCTTCTTGATCTCACGCAAGAAGTCCTGGGCGGCGAACCGGCCCTCACCGAGCTGTCCGGGCAACGTGTTCGACGTGGCCGCGATCGACACCCCCTTCGCGGTCAGTTCGGTCAGCAGCCGCGACACGATCATGGTGTCGCCCGGGTCGTCGAGTTCGAACTCGTCGATGCACAGCACGTTCTGCTCCGACAACCGCTCGACGGCATTCATGAAGCCCAACGCCCCGACGAGATGGGTGACCTCGACGAATGTCGCGAACGACTTCGGCGCGGGCATCGCGTGATAGATCGACGCGAGCAAGTGCGTCTTGCCCACCCCGAAACCGCCGTCGAGGTAGAGCCCGACCCCCTGTGCGGTCTGCTTGCGGGAGAAGAGTCCCTTCTTGCCGCCGCGCGCCTTCTTGGCACGTTCGACGAAGTCGCGGGCCTTGGTGACCGCCTCCGTCTGCGACGGTTCGTCGGGGTCCGGGATGTAGCTGTCGAAGCTCACCGAATCGAAGGTGGACGGCGGAACCATCTCCTCGATCAGCTGCTCGGGAGAGACCACCGGGTTCCGGTCGGACAGACGTGCCACCATTGGGGCAGGATAGCCACAGCCGACCACGAGGAATGATGCTCCACCAGCACAAAGCGACCCAGGTCACATCCGCCGACCCCGGCGATGCCGGGGATCTACTCGAGATCGCCGGTCTCTATCGCTACCCTGACGCACTCGAGAAGCCCTTTGTCCGGGCCAACATGATCGCCTCGATCGACGGAGCGACCGCGGTCAAAGGGACATCCGGCGGGCTCGGCGGTAGCGGTGATCGCGCGATCTTCCGGGTGCTGCGCGGTCTTGCCGACGTGGTGGTCGTCGGCGCGCGCACGGCCATCGCCGAGGGCTACCACCAGCCGGGGCCCGACGCGGTGTTCGCCGACGCCCGCCGGCGCGCAGGCCGGTCCGCGGCACCGATGCTGGCGCTGATCAGCAACTCCTTGTCGATCGACACCGACTATTCCCCACTCGCCGACCCCGCCACCGTCGTGTTCACCTGCACGAACGCGCCCGCCGCAGCCAGGCGGGCGCTGACCGAACACGGCGCCACCCTGCTCGATTGCGGGACCGGCCAGGTCCGATTCGACAGTGTGCTGGCACATCTCGCACGACTCGGCAGGACCCGTGTGCTCTGCGAGGGCGGCCCGAGCCTGCTCCGAACGGTCGTCGCCGAGGGGCTCCTCGACGAACTGTGCCTGACCACCAGCCCGACCCTCGCGGCCGGAGACGCCACCCGCATCCTCGCCGGGCCGGCGCTGAGCGAGCTCGCACGGATGCGCGCAGCGCACATTCTCTCCGACGACGAGGGATTCGTGTTCACCCGCTGGGCACGTGATCGCTGACCGGTTGGCTACGCTCGCCGTCATGGCCTTGGGGAGATATATCGTGCCGCGCGGTACTCGGTCGCCGGTGATCTCGGAACACACCACACCGTGGCGACGGCGACTGCTGGTGGCGAGCGTCGCCGCCGCCCTGGTCGGCGTGTCCGCGTGCGCGGTCGGACCGAACCCGGGACCACCCCTCGTGCCGGGTGGCGGCGGGGCAGGCCCGGCCCCCGCCTCATCCAGCGCGCCGGCCAAGGCACCGACGCTGCAGAAACCGGCGCATGACCTGGCGTGGGAAGCCTGCGGTCCGAAGATCGCCGGCGACTACCGAACGGCCGCCCCGTCCGGACTGAGAATCGACTGTGCCGATCTGCCCTCCGCGATCAACCCGGATCGGCCCCAATCCACGTTGTCGGTCGGGATGACCCGGATCAGCACCCCACAAACACCCGCCGACGCCGCGCCACTGGTGCTCACCTCCGGCACCGACATGCCATCCTCGCGGACCTTGCTGTTGCTCGCGTCGGGTTCGGGCCGCACCCTGCTCGACAAGCATCCGGTGGTGGCCGTCGATCGGCGCGGTATCCCCCAGAGCACCCCGGTGGATTGTCTGACGCGCGCCGACCGGCACACGTACGCCGACAACGGTCTGACGCGGGGCACCTCGCAGGATCGCCGCATCAGCGACCTGGCCGGGGCGGCCGGAGAAGCCGCCGACGGGTGCACCGAGACGCTCTCCCCCGACCAGCTCGCGTTCGGAATCCGCTCGGCCGCCTCCGATCTGGAAACCCTGCGCAAACGCTGGGCGGTCCCACAACTGGGCCTCATCGGTGTCGGCGAGGGCTCCGACGTCGCCATCGCCTACAGCGCTCTGTATGGCGGCCGCACGGGTCGCATCATCCTCGACACCCCTACTCCGTTCGGCGCCAACGCCCGTGACACCGCTGCGGCGCGGGCGACCGGCGTGCAGGCGGCACTGACCACCTTCAGCCAACGCTGCTCGGTCCTCGGCCCCGCTTGCGCGCTCGGCGCCAGCGGGGCATCGGTCATCGCCGATGTCCTCGCCAAGGGGCGTACCGGCCATCTCGGCCCGCTCTCCGACACCGAGGCGCTCGCGGCCATCACGACCGGCATCGCGCTGGCCCCGAATTCCCCAGAGGGCATCGGCGGCGTCGCCTCGGCGATCGCCGCCGCCGATCGTGGCGACACCGGAGGACTCGCCGACCTCGCCGGCCGGGCCGATGCATTGCGACTCACCGACGGGCAGATCGTCGCCGACTGCAACGATGTCACCGGACCGGTCAGCCAGAACGAGATCGCGAACCTGATCACGACCTGGTCCAAATCGAATCCACTGACCGGCGCCGACGCCGCGCTGTCGCTGATGCGGTGCAACGGATGGGCCGCCGGTGAGGCGGTCGCACCACCCAGCACCTTTCCGGTCGCACCACTGGTCCTGAGCAACCCGGGCGACCCGATCAACGGCGGCACCGGCGCCACCGGCCTCGACGCCTTGTTCACCCGCGCGCGGACCTCGCCGGTGAGCGTGAGCTGGAACGGTGTGGGCTACTCGGCGCTCGCCCGCAGCAGCTGCGTCGCCGATGTCGTCGCCGACTACGTCGCCTCCACTCCCTTGGCCGGTCCGTCGGAACGGGGCTGCCCGAGCTGACCCCTGGGGACGGCCAAACCGGCGGCCCGGGAGATCCCACGCGGCGGCCAGGGAAGGTCGAGCCGTTCCGGGCGCACGTAGTACGGTTCGCGGGTGGCCTTTCTCGACAGGTACCTCTACCCGCAGATGCCCGCACAGCGCATCATCCCGCTGGTGCTGTGGCCGATCACCGTGATGATGATCTTCCAGCGGTCGGTCCTTCTGGGCGTCAACGGTGACCGGACCGACGACTTCCGGCCGGTGTACAACGCGGCGCTGGCGTTCCTGAACCGGCAGCCGGTGTACGCGGAAAACCTCAACACGGTCGATCCGCACTACCTGTATCCCCCGTCGGGCACCCTGCTGATGTCGCCGCTGGCGGTGATCGACCCGGAGCGCGCCCGCTGGCTGTTCATCGCCCTCAGCGTCGTCGTGCTGATCGTATGTGCCTATCTGATCACCCGGCTGTTCGGTTTCGGCGCGCGGTCGTGGGTGCTGCCCACGGTGCTGTTCTTCTTCTTCAGCACCGAAACCGTGACCCACACACTCGTCTTCACCAACTTCAACGCCTTCGTGCTGCTCGGCCTTCTCGCGTTCCTGATCCTGATGCTGCGCAGGCAGGACTGGTGGGCGGGTGTCCTCATCGGGTTGACGTTCGCGGTCAAACCCGTCCTCGTACCGCTGCTGCTCCTGCCATTGCTGGTGGGACGCTGGCGGATCCTGGTGAGCGCCATCGCCGTTCCGGTGATCTTGAACATCGTGGCGTGGCCGGTGTCGGCGGACCCGAAATCCTTTGTCACCCGTACGATCCCCTACCTCGGTGAAGCCCGGGACTACTACAACAGCTCCATCGTCGGCAACGGCGCCTACTTCGGCGTCGCCGACTGGCTCATCATCGTCCTGCGGATCGCATTCTGCGTGATGGCGGTCTTCTCACTGTGGTTCCTCTACCGCTACTACCGCCACACCAACGAGTTGCTCTGGCTCACCACCTCTTCCGGCGTGCTGCTGTGCACCACGTTCCTGGTCGGTTCGCTCGGGCAGGGTTACTACTCGATGCTGCTGTTCCCGCTGGTGATGTCGGTGTTCATCCCGGGCTCGCCGATGCGTAACTGGCCGGCCTGGCTCGGCGTCTACGGCTGCTTCACCTTGGATGCCTTCAATTCCGTTCGCTGGCCGGACTTCGGTCGGCAACTGGAATACAACAAGGTCACCTGGGGCTGGTCGCTACTGATGATCGCGGTGTTCTGCGCCCTGCTGTTCCGGTACCTGGACATGCGGCGCGACGGCGTCGCCGGTAGCTGGCGCGACTGGTCGGCGCCCGCCGACCCGGTGACTGCCGCCCCGGCGCACACACCGTCCACGGAAGCCGGCGGCGTCGGGTCCCAGCCGGTCGGCGGATGAGATCTCGTCCGCTGCGATGACCGAGGCTGGCGAGTGCTGTGACGGGCTCGTACGGTGGAACCATGACCGATATCCCCGCCCAGCAGACGCCCGCCGAGTTGGCCGATCTCACCGACGAACAGTGGCGGGAACGTCTCACGCCCGCTGAATATCGTGTGCTGCGGCAGGCAGGTACCGAGGCCCCATTCGTCGGCGAGTACACCGACTCCACAACCACCGGTGTGTACCGCTGCCGGGCCTGTGGCGCCGAACTGTTCCGCAGTGACCAAAAGTTCGAATCACATTGCGGCTGGCCGTCGTTCTTCTCGCCTCTGGCCGGGGACACGATCATCGAGCGTGTCGACGACTCGCTCGGCATGAGCCGCACCGAGGTGCTCTGCGCCAACTGCGGCAGTCACCTCGGGCACGTGTTCGCCGGCGAGGGCTATGACACCCCGACCGACCTGCGCTACTGCATCAACTCGATCAGCCTGACACTCGAACCCGAAGAGTAGGCCGGCCGCCGCGTCAGGGCAGCGTGTCGACGAGCGCGGCGGGCTCGACCCGCGGCCCCGTGAAGAACGGCGTCTCCGTGCGCACGTGCATCCGCGCCTCGGTGGCGCGCAGGTCGCGCATCAGGTCGACGATCCGGTGCAGCTCGGGCGCCTCGAACGCCAGCAGCCACTCGTAGTCGCCGAGCGCGAACGAGGCGACGGTGTTGGCGCGCACGTCCTTGTATTCGCGCGCTTCCTTGCCGTGGTCGGCGAGCATCTTGCGGCGCTCCTCGTCGGGCAGCAGATACCACTCGTAGGACCGCACGAACGGGTAGACGCAGATGTAGTTACCTGGCTCCTCGCCGGCGAGGAAGGCCGGGATGTGACTCTTGTTGAACTCAGCAGGCCGATGCACCGCGACGTTGCTCCACACCGGGGTGCTGGCGCGGCCCAGGGCGGTCTCGCGACGGAACCGGTTATAGGCGGCCTGCACGTCCTCGATCTTCTCGGCATGCCACCAGATCATGTAGTCGGCGTCGGCACGCATCCCCGACACCTCGTAGACGCCGCGCACGATGACGTCGGTGTCCTCCAGCGACTTGAAGAAGTCGGTGATGTCGGACTTCACCGAGTCGCGGTCGTCGCCGAGTTCACCCGGCCGGACGGCGAACACCGAGAACATCAGATAGCGGATTGTGGAGTTCAGTTCGGCATAGTCCAAGCGGCTCATGAATCCATGGTGCCACTCCGGACCGCTGTCGGCCGCACCCAGGTCTTTGGACCCAAGCGCCCAGTAACTGCTCAGCCGAGACCGGCGAGCAGCCGGTCGGCAGCTCGCCCCGCCTGACCGATACAGGCGGGGACGCCGACACCTGCGTAGGACGACCCGGCGAGAGCCAGGCGCGCCGGAACCGCGTCGAGCACTTCCCGCATCCGCGTCAGGTGGCCGGGTGCGTAACGGGGCAGTCCTCCCGTCCAGCGTTGCAGCCGGGTGCCGAGAACGTGTGCCGAGACCGGAGCCAGCCCGGCCGCGGCACAGATCCGGTCCAGATCGGCCAGCGCCCACGAGCGCACCCTCGAGTCGATGTCGGGAACGGTTGCCGCATCGGGCACCGGATCGCCATATCGCCCGAAGGAGGCGCGTACCGACACCGGGGCGTCGCCGGAGCCGATATGCGCCCACTTCTGCGAGGACAACGTGAAAGCCTTGGGGCGCAATTCTTCTCCCGTGGCCACCAGCACCCCGGAGTGTTGGGGCAACGGTGTCGCGGGGGCCAGTGCGATGGACAGCACCACCGACGAGGCGGGTTCGACCGACGCCAGCGGTGCGGAGACGTCCGGAAATGCTTGTGCGAGAAGCTGTGCGGTGACCCACGCGGGTACGGCAAGGATGACCCCGTCGTAGCCGGCGTCGGCGGCAGGCACGCCTTCGGTCCGCACCGACCAGCGATCGGCGACCGGGGTCACCGCAGCGACCGTGGCGCCGGTCCGGACGGTGGGGTGGGCCGCGGCGGCGAGGGCCTCGATGAGGATCCGGTATCCGCCGATCAGTGCGCCGAACACGGGACCCGAGGCGCCGCCGCGCCCGAGGAGGTCGTCGACCGCTCTCGACAGACTCGGCGACCCGTCGTCCAGTCGCGCCGCCAGGGCCGGGATCGCCTCGCGCACACCGATGTCGGCGGCCAGTGACGAATACACACCACCGAGCATCGGGTCGACGCTGCGCGCGACGACCGACGGCCCGAAGCGGCCGGCGACGAGTTCACCGACACTCATGTCGGTTCCCGGCCGCCAGGCGAACGGGCGCTGCGGCTCGGAGCCGATGCGGGCGAGATCATCGGCGTCGGCGAGTCCGGCCACCGCATCGGCGGACGCCGGGATACCCATCAGTGCGGGGCTCGGCATGGGATGCAGATCGCCGCGTGCCCAGATCGCGGGACGACGCGGCGTCGGCGAGACGATGCGGTCGGCGAGGCCGAGTTCGGTCACCAGGTCGACCGCCTCCGGGCGCCGCACGATGAACGCCTCGGCGCCCACGTCGACGGGCTGACCGGCGACGTCGACGGTCCGCAGAACTCCCCCGAGCCTCGACGCCGTCTCGTACAGGTCGATCGTGACCTCGGGGCCCAGTGCGCGGCGCAGACGATAGGCGGCGACGAGACCGGAGATCCCGCCGCCGACGATCGCGATCCGGGTGGGCGTCACAACGAATGGATGAGTTCGACGGCCCTGGTCAGTGCATCGGGATCGGTGTCGGGCAGCACACCGTGTCCCAGGTTGACGATGTGGCCGATAGCCCCGGCCGCGAGCGCGCGCTGACCGTCGGCGAGGAGAGATCGGATCTCGCGTTCGAGCACCGTCGGGCCGGCGAACAAGACGGTCGGATCGAGATTGCCCTGCACGGCCTTTGGCCCGGAGATGCGGCGCACCGCCTCCTCGAGCGGCACCCGCCAGTCGACCCCGATGACATCGGCCGGGGCGGCCATGTCGGCGAGCAACTCGCCGGTGCCGACGCCGAAATGGATTCGTGGGACACCATATCCGGCGATCTCGGCGAAAACACGGCCGATGTGCGGTGCGACGTAGGTCCGATAGTCGGCCACCGACAACGCGCCCGCCCACGAGTCGAAGACCTGCACCGCGTCGACTCCGGCGTCGAGCTGGACCTGCAGGAAGGTGATGGTGATGTCGGCCAGGCGCGCCATCAGCACGTGCCACGTGTCGGGATCCCCGCGCATGAGTGCCTTGGTCTGGACGTAGTTGCGGCTGGGGCCGCCCTCGATGAGGTAGGAAGCCAACGTGAACGGTGCCCCGGCGAAGCCGATCAGCGCGGTGGTGTCGTCGAGCTGGTCGAGGATCTGTGCGACCGCCCGGCTCACCGCGCCGACCGCGGCCGGGTCGAGCCGCGGCAGCGCATCGACGTCACCGGCGGTACGGACGGGCGATTCGATGACCGGCCCGGTGCCCGCGACGATGTCGAGCCCGATACCCGCCGCCTTGAGCGGCACCACGATGTCGGAGAACAGGATCGCGGCGTCGACGTCGTGGCGCCGGACCGGCTGCAAGGTGATCTCGCAGACGAGGTCGGCGTCGAAACATGATTCGAGCATTCCGTGGTCGGCGCGCAGCGCGCGGTACTCCGGTAGCGACCGACCGGCCTGCCGCATGAACCAGACCGGTCGCCGGCTCGGCGACTCGCCCCGGGCGGCGGCGACGAGCGGCATACGGGTGTGGCTTCGGCGGGTGCGTGGTAGGTGCGACATCACCGCTCACTCTGCCATGAGCTGTTCGGGCGAGGATCGGCATGGTCGGGCGGTCGGTCACCCGTCACCGCGGCGTCACCCATCACCGTCCGCCGCGGCGTCACCGTCCGCCGCGGCGTCACCGTCGCCCCGGCGCGCCTCCGACGCCCGGCGTGTTCCGCGTCATACCGTCGGTGACGTGACCTCCTCCGGAGCTCCGACGGAGCCTGCTGACTTCCGCACCGCGGTCGAGTCGCTGCATTCCGCACGTATCCGGCACGAGATCGAGGTCGGGCCGATCCGCCCCCCACAGCGTCTCGCGCCGTACAGCTATGCGGTGGGCGCCGAGGTGCGGTTGCCCGACTCACCCGATGACCTCGATGCCGACTCGCAGGGCAGCGCATTCGGTCGGCTGATCCTGCTTTACGATCCCGACGGCCAGGATGCCTGGAACGGGACGATGCGCCTGGTCGCCTACATCCAGGCCGAGGTCGAGGCCGCCCTCGCGATGGATCCATTACTGCCCGAGGTCGCGTGGAGTTGGCTGAGCGACGCCCTGGGCGTGCCGGTGGGTCAGACCACCTCCGACGGCAGCGTTCGGGGTAGTTCAGGTGCGGCAGTCGAGGTGACCGCTCTGGGCGGCACCGTCACCTCGACCACGTCGGTGCGCTACGGAGACATCGCGGGGCCACCGCGAGCGCACCAGCTCGAACTCCGCGCATCGTGGACCGCCGCGGCCTCCGACGGACTGGGCGGACACCTCGAGGGATTCTGTGAGGTCTTGGCGTCGGCCGCGGGCCTTCCGCCGGTGGGCGTCACCGAACTCGGGTCGGCGTGAGCGCCCCCGACACACCAGCAAACCCGGAAGATCCCACGGACTCCCGGCCGGTCACCCCGCTACTGAGTCCCCGTGACGGTATCCCGCCGGTGCTCACCTCAGCAGACGAATTCGCCGATGCGGCAACCCGACTGGCGCAGGGCACCGGTCCGGTCGCCCTCGACACCGAGCGGGCATCGGGCTACCGCTACTCTCAGCGCGCCTATCTCATCCAGATCCGGCGCACCGGGGCGGGGTCCTTCCTCATCGACCCGACCGAAGAACCCGAGGCACTGCAGCCGGTCATCGACGTGCTCACCGAACCCGAATGGATACTTCACGCCGCCGACCAGGACCTGCCCTGCCTGCGTGACCTCGGATTCGAGGCGAACGAATTATTCGATACCGAACTGGCCGGCCGCCTACTCGGCCTACCGAGGGTGAACCTCGCGGCGGAGGTCGAGGAGTTCCTCGGCCTCGGGCTGCAGAAGGGCCATGGTGCCGCCGACTGGTCGAAGCGACCGTTGCCGCAGGATTGGCTCAACTATGCCGCGCTCGATGTCGAGGTGCTCGTCGAGTTGCGCGACACGATGGCCGACGCACTCACCGAAGCGGGCAAACGAGAATGGGCCACCGAGGAATTCGCCTACGTGCTCGGCCGCCCTCCCGCACTGCCCCGCACCGACCGGTGGCGACGGACGGCCAACATTCACACCATCAAGACCACCCGGGGTCTTGCCGCAGTACGCGAACTGTGGTCGGCGCGTGAGGAGATCGCGCAGCGACGCGATGTGGCGCCCGGTCGGATACTGCCCGATTCGGCGATCATCACCGCGGCGGCCGCCATGCCGGCCGGCGTTGCCGAACTGACGCGATTGCCGGTGTTCGGAGGTCCGCGCCAGCGCCGTCAGGCGGGTACGTGGCTGTCTGCCCTGGCGCGCGCACGAGACCTCCCCGACGACGAACTCCCACCCCGCAAGGTGTCGGTCACCGGCCCCCCGGCCGTAAGCCGTTGGGAGCAGCGAAATCCCGAGGCCGCCGCCCGCATCGGCGAGGTGCGGCCGGTGATCGCGCAGATCGCCGAGGAACAGACGTTGCCCACCGAGAACCTGCTCGCTCCCGAACTGGTCCGGCAACTGTGCTGGGAAGGTCTGGCCGCACCGATCACCGTCGAGTCGGTTGATGCGCGCCTCGCGGCCGGCGACGCCCGGGCCTGGCAACGCGCGCTGACCGCCGAGCCGATCGCCATGGCGCTGACCGCGGCCGCGGCGCCGGCCGACGGTTCCTGACACTCACCCGGCGTCGGGCCCGTCGGCCTCGCGTACCGACCGGTCGGCGTGGGGAGAGCCGAGGTCGGCACCGAAATCGGGCCGGTCCAGATCCGGGGTGACGTGCATCCCGGAGACGGTGGCGGTGATCGACCGGGCCAGATCCTGTGCCGTCAGGCCCAGTTCGGCGAGGATCTCGCCGCGGGACGCATGCGCGATGAATTCCTGTGGGATGCCGCGATTCTGGACCGGCACATCCACCTCCGCCAGCCGCAACGCCGCCGAGACCGCCGACCCGACGCCACCGTGTACGCCGCTGTCCTCGAGCGTCACCACCAGCTGATGGCGTGTCGCCAGCTCGGTGATCGACGCCGGTATCGGCAGCACCCAACGCGGATCCACCACGGTGGTCTCGATTCCCTGACTGCGCAGCCGCTCGGCGGTGTCGAGGGCCAGCGCGCAGAACGCCCCGACGGCGACGATCAGTACGTCGCCCCCGATCGATGCGGCGGGTGGCGTACCGCGACGCAGGACCTCGACGCCGTCGTCGAGGCGTTCGACGGCCCGGATATCCTCGGGCACAGCCCCTTTCGAGAATCGGACGGCGGTGGGACCGTCGCCGACGGCGAGAGCCTCGTCCAATTCCTCACGTAGCCGCACCGCGTCGCGGGGGGCGGCGACCCGCATTCCGGGCACTATCGCGAGCAACGACAGGTCCCACATCCCGTGGTGGCTGGGTCCGTCGGGGCCGGTGATCCCGGATCGATCGAGCACCAGTGTCACCGGCAGCTCGAGCAGCGCCACATCCATCAGCAATTGATCGAAGGCCCGGTTGAGAAAGGTCGAATAGATGGCCACGACGGGGTGCAGACCGCCGAGCGCCAGCCCGGCCGCGCTGGTCATCGCATGTTGTTCGGCGATGCCGACGTCGAACATGCGGTCGGGAAATCGCTCTCCGAAGGGTGTCAATCCGGTCGGCCCCGGCATTGCCGCGGTGATCGCGACGACGTCGTCACGCGCGGCCCCGGCCTCGACCAGTGCGGCGGAGAACACCGACGTCCAATCCCGTGGCGAGATCGATTTGGCGCGGCCCGTGACCGGGTCGATGACCCCGGTGGAATGCATCTGGTCGGCGACGTGGTTCTCCGCGTGCGCGTAGCCCATGCCCTTATGGGTGACGGTGTGCACGATGACCGGACCGCCGTACGAACGTGCCTGTCGCAACGCCGATTCCAGCGCTTCGACGTCGTGCCCGTCGACGGGCCCGACGTATTTGAGTCCGAGGTCGGTGAACATCACCTGCGGTGCCAGCAGGTCCTTCAGACCGCTCTTCATACCGTGCAATATCGCGTAGGCGGGACCACCGACGATCGGCAACTTCTTGACCGCCCGACGGCCCTCGTCGAGCAGCCGCTCATACCCCGGCTGCAGCCGCAATCCCGAAAGGTGGCGGGCCAGTCCGCCGATGGTCGGCGCGTAGGAGCGTCCGTTGTCGTTGACGACGATCACCACCCGGCGGTCGGCGGCGGCGATGTTGTTGATCGCCTCCCAGCACATCCCACCGGTGAGTGCGCCGTCACCGACCACGGCCACCACGGTGCGATCTCCTTGGCCTTTGAGAGCGAAGGATTTGGCGAGCCCGTCGGCGTAGGACAGTGCCGCCGAGGCGTGGGAGGACTCGACCCAGTCGTGCGGGCTCTCGGAACGTTCCTGATAGCCGGTCAGTCCGCCACGCTGGCGCAGCGTGTCGAACGCGTCGCGGCGTCCGGTCACGATCTTGTGGACGTAGGACTGGTGGCCGGTGTCGAAGATCACCGGATCGATGGGCGAATCGAAGACACGATGCAGCGCGAGCGTCAGCTCGACGACGCCGAGGTTCGGTCCGAGGTGACCGCCGACGGCCGACACCTTCTCGACCAGGAATTCGCGGATCTCCGCCGCCAGCGACGCGACCTCCGCCGCGGATAGCTCCCGCAGGTCGGCCGGTGAATTGGTGCGCTCGAGAAAGCCCATCCCATCCTCCATCAGTCATCAGCACGCCGGGTGTGGGCGTGCGCCCACCACACCGGAAGGCATGCGCGGGACCGTTCGTGTCAGTCTACGGTCGGCGCGCGCCGACGCCGGCTCGTGGCACCAGCGCGTCAGCGTGAGATCGACCGCACGAGGACCGCGATCGCCTCGATGTGGTGGGTGAGCGGAAAGGCGTCGAACCCACGAATTGCGCGTGTCCGGTAACCCCGATCAGCGAAAGTCCTCAGATCGCGAGCGAAGCGTGCGACGTCGCATCCGACGTACACGACCACCTGGGGCGCCGCGGCCACGATCTGGTCGATCACCCGGGCACCGGCGCCGGTCCGGGGCGGGTCGAGGACGACGACCTGCGGAGCGGGTAGCCCGCCGATCTGTTGGGCGACCTCGCCGTGGTGGACGGTGATCGGGCCGTCGGCGCCGAAGGTCTGCTGCGCGGCGTGCAGGGCACCCGCGTCGGAATCGACGATGTGTACCTCGCGCGCACCGACCTGGTCGGTGAGGACAGCGGCGAACACCCCGGCGCCGCCGTAGAGATCCCAGCACGTCGCGACGTCCGTACCGGCGGCCGCGGCGCTTCGGGCGGCGGCGGTGTGGTCGGCGACGAACTCGCCGACGGTCTGGGCGTAGACGCGCGGCGCCGCACGGTGGCCCTGCCAGAAGCCCGTCACCGGTATGTCCCACACCCGCTCGCCCACCCGATGCCGGGCCATCGGCTCGCCCTCGATGACGCGTTGTGCACGTGGTTGTTCGCGTCGGCGTCGTCGTTGCTGCGCCGACCGTCGACGGTCGCGGGCCGCGGCCGCCGGTCGGGTTGCGGCGGGGGCGATCTCGGTGAGGTGCCGTCGCCCGGCGTCATCGAGGACGATCGCGAGTTCGGCGTCGGGGGTGAATGTGCCGTCGAGCGCCGCGAGGTCGCTGAGCAGCGGGTCGGGCTGAGCGCACCGGTGCCCCACGACGATGCCCGCGCCGCCGTGCTCGTGCAGACCGGCGCGCCCCTGTCCGTCGACTGCCATCCGGGTGCGGATACGCCACCGGGACTCGGCGTCGTCGAGCGAGCCGACCTCGGGCGATCCGCCGTCGAGGGCAGCCAGTGCCGCAGGAGTGAATCCGCCGATCCGGGTCAGGACATCGACGAGTACCTGCGACTTGAGGGTTCGGGCGTGAGCAATATCGATGAAGTCGAGATCGCAGCAACCCGCGCCGTGCGCGGCCGCGGCACAGCGCGGTGGGCGGCGGTGCGCCGACGCGTCGAGCACCTCGTCGACCGCGGCGACCAGAAATCCGGACTTCTTCTCGACGACCGTGGCGGTCACGGTCTCACCGGGGATGGCGCCGCGGACGAAGACCACCCGCCCGTCGTCGGCGTGTGCGACGGCGGCACCGCCGTTGGCCGGGCGTTCGACGGTGAGCGTCAACCGATCACGCACCGCGCTCATGCATCAGGCCCGTCGCCGCCGCCTAGCGCACGGCGGGTGTCGCCGGGTGCGTGATAGGCGAGGTCGGTCTTGCGGCGATCAGAGGAATTGAGCTGCCACGGAACCGATGTCACCATCACGCCGGGCTCGAAGAGCAGCCGGGTCTTCAGGCGCAGCGCCGACTGGTTGTGCAGGATCTGCTCCCACCAGTGCCCCACCACGTATTCGGGGATGAACACGGTGATGACGTCGCGCGGTGACTCGCGGCGCACCCGGCGCACGTAGTCGATGATCGGACGGGTGATCTCGCGATAGGGCGAGGCGATCACCTTGAGCGGCACGCGCAGGTCGCTGTCTTCCCATTCGGAGACCAGCCGTCGGGTGTCGCGGTCATCGACGTTGACCGTGATCGCCTCCAGGGCGTCGGGCCGGGTGGCACGCGCGAACAGCAGGGCCCGTTTGGTGGCCATGTGCAGCGTCGAGACCAGCACGATGGAGTGCGTGCGGCTGGGCAGCACGGCCTCGTCGTCGTCGGATGCGCGCTCGAGTTCACGTTGCACAGTTGCGTAGTGGTGGTGGATCGCCTTCATCAGGACGAACAGGAACACCATCGCCAGGATCGCGATCCAGGCGCCGGCGGTGAACTTGGTGATGAGTACGACGATGAGGACGATCGCTGTCATCAGCAGACCGACCGTGTTGATGACCCGTGACTGCATCATGCGCCGACGAGCCTTGGGATCGGTCTCGTTGCGTAACAACCGGGTCCAGTGTCGGACCATGCCGGTCTGGCTCAGCGTGAACGAGACGAACACGCCCACGATGTAGAGCTGGATGAGCGCGGTCACCGCGCCGCCGAACGCGACCACGAAGGCGATCGCCGCGACCGCGAGGAACACGATCCCGTTGCTGAACGCGAGTCGGTCACCGCGGGTGTGCAATTGCCGCGGCAGGTATCGATCCTGGGCGAGCACCGAGCCGAGGACCGGAAAGCCGTTGAACGCGGTGTTGGCTGCCAGCATCAAGATCAGCGCGGTGACGGTGGCCACGAAGTAGAAGCCCGCCGGGAAAGTGTTGAAGACGGCATGCGCGAGCTGGGCGATCATGGCCTTCTGCTGATATCCCGGGGGCGCCCCGATGAGATCCTGCGACGGATTCATCACGTATTTGGCACCGATCCGCTCGGCCAGGAACACGATGCCGAGCAGCAGCACGATCGCGATCGACCCGAGCAGCAGCAGTGTGCTGGCCGCGTTGCGCGACTTGGGTTTCCGGAACGCCGGTACACCGTTGCTGATCGCCTCGACCCCGGTCAGTGCCGCGCAACCCGAGGAGAATGCGCGCGCGATCAGAAAGACCAGCGCGATCCCCATGAGCTGGCTGTGTTCGGCCCTGATCTGGAAGTCGGCAGTTTCGGATTGCACGTGTCGGCCGAGCACATAGATCTCGACGAATCCCCAGATGAGCATGCCGAGCACACCGACGATGAACGCGTAGGTCGGGATGGCCAGCACCATTCCCGATTCCTTGAGACCCCGCAGGTTCACCGCGGCCAGCACCACGATCGCGACGACACAGAACCACACGCGATGTTCGGAGACGAAGGGTATCGCCGACCCGATGTTCTCGGCGGCCGACGAGATCGATACCGCCACGGTCAGCACGTAGTCGACGAGCAGGGCACTTCCGACGGTCAGGCCCGCGGTCGGCCCCAGGTTGACCGTGGCCACCTCATAGTCACCACCGCCGGAGGGATATGCGTGCACATTCTGGCGATAGCTGGCCACGACCACCGCCATGACGATCGCCACCGCGATCGCCACCCAGGGTGTGTAGGCCAATGCCGAGAGCCCGGCGACCGAGAGCACCAGGAAGATCTCCTGCGGCGCGTAGGCGACCGACGACATCGCATCGGAGGCGAAGACGGGCAGCGCGATTCGTTTGGGCAACAAGGTGTGACCGAGGCTGTCACTACGAAAGGGACGCCCCAGAAGCAGGCGTTTCGTCGCAACGGACGCCTTTGACACGGTGGACACCACGCAACACTAAGACCTCGTCCAGACGAAGGCCACCAGGACCCGCGTCACGACGTGGGCGCGGAGGGTAGGTTCATCTCAGCGTGAACCGAGACCGGTCGACGCAGGCCGGACACGAGCGGCGGATCACGCCGATACGGAAGGATCGATTTTCTTGCGGGTAGTCATCATGGGCTGCGGACGCGTCGGCTCGTCGCTGGCCCGGGCGATGCAGAAGCGCGGCCACGAGG
The DNA here is from genome assembly GCF_049844915.1 of Gordonia sp. DT30. NCBI lineage: Bacteria > Bacillati > Actinomycetota > Actinomycetes > Mycobacteriales > Gordoniaceae > Gordonia > Gordonia sp. DT30. The sequence goes on along the minus strand of NZ_JBNCLY010000002.1, from coordinate 339,287 downwards.
TCGCCGTCATCGATCGCAATCCGACGGCCTTCACTCGGCTCGGCGACGACTTCACCGGGCGCCGCATCCTCGGCGTGGGCTTCGACAGGGACGTCCTGGTCAAGGCCGGCATCGAGGAGGCCGACGCCTTCGCTGCGGTCTCCTCGGGCGACAACTCCAACATCATCGCCGCGCGGGTGGCCCGCGAAACCTTCGATGTGGAACGTGTGGTCGCGCGCATCTACGACGCCAAACGCGCCGCGGTCTACGAGCGTCTGGGTATCCCGACGGTGGCGACCGTCCCCTGGACCACCGAACGATTCGTCTCCGCACTCGGTGAGATCTCCACCACCGAGTGGCGCGACCCGTCGGGGACGGTGGCGATCGCGCAACTCGAGATCGACGAGTCGTGGATCGGCACCACGGTGGTGAAGTTCCAGGAATTGACCGGCGCGCGGGTGTCGTTCATCAATCGTCTCGGCAATCCTGTTCTACCCGAAGCAAAGACGGTGCTGCAGCAGGACGACGTGGTCTTCGTCGCGGCCCTGCTCGAGCGCCTCGCCGAGATCCGTTCGATCGCAGCGTCGCCGATCGACGCCGACTGAGGAGTGCACACATGAAAGTGGCCATCGCCGGCGCCGGCGCGGTCGGCCGGTCCATCGCGCGCGAGTTGCTGGTCAACGCGCACGAGGTGACCTTGTTCGAGCGCAACGCCGACCACATCGATCCCGACGCGGTAGCCGGCGCGCAGTGGTTGCTCGCCGACGCCTGCGAGCTGACGACCCTGGAGTCGGCAGGGCTACAGGGCTTCGATGTGATGATCGCGGCCACCGGCGACGACAAGGCCAACCTGGTGGTCAGCCTGCTCGCCAAGACCGAGTTCGCAGTGAACCGGGTGGTCGCGCGCGTCAACGATCCCCGAAACGAATGGCTCTTCGGCGAGGACTGGGGTGTCGACGTCGCCGTGTCCACCCCGCGGCTGCTCGCCTCCCTCGTCGAGGAAGCGGTCTCGGTGGGAGATCTCGTGCGGCTCATGACGTTCCGGCAAGGGCAGGCCAATCTTGTCGAATTGACGCTGCCGCCGGACACCCCGCTGGCCGGACGGCCGGTTCACAAGCTGAGCCTCCCGCGCGACGCCGCTCTGGTGGCGATCCTGCGCGGGGGCCGGGTGATAGTGCCCGAGCGGGACGATCCGCTCGAAGGCGGCGACGAACTCGTGTTCATCGCTCCCACCGAAGCCGAGCCGGCGCTCCATGACGCCATGCGGGTCCCCCACTGATATGGCGCGCGCCGAGCCCACCGGCTCGGCTGCGGCGCCCGCCCATCACAGCCCGGCGGCCGTCACGAAGTCAGTCCTCGGCTCCATACAGTTCGTAATAGGGGTTGTAGATCACCTTGAACCCGTCGTGTTCGGCGAGACGGCCGCGCACGGTGAGTTTGCGTCCGGGTTCGATCCCCGGAATGCGGTTACGTCCCAACCATTTCAGGACGACGGTATCGCTTCCGTCGAAGAACTCGGCCTTGACGCCGCTGCGTGCGGCTCGTGAACAGGTCTCGACTGCACGCAGTTCACCGTGCATGGTGACCTCGTCACCGCGGCAACACTCGACGGCGCGCTGGGCGCCGGTCGCTTCGGATTCGGCAGCGATCTGTTGCGCATCCGCATTGCCGAGATCTTCGGTCAACCGTTTCGTCAGCCGCTTGAGATAACCGGCCGTCGGCATCACAACCTCCATGGGACACATCGTGGGTTCCGCTCGGTGTTCGACATTCGGGGGCACGAGCCGCTGGGCTGATCTCGCACACCTTGTCGGTTCCGACGCGGCACTTCGGCTCAGCGTAGACCCATGTCCTCAGCGGGTACAACGCACGGCATGATCTGTACATGCCCGCGAATGACACGACCCGTGTGACCGGCGCCGACGTGCTCATCGCCCTGCCCGGAACGGGCTCGGATGCGGACTTCGTACGGCGGGCATTCGGACCTGCCGCGCGTGGTCTCGGCGCCGATCTGATCGCGCTCGAGCCGACCGATGATCTGATCGGCGGTCATCGTCGTGGACTGGCCGAGTACGCGCGGGCGGAGCGAATCCTGGTCGGTGGCTTCTCGATCGGCGCCGCCCTGGCCCTCGAGTGGGCGCTCGGCCCGGCCGGACGGCAGCGGTGCGTCGGCGTGTGGGCCGCGATGCCTGCCTGGAGCGGCGATCCGGCCACTGCGGTCGCGGCCGGGAGTGCGCTGGCCACCGCCCGGGCACTGCGCACCGACGGCCTGGAGACCACGATCTCGGCGATGGCCGCCACGAGCCCTGAGTGGCTGGGGCGCGAGTTGTCCCGCTCGTGGCGGTCCTTGCACCCCGGTCTGGTCCGCCAGCTCGAGCAAGCGGCGACCTACCGGGCGCCCGATGTCACGGCGATCCGCGGATTGGTGGCGCCGCTGGCGGTGGTCGGCGCGGGCGACGATCCGCTCCATCCGTGGGCAGTCGCGCGCTCGTGGTGCGACGCCGCACCACACGCGCGCGCCGAGCAGGTGGGCGTGGATCGCTGGGGCGCAGACCCCGCGGTACTGGGCTGGACGTGCGCGGCCATCTGGAGCGCTCTGGTCTACGACGAATAGTCTTGCCGCCCAGTGGTTTGTGCACCCGCCCGCCGTTATGGTGCCGGGCGCGACCCAGTCAGCGTTTGCCGCCGCGCCGGCGGAACCGCTGCATCGCCGAGCCCGACGAGGGCGGGACGGGGTCGTCGTCGACGTCGTTTTCTGTGACAGCACTCTCTGCCCCACCGCTCTCCTCGACGCCCCCGCCGGTGGGCGCGGAGTCCGCGATGACGGTCGCTCGCTGGATCTGATCGAGGGCGCCGCCCGCGGGAGGCGCAGCCGCCGGGACCGGGGAGTCGGCGTCGGCGACCGCGGTCGTCGGAGGTGCGAACCCCTCCTCATCGGGGAACATCTGTTGCTGCGCGGCCGCGACCTGCTCGGCGAGTACGGGCGGCAGCACGATCGGCAACATCTCGCGCGGCGGCGCCGGATCCTTGCCCCGACGCACCACCGACTCGGCGAGCACCGCACGCGCGAGTTGGGCCAGCGGGTCGGCGGACTCCGCCGGACCGCTGGCCACGCACCGCACCATCCAGCGCGGACCGTCCACCCCGATGAAACGATGAACTCCCTCGGACACCTCCGCGAGAACCTCGCGTCCCCAATGCCCGTCCTCGACGCTGGTCGTCGCGCCCTCATCACGCAGCGATGCCGCGAGTTCACGGACCACCTCGCGCCACAGGCCGGGCGACTTCGGGGCAGCGAAGGCGGTCACGGAGATCCGCCCGTGCGGGGTCACGAGATAGACCGCCTCGGGCTGGTGATCCGGCGACATCTCGACGGTGACCTGTCCGCCCTCGACCACCGGTACCAGCACCGAACCAAGATCCAGATGTGAATTCGCGAGCTCCTCGGCGGAGGTGTCGAGGAGCTCGATGTCGTAGGGCCCGCGCGCCTGCCCGACCCGCAGCTCGTCGTCGTCAGCCATCAGTTCACGTCTCCCATCGTCGGATCACCGTCGGTCCGATCACCGTCATTTGTGCAGGGTAGTCCAGCCATCGGCGGAGTTCTCAGAGGATCGCGTGACCGCCACTCGACCCGTAACCCCCACCGCCACGACTGGTGTCGTCGAGCTCGTCGACCTCGACGAACGCGGGGAGTTCGACGCGCTGGACAACCAATTGCGCGATGCGGTCGCCGCGTGTGATGTGGATGGGTTCGGAAGGATCGAGGTTGATCAGGCACACCTTGATCTCGCCGCGATAGCCGGCGTCGATGGTGCCGGGGGTGTTGACGATGGACAGACCCGCGCGGGCGGCCAACCCCGAACGCGGATGCACCAGACCCACGGTGCCGACCGGTAGGGCGATCGCGATCCCGGTGCCCACCAGTTGTCGGCGCCCCGGCGCGAGTTCCAGGTCGGTCGTCGAGCACAGATCCACACCCGCATCATCGGGGTGGGCGCGGGCGGGTAGCGCGATGTCGGGGTCGAGACGGCGGATCCGCACCGCCGGGACGGATCCGGCCGGAACAGGCGCGGTCACAGGGGGGAATTCTGATGCCACGGTGGAAGACTACGCTGGCGGGTGTGAGTGACCCGGAACCCCACGAGGAGTCCACCAGCAAGGCCCCCGACCCGGCGCGTGCGGTCCGTACCGAGTCGAGCGGACCGGCCGCCGGCGACCGTTACACCGAGCGTTTGTCGGTGCCCTGGTGGTGGTGGCTGGCTGCTGTCGTTGTGATCGGCGTCGTGGGTCATGAGATCGAACTGTCCGCACACCATTCGGTCTGGGGTTACCTCGGATATCTGGGTGCGGCGGTGGTGTGCGCCATGGTGCTGGTCTCGATGGGCCACACACGCATTCGTGTGAGCGCCGACGGCCAGCTATACGCGGGCAAAGCGCGTCTGCCACCCTCGGTGATCGCGCGTGGGGCGACCGTCCCCGCATCGGCGAAGAGCGCCGCGCTGGGTCGCCAACTCGATCCCGCGGCGTTTCTCATCCACCACGCATGGGTGAAGACGATGGTGCTACTCGTGCTCGACGATCCCGATGACCCGACGCCGTATTGGCTGGTCTCGACGCGTCGTCCGGGAGAGTTGTTGGACGCGTTGGGCATTGCCGACGCGGCAGCCGCAAGCGCGTAACGCCGGAGCCGACGCGGCCCAGCCCGCCCCCAGCCTGTGATCCGCCCGGCAGGCAGATCAGGCGGGGCGGCTCAGGCGCAGTCCACGCAGATCATGTCGGACCCGTTCTCACGGGCCAGCCGACTGCGGTGATAGACGAGAAAGCAACTGGTACAGGTGAATTCGTCGGCCTGTTTGGGAATGACCCGCACCGACAGTTCCTCACCCGAGAGGTCTGCACCGGGCAGTTCGAATGACTCGGCGGTATCGCCTTCGTCAACGTCGACCGCAGCCGACTGCGCCTCGCTGCGCCGGGCCTTCAGCTCTTCGAGCGAGTCCTCGTTCAGGTCCTCGGACTCCGTGCGCCGTGGGGCGTCGTAATCAGTAGCCATTGTGTGCCTTACCTGGTTGAAGGGGCGCGACCGCCGGTCGTCGGCTTGTGACCGTTGACCACCGGGGCGCCAAGCCGCCGGGATTGTCTTGCCGGCGTCACTACAACGTCATGACCGGTGCGATTCGTTACCAAACGGCCACCGGACATATGTGATGTTGATCACAATCTATTGCCAACCCTCCGCCGGACTCGGGAGTGGTGGGCGCCCGAACTCTAGTCTATGGCGATCACAGAGTCAACAGTCGGCTCGCACTGGTTCCGTGTGACACCGCAACCCACGCGTCGACGGCGCCGCCTGCGGTCGATCACCCCGGGCACCCTCTACAGTTGGGCCAGAATTGGCAGTCGGGCCCGGATTCCGCCGGGCGAAGGAGCGCAGTCCACGGTGGTCTCGCAGATTACGACCGGTTATCCGACCGACCGCAAGGGTCGGCCCTACAAGCGGCGCAGAACGCGCCCGATCGCCATCGTGCTCGCGGTACTGGCGGTCCTCGGCATCGTCGTGTGGTCGGTGGCGCTGGCGGGCTCGGAGGCCGACGCCACCCCCACCGATTGCAACACGCCGGGCCCGGCGAGCGCGTCGGCGTCGGTCACGACACCGCAGCAGCCCGCCGCGCCGGCGAGTCCGGCCACCACTCCGACGCGCGCGGTGGCCGATCGTGACGGGATGCTGTCGGTGGCCCCGGCTCCGTTGTCGACGTTCCAGGTCCGCGTTCTCAACGCCTCCACCCAGCGCGGCGAGGCGCAGTTGGTGTCCAACGACCTCACCGCGCAGGGCTTCACCCCGGCCGGGGACTCCGCATACGGCGACGACCCCGTCTATCCCGGACATGACCTGAACTGTGTCGCCCAGATCCGCTTCGGGCCGGCAGGCAAGTCGGCCGCTGCCGCGGTGTGGCTGGCCATACCCTGTGCTCAGCTCGTCAACGATGGTCGCCGCGGCACCGACGTCGACGTGGCACTCGGCCAGTACTACAAGCCACAAGAGCAGTCGCAGGATGCACAGGCTGCGCTCGAGGCGTTGCGCTCGGCGGATCCGAAGAATCCGCGGAGCGGCGTCGATCCAGGTCTGGTCAAGGCAGTCCACTCGCAGCACTGCTGAGCGACCGGGCGAGACGGCGCCGGCCGGCCGCGATCACCACGACGGCCTCAGCCGTCGGCTCCCGGTAGCGCCCGGCGCGCACCGAGATCCTCGAGTAGTGCGATGAACTCGTCGGCGACGCCGGGCGCGACCGCGATGGTCGCATGACCGTCGGCAGACCTCGAATCCGGCGGCGGCAACTCGACCACCGCGCCCGCCTCTGCCGCGATCAGCCCGCCCGCCGCCCAGTCCCACGGACTCAGACCGTGCTCGATGTGCGCATCGACTGCGCCACTGGCCACCATGCACAGATCCAGTGCTGCCGCCCCGATCCGGCGCACGTCCCGAATCCGCGGCAGCAAGGCCGCCACGATCGTCCCCTGCGCTTCCCGCCGCGCCGAGTCATAGCCGAACCCCGTCGCCACCAGCGCGAGCTCGACACGATCGAGGTCGTTGCACCGCAACCGCACGACGTCACCGTCGGCGTGCATGAACGCGCCGCCGCCGACGGTCGCGCGGTAGGTCACCCGGCGCGCCACATCGACGACCGCACCGGCCACCGAACGTCCGCCGATCTGGGCGGCCACCGATACCGCAAAGGCCGGGACGCCGTACATGAAGTTGACCGTTCCGTCGATCGGATCGACCACCCACCGCACACCACTCGGGACGCTGACACTGCCTCCGGACTCCTCACCGAGGATCTCGTCGTCCGGCCGTGCCGCGCGCAGTCGAGTACGGATCAACTCCTCGGACTCGGTGTCGGCCAACGTGACCGGGTCGGTCGGCGTCGACTTGGTCGACACCGCCTCGACGCCACCCGGCGCGATGCCCGGGCCCGGGCCACCGAAGAGTTCCCGCCGACGGCGACGGACGTGGTCTGCTGCCGCCTCGGCGATCTCGACGGCGAGCGCACCCAGCGCCGTCACGTCCTCGGTTGCCGTGTCCTCGGTTGCCGTGTCCTCGTACGGTGCCTCGCCCGCTCGTCGCTCCACCCATCCATGTCAGCACATCCGGCGGCCGAACCGGACAGTCGGGCAATCGGTGAGACCGGTCTCACCCGACTCCGTCGCGCGCATACACCGTGGCGTCCGGCGGAGGGACTTCGCCCGACATCGGTGCGGCGCCGTGCGCGCCTGGATAGCCTGGAGGCGCCATGTGGCCCAGTGTCACCGCTCACCGTGTCGAGAGGACCCGCCATGTCCGAGTCTGTCACCCCCGACTCCCCTGTCATCGCAACGAATCTCGGCTTCGGCGTCGACGTCGGCGGGTCGGGCATCAAGGGCGGAATCGTCGACCTCGACACCGGTGCCCTCGTCGGTGAACGCTTCAAGGTACTCACCCCACAACCCGCCACGCCCGACGCCGTCGCCGGTGGCGTCGCCGAGGTCGTCGCCCAGTTCGACTGGCAGGGGCCCGTCGGCATCACGCTGCCGGGCGTGATCACCGAGGGCGTGATGCGCACGGCGGCCAACATCGACAAGAGCTGGATCGGCACAAACGTCTACGACCTCTTCAGCAAGGAGTTGGGTGGCCGGCATGTCTCGGTGCTCAACGACGCCGACGCGGCGGGCATGGCCGAGGACGCCTACGGCGCCGGTAAGGGCGCAGACGGTGTGATCATGCTCCTGACCTTCGGAACCGGCATCGGTTCGGCGATCCTCAACGACGGAAAACTGGTGCCCAACACCGAACTCGGGCATCTCCAGGTGGGAAAGAAGGAGGCCGAGCACCAGGCGTCCTCACGGGTGAAAGAGGAAAAGGGCTGGACGTATGAGAAGTGGACCGAGAAGGTCTCCGACGTCCTCAAGGTCTACGAGTCACTCTTCTGGCCCCGGTTGTTCATCGTCGGCGGCGGGATCAGCCGCAAGTCGGCGAAATGGATTCCGTTGCTGACCAACTCCACCCCGGTGGTGCCCGCCGCGCTCCTCAACACCGCAGGCATCGTCGGCGCGGCGATGGCCGTCGAGCAAGGACTGCAGGTCTGATCGTGACCTTGCCGTACCGCTGTTGACCTGCGCCTTGTCACATCCCCGCGGGCGGTGTCGTTACAATGGTCGAGACCGGCGCCGCTTGTGCCGGACCAAGCCCTCATCCGCGACGGCCGACGCTGCCGCGAGGATAGTAAAGATTCGCATCCGAAAGGTTGTACGTGGCAGCCACCCAGACCCGCCAGAACGACGCCGAGGTCGAAGACCCGACGACGTCGACCGCTCCCACGGCGGACAAGGCGCCCGCGAAGAAGACCGCCAAGAAGGCACCCGCGAAGAAGGCCACCGCACGTAAGGCCGCCAAGAAGGCGCCGGCCCGCAAGACCGCAGCGAAGAAAGCCGGCCCGGCCGCCGTCGGCGAGGACGCCGACGCCGAGCCCACCTCGATCGAGGAACTCGACGGTCCCGATGCCGAACTCGACGACGTCGACATCGACGCCGATGAGCCGGCCACCGAGGACGAGCCCGCGCAGACCACCGCGGCCGTAGGCAAGACGGCCGGCGCGTCGGCTGCGAAGGCCAAAGACGATTCGAAGAACTCCGGTGACTTCGTCTGGGACGAGGAGGAATCCGAGGCGCTCCGTCAGGCGCGCAAGGACGCCGAGCTCACCGCGTCGGCCGACTCGGTACGCGCCTATCTCAAGCAGATCGGCAAGGTCGCTCTCCTCAACGCAGAAGAGGAGGTCGAACTGGCCAAGCGCATCGAAGCCGGCCTGTTCGCGACCGAACGGCTTCGGCGAATCCTCGCCTCCGGCGAGAAACTGAGCACGGCCCAGAAGCGTGACCTGAACTGGGTCTCGCGGGACGGCAACCGCGCCAAGAACCATCTGCTCGAGGCCAACCTGCGGCTGGTGGTGTCGCTGGCCAAACGCTACACAGGCCGCGGTATGGCCTTCCTCGATCTCATCCAGGAAGGCAATCTGGGACTGATCCGTGCGGTCGAGAAGTTCGACTACACCAAGGGCTACAAGTTCTCGACGTACGCGACGTGGTGGATCCGCCAGGCGATCACGCGCGCCATGGCCGACCAGGCCCGGACCATTCGCATCCCGGTGCACATGGTCGAGGTCATCAACAAACTCGGCCGTATCCAGCGCGAGTTGCTGCAGGACCTGGGTCGCGAGCCCACCCCTGAAGAACTCGCGAAAGAAATGGACATCACGCCGGAGAAGGTGCTGGAGATCCAGCAGTACGCGCGTGAGCCCATCTCCCTGGACCAGACCATCGGCGACGAGGGCGACTCTCAACTCGGTGACTTCATCGAGGACTCCGAGGCGGTCGTGGCGGTCGACGCAGTGAGCTTCACGCTGTTACAAGATCAGCTGCAGTCGGTGCTCGAGACACTTTCCGAGCGTGAGGCAGGAGTTGTGCGGCTGCGTTTCGGTCTCACCGACGGGCAGCCCCGCACTCTCGACGAAATCGGTCAGGTGTACGGCGTCACCCGTGAACGCATTCGCCAGATCGAGTCGAAGACGATGTCCAAGTTGCGACACCCCTCCCGCTCGCAGGTGCTGCGCGACTACCTGGACTGAGCCGGGAGCCGCGCGGCCCGCGACAAGTTCGGCACCGGCTTCGGGCAACGGCTCCATGCCGTATTGCCGGCAGCACCGTATTGCCAGTAGCCGACGCCGTGTTACAGGTGAGTGACGACACAGCGCGGCGTGGCTTTGGAACAATACGAAACCCGAAAACGTCTGACACAGTGAGGTTGACGCATCGCCCGGATGCGTCGGCTCACGAAGGAAAGGCACGAGAGGTGCCGGACCGGGATGGAGGAAACCATGTCAGACATCGCGACCACACCCCCGATCTCCCTGCCGCTGACCGCATCGGACCGCTGCGATCGCTGTGGCGCCGCGGCCAAGGTGCGTGCCGTACTTCCCAACGGCGGCGAACTCCTCTTCTGCCGGCACCACTTCAACGAGCACGAGACGCGTCTCGTGGAGATGGCTGCAACGGTGGACGAGTCGGTCGGAGAGCTCGTCTGATACCCACCCACGAACATGAAGCGAGGCCCGGCGGGACACACTCCGCCGGGCCTCGCTCATGTTCCGGCCGCTCATGTTCGCCCGCTCATGTTCGGGCCGACCGTGTGCCGGCCGAACGGTGAGCAGGCCTCAATGCCACTCGCGCAGCGCCTGGATTCGCTCGCGGAGCTGCTCGGCGGAGGCCATCACGGTCGGCGGACCGCCGAGTTTGCTCCGCAGCTCGTTATGCACCACGCCGTGTGGTTTACCCGTCCGGTGATGATGCATCGCCACGAGGGTGTTGAGCTCTTTGCGCAACGCGTGCAGATTCTCGCCGGCGCCGCGGTCGGCCTCGGTTGCCGGGGCCGGCGCAACAGTGGCGGCGGCATCGGCGGAACGGCGATCCACCTGTTCCTCCTGGCGCCGACGCAAAAGCGCGCGTACCTGCTCGGCGTCGAGTAGTCCGGGCAGGCCGAGATAGTCCGACTCCTCATCGCTCCCCGCGAAGGTCGCCGTCCCGAACGACGAGCCGTCGAAGATCACCTGATCGAGCTCGGCGTCGGCGTGCAGCGACTGGAACCCGTTTTCGTCCTCGCCGGGCTCGTCCTTCTGCTTGTTGGCGTCGACGAGCAGAGCATCGTCGAGTCCGTCACTGTCCCGATGTGGTTTACCGAGGACGTGGTCGCGCTCGGCCTCCATCTGGCTCGCGAGATTCAGCAGCACCGGAACCGACGGCAGGAACACGCTCGCGGTCTCCCCCGGCCGGCGAGACCGGACGAACCGACCGATGGCCTGGGCGAAATACAGCGGTGTCGAGGAACTTGTGGCGTACACGCCGACCGCCAGACGCGGAACGTCGACACCCTCGGACACCATGCGCACCGCGACCATCCACTCATCGTCGGACGCGGCGAACTCGGCGATCCGCGACGACGCCTTCGGGTCATCGGACAGCACGAGCGTCGGCATCTTCCCGGTGATCGCCATGAGCAGCTCGGCGTAGTCGCGGGCCACGGCCTGATCGGTTGCGATGACCAGTCCGCCCGCGTCGGACATGCCGCCGCCCCGGATCTGGCCCAACCTGGTGTGGGCCGCCTGCAAGACGGCCGGAATCCAGTCACCGTGCGGGTCGAGCGCAGTGCGCCAGGCGCGGGCAGTGTGTTCGGCCGACAACGGCTCACCCAGCCGGGCGGTGAACTCCTCGCCTGCGTTGGTGCGCCAACTCGCCTGACCCGAATACGCGAGGAACACGACCGGCCGGACGACCCCATCGGCGAGCGCGTCGGAGTAGCCGTAGATGTGGTCGGCTCGCGAACGCAACACGCCGCCCTCTTCGGGCTCGTAGGTGACGAACGGAATGGGCGAATCATCGGAACGGAAGGGGGTGCCGGTGAGTGCGAGTCGTCGCTGCGCGTCGTCGAACGCCTCTCGGATCGCCTCTCCCCACGACTTCGCGTCGCCGCCGTGGTGGATCTCGTCGAGGATGACCAGGGTTCGTCGGTTCTCGGTACGTACCCGGTGCCGGGACGGATGAGCGGCCACCTGCGCGTAGGTCAGCGCGACCCCGTCGTAATCCGAACTCGTCTGGCCCGCCGCATTGCGGAACCGGGAATCCAACGAGATACCCACCCGCGCGGCGGCCTCCGCCCACTGATGTTTGAGATGCTCGGTCGGTGCGACCACCGTGATCTGCTCGACCGTCCGGTCGTCGAGCAGCTCACGCGCCACGCGCAGACCGAAGGTGGTCTTACCCGCGCCCGGGGTGGCCACCGCCAGAAAATCCTTCGGCCCCCGGGCCAGATACCGGGTCAGCGCCCGCCGCTGCCAGGCGCGCAGCGGCGGGCCCGAAATAGTGTCGGCGACAACGTCTTCGGCAGAGGTCACGGGCTACTGACTCCGGATCATCGGGGATGTGGGATTCCGTCGGGGGCACCCGGCGACGCCCGGACGACAACACGCGTCGGGGCGCACCGCCGGCACACCTCGCGGACCCGTCAATGTTACCGAGCGGTCCGGTGACCCGTGTGGCCGACACGGTGTGAGGCACGCCGGAGGCCGCGCGACATGCCGATCCGCGTGTCGGTGCGGTCGTGGTGCGCATCACAGACGGCGATCGTGGATGCTGGACTCATCAGTACCCGACGCCGAAACCCCGCCCCGATGACTCCGGATGACGTGATGTCCCCGGCGTTCCACCGTGCTGCGCGGCATGACGCGGCAGGCGGCCGACTGCCCGAGGACCGGCCACCCGCGACCGGCGCGAGCGAGACGGGGACGAGCAGGACGGGGACGAGTGAGACGGGCACGGGCGCGGCCGGGACCAAACCGGTCACGCGTGTGCCCCGGCCCGAACGTACGGAGGCGCCCACCACGCCCCTGCGCAAACACCGGCACCCGGCGCCGGTGTCGTCGGAATCCGACACGCACGGCCGGGATGACCCGACGGTCGAGCGGCCCGACAGTCCTGGGCCACCGGTATTGCGCAACATCCCCAGGCTCATCTGGCGGACCATCGTCAAGTCCTGGGACGACGGGATCGTCGGCTGGGCCGCGCAGGCCGCGTTCTGGCAGGCGCTGTCACTGCCACCACTGCTCCTCGGGGTGCTGGGCAGCGTCGGCTATCTCTCGGGGTGGTTCGGCCCCGACACCGTCGACGTGATCTCCGACCGCATCCTGGCGTTCGCCGACCGCACCTTCTCCGCGAACGTCGTCAACGACCTCATCCGGCCCACGGTCGACAACGTGCTCGGCCGCGGCCGGGTCGGCGTCATCTCGGTCGGTTTCATCCTGTCGCTGTGGGCCGGGTCGTCGGCGGTCTCGTGTTTCGTCGCTTCCATCGTGCGGGCACACGATCAGCACGAGGTGCGCAATCCGGTGTGGCAACGCATCTTCGCGCTGCTGCTCTATCTGGCGTTCCTCACCGTGGCGGTACCGTTGTTGCCGCTGGTCGCACTCGGACCGAACTACCTGCGCGCCATCGTCCCCGAATCGTGGCATCCGCTCGTCACCAATGCGATCGACTTCGGGTATTTCCCCTTCGTGGCGTTGCTGCTGATGCTGGTCCTGACCACGCTGTATCACCTGGCACTGCCCAATCCGCTTCCGTGGCACCGACTCGTCGGCGGAGCGATCGTCGCCGGCATCGTGTTCTGGGTGGCCAGCTACTTTCTGCGGTTGTACCTCGCCGCCATCACCCGGGCGGGCTACACCTACGGTGCACTGGCGACGCCGATCGCATTCTTGCTGTTCACGTTCTTCCTCGGCTTCGCCATCGTCATCGGCGCCGAGTTCAACGCAGCCGTGCAATCACTATGGCCTGCGCAGCCCGCGGTGACCGCCCAGGTGCGCGACTGGGTGCATCATCAGACCGCAGGTGTCACCGGACAGTTGAAAACACTGCCGGAGCGGCTCTCGAGTGGGCCCGTCGGCCGGCGCAACAACAAACCGCCCGACAATCCGTGAACAGCCATCCGTGCCGACGACAGCCGTCGACACGGCACGCTCACTCCTTGCGCATCCGGCTGTAGATCTTCTTGCACTTCGGGCAGACCGGCGAGCCGGGCTTGGCCGAGCGCGTCACCGGAAAGGTCTCTCCGCACAGGGCGACGACGTGCGTCCCCATGACCGCACTCTCGGCGATCTTGTTCTTGTTCACGTAGTGGAAGAACTTCGGCCGGTCGTCATCACCGCGGTCGGTGGCGTCGGCGTCGGGGCGTTCATCGGTGGTGGTGTCGGTCCGCTCGTCGACGTCGGGCCGCTCGATGGTTTCGGTGGGCATGACAACCATTGTGCGCCACACACGCCCCCGCCGCCCGATCGCCCCGGCGGATCCACCCACGACCGGACGGTGCGCCCGTCCGGCGAAAGTGGGACAGTGGAGTCATGGCTGAGCGGGACGAGAGCGAGCAGCAGTCCGGCAGCGGACGTGGGAAGGCGGACGCCTTTCTCATCACCGGTGCGCCGACCCCGTACGACGAGCAACACCGGGCTCGCGTCCACAAATATCTGGCTTTGATGGCATTCCGGGTTCCGGCTCTGATCATCGCGGGCATCGTCTATTCGTCGACCGGATCCGGGTGGTGGGCCCTCGGCATCATTGCGGCGTCGATCCCGCTGCCCTGGATCGCGGTACTCATCGCCAATGATCGGCCCCCACGCAAACGCGGCGAGGTTCGGCACTATCTCTACGGCGCCGAGCATCATGTCGTGGGGCCGCAACCGCTCGGTTCGAGCGCGAAAACGGGCATCGTCGAGTCCACGCCGACCGACATCCCACGGGGTAGCTGACCGCAGTCGGACGGCCCGATCATCTCAGCAACTTCTCAGAACGTCGCACCACTGCGGCGAACGAACGCGCAGGTCAACACCGCTGGCCGTGATGCGAGGCGGCCGCCGGGGCGGGAACTTTCCCAAGGGTCATGGCGTTGGACCCTCTGAATGCACTCAAGTCAGGAGGCCGGAATGTCACGCTCCACCCTTGCTCGCTCCACCACCCCCACCACCGATCTCGCCGCCGAGCCCACCACCTCCACTCGTCCTGCCATGACCGAGCAGGATCTCGATGCCCAGTCCCCCGCCGCCGATCTCGTGCGCGTCTACCTCAACGGAATCGGCCGCACCGCGCTGCTCAACGCCGTACAAGAGGTGGAGCTCGCCAAGCAGATCGAGGTCGGCCTCTATGCCAAGCACGTGCTGGCCACCCGCAAGCGTCTGAGCGCCGTGAAGAAGCGAGATCTCAACACGATCATCCGCGAGGGTGAGGCAGCCCGATCGCACCTGCTCGAGGCCAACCTGCGTCTGGTGGTGTCGCTGGCCAAGCGTTACACCGGCCGCGGTATGCCATTGCTCGACCTGATCCAGGAGGGCAACCTCGGACTGATCCGCGCGATGGAGAAGTTCGACTACGCCAAGGGCTTCAAGTTCTCGACCTACGCCACCTGGTGGATTCGCCAGGCCATCACCCGCGGTATGGCCGATCAGAGCCGCACGATCCGACTCCCCGTCCATCTCGTGGAGCAGGTCAACAAGATCGCCCGCATCAAGCGGGAACTGCACCAGCAGCTGGGTCGGGAGGCAACCGACGACGAGCTGGCCAGCGAATCCGGCATCCCGGCCGAGAAGATCGCCGATCTGCTCGACCACAGCCGTGACCCGGTGAGCCTGGACATGCCTGTCGGCAGCGACGAAGAGGCTCCCCTGGGCGACTTCATCGAAGATGCCGAGGCGACTTCGGCGGAGAGCGCGGTCATCGCCGGCCTGCTGCATTCCGACGTCCGCGCAGTTCTGGCGACGCTCGACGAACGCGAACAGCAGGTCATCCGGATGCGTTACGGCCTCGACGATGGCCAGCCCCGCACCCTCGATCAGATCGGCCGCATGTTCGGACTGTCACGTGAACGGGTCCGTCAGATCGAGCGTGAGGTGATGGGCAAGCTGCGTCAGGGAGATCGCGCCGAGCGGCTGCGCGCCTACGCGAGCTGATCGCGGTTCGCGGCCGGCGCGGCCGCGAACCTGCGGTCAACTCGACCCTGCGGTCAACCCAAGCGTCTCGGTCCGGTGTCCTTCCGGGAGGGCACCGGACCGATGCGTATCTGGGCATTGAGAATTGCGGCACCCTCCGGCGCGGCGAGAATAGGATCGCAGATGACCTCGCGGATCTCCGGAATGTCGTCGACGAGTGTGGAGATCCGCCGCAGCAGGTCGACCAGGCTCGATTTCTCCGCCGGAGCCTCGCCACGAAATCCGTCGAGTAGCGGTGCGGACCGGGGCGCGTCGACGAGGTCGGCGGCATCGCGATCCGACAACGGCACCGCGCGGTAGCCGCGGTCCCCCAGTAATTCGAAGGTGCTGCCGGACAGTCCAAAGGAGATCAGCGGGCCGAACGATGGGTCGTCCCGCATGGTGATGACGGTTCCGACGCCCTTGGGTGCCATCTTCTGCACGTGTAGCACCTCGTCGCCGGTGAGCTCGACCAGGTCGGCGAACGCAGTCACCACCGCTGTCGCATCGGGTAGATCCAGCCGCGCACCTTCGCGGTCGAGCCGACCCCGCCAGTCGGGCGAGGTCGCCTTCACCGCCACCGGGAAGCCGAGTTCACGGCCGGCGGCGCTGGCCTCATGCATGGTGCGGACCTCACGAAACGGCACGACGTCGATCCCGTACCACCTGAGCAGACGCGCGGCCGCGACCTCACCGAGCAGATGTCCCGACGGGGGTTCGGAGCCGACATGCGCGTCGTCCTCGGCACCGGCATCGCCACCGGCCATTGCCTCGCGTACGAACATGCGCGCGGCTTCCGGATCAACCCCGGCGGGCCGGTTCATCGTCGGTTCGGGCCGATTGCGCCAGCGCGCGTACTGCCATGCATTTGCCAGCGCCGACGCCGCCCGCTCCGGACTCCCATAAGACGGAATGGAACCGCGCTCGGGCAGCCCGCTCGGGCCTGGCCGCATCAATCCGGGTGGGATTCCCTCGACGGCCAGAAAGGTCGTGACGATGGGTTTCGCACCATCGCCTGCCGAAGTGTTCGCCGCGGCCATCAGCGCACGCGCATGCCCATCGGCGTCGACGGCAACCGGTGGGACGAACACCACGATGATCGCATCGACCTGCGCATCGGCCATCGCCGCGGCGACCGCCGACTCGAATTCCGCCTCCGACGCGCCGGCACCGAGGTCTACTGCGTCGATGACCTCGAGCCCACCGACGCGTGCGGTGTCGGCGGCGAGACTGCCGAGCACCGACGAATTGCCGATGATCCGGGTACGTGGACCCCGAGGCAGCGGCTGATAGGCGAAAATGGTTGCGCAGTCGAATAATTCGGGAATCGTGTCGACCTGGATGACACCTGCCTGCTCGAGCACCATCTGCGCGATGCGATCGTCGAGCGTGGCCGCGGCCGATCGTGCCGCACGCACCGGAGAGAGTGCCCCGTTGCCGGACTTCACCGCGACGATCGGCTTGGTACGCGATACGCGCCGCGCGATGCGAGAGAACTTGCGCGGGTTACCGAAGCTTTCCAGATACAGCAGCACGACGTCGGTGGCGGTGTCGGTATCCCAATACTGCAGCAGATCATTACCGGAAACGTCGGCACGGTTGCCGGCCGAGACAAACGTCGACAACCCGATCTGCCGACGCGCGGCGGTGTCGAGGATCGCAATCCCCAAGGCGCCGGACTGGCAGAAGAAGCCCACCCGGCCCGCGGCCGGGATGCGCGGTGCGAGAGTGGCATTCAGTGCGATCTGCGGATCGTTGTTGGCGACCCCGAGCGCGTTCGGCCCGACCAGCCGCATGCCGTGTTCACGGACCTGCTCGAGGAGTCGCCGTTCGCTCTCCAAACCGGCCCGACCGGATTCGGCGAACCCCGAGGACACGATCACCAGCGTGCGAACCCCTTTGACCAGGCAATCATCGAGCACGTCGTCGATCACTGCGGCCGGCACGGCGACGACGGCGAGATCGATGGGATCCGGGATGTCACGCACGGTCTCATACGCGCGGATGCCGCGCACCGACGGCGGTCGTTCACGCT
Organism: Gordonia sp. DT30; assembly: GCF_049844915.1. Classification (NCBI taxonomy): domain Bacteria; kingdom Bacillati; phylum Actinomycetota; class Actinomycetes; order Mycobacteriales; family Gordoniaceae; genus Gordonia; species Gordonia sp. DT30. Next base: position 321,683 of record NZ_JBNCLY010000002.1, on the reverse strand, counting down.
CCCGACGGCGCGGATTACCGTGTGCCACAGTGCGTCGTCTCGGTTGCTGCCGAGCGGCTGCGGTGTCGGTCGTCGCCTCCTCGTCACCCTCGTGGTGGCCCGGTCCGTTGACCGGGAAGACCGGGCCGGTGAATCCACCGGCGATGATGTTGGCCAGCAAGGCGTTTCCGACCTTCTCCGGGTCGGCGGACGCTCCGATCACCGCCACCGACGTCGGCCGCAGCAGATTCGCCACGCTGCGAGCCTCCGACGCGCGCTCGCGCGCGTTGCGCACCGACAGCAGTGCCTCGGTGGGATCGATGGTGAACTCCACGTGCACCGTCGCGCCATCGAACGCACGGGAGACCTGGTAGCCGGCATCACGAAACACCGCGACCATGTTCGGGTTCTCACTGAGGACTTCGGCCTCGAAGCGGGTGAACCCGTTCTCGGCGGCGGCGCCCGCGAGGTGCTCGAGCAGGATCGGCCCCAGTCCGCGGCCCTGATGATCGTCCGCGACGACGAAGGCCACCTCGGCCGACTCGGGTTTGCCGTCGGCGGCCAGACCCTCGTATACGCCGATCGCGATGAACTCCCCACCCAGCACCGCAACCAGCGCGACACGCTGCTGATGGTCGACTGTGGTCATCCGGACCACTTCGCGCGGCGGCAGCGTCGGGGTGGGACCGAAATAGCGCATGTAGCGGGTACGTTCGCTCAGCCCGGCGTGGAACCGGACGACCCGGTCGGCGTCGTCGGGAACGATCGGCCGCAGGTGCACCACCCCGCCGTCGCTTGCCAGTACGTCGGCGATCCAGTGGCGCGGGTAGTCCCACGGTCCACGAGGCATCGGGCCTTCGACGGAACCACCGCCGGACGCGCCATCCGGGGACGCGCTGCCCCTGTCCTCGGAGTTCGATCGCTGTTGCTCAGTCACGGGGATCCTCCGGGTCGAGTCCGTGTAGCGGGAACACCGCCGTGCGGGTGGCCATGATGGCGCGGTCGGTCTGTCGCAGTGCCGATTCGGCGATGCCCGGTGGCGGGTCCTGCCCGGTGTCGCCGTCCCACGCGACAAAATCGACGTCGCCGTCATCACCCATCGTGCCCACCGGTGGTGCCGAATATTCCGAGTAGACCGTGGCGGCGACCTCGCCGGCGGTGGCACACCACGAGTCGTCGATCGTGGTGTCGACGGGGACGTCGCGGTCGAGCACGATTGCGAGCAGATGCGCCCAGCTGCGCGGCACCACATCGACCACCCCGTAACCGCCGCCACCGACCGCGATCCAGCGACCTTCGCAGTATCTGTCGGCGAGTTCACGCATCGCCATCATCGCGGCGCGTTGCCCGTCGACGGTCAGCGCCAGGTCGGTGAGCGGATCGGCGCGGTGGCTGTCGGCTCCGCACTGACTGATCAGGATCTGCGGCGCGAAGGCACCGATCATCGACGGCACGACCGCGTGAAAACCTCGTAGCCACAGCCGATCCGGGGTGTCGGGCATAAACGGAAGGTTTACCGCGGTGCCGTGCGCGGTGTCGTCGCCGACCTCGGTCGGCCAGCCGGTGCCCGGCCACAAGGTGGCCGGATGCTGGTGCAGCGAGATGGTCATGACGCGCGGGTCGGCGACGAATTCGGCCTGCACCCCGTCCCCATGGTGTGCGTCGATGTCGACGTAGGCGATCCGGTCGTACCCGTTCGCCAGCAGCCAGCGGATGGCGACCGAACAGTCGTTGTAGATGCAGAAGCCGGCGGCGCGCGACTTCATCGCGTGATGCATGCCGCCCCCGATGTTGACCGCGCGCCGCACCGATCCCGATGCGACGGCCTGTGCGGCGGCGAGCGTTCCGCCAACCAGTAGCCGGGCCGCCTCGTGCATTCCCTCGAACACCGGGTTGTCGGCGTCACCGAGTCCGAACAGTCGCTCCAGCAACGGCCCCGACAGTGAGGCGGTCCCCGAACCCACAGCCCGGACCGCGTCGATGTATTCGCGAGAATGAACGGGGATGAGCGCGTCGTCGTCGACGTTCAGCGGCTCGGCAACGTCCACACCATCAAGCACTCCGAGACTGCGCGCCAAGGTCATCGTCAAGGCCAGCCGAACGGGATTCATCGGATGGGTGTGCGCCCACCGGTAGGACAGGAAATCCTCGCTCCAGATAACCGCTGCACTCATCGAGTGCTCCACTGATTCGGCACCAGTTCAGGCTAGTGGGTCGCGCGGATGGCGGGAGCACTTCGCCGTCGCGGCGACGACACCCATCCCGGCGCGTGTGGCTTCGACCGATCCCGTCGCTGGTCAGGGTAGCCTTGGAGGCGACGAAGGGACCGCGCACAGTGAACGACCTGGTTGACACCACCGAGATGTATCTACGGACGATCTACGACCTCGAGGAGGAAGGGATCGTCCCACTGCGTGCCCGCATCGCCGAGCGTCTCGATCAGAGCGGGCCGACGGTATCCCAGACGGTGGCGCGCATGGAACGTGACGGCCTGTTGCGGGTGGCCGGGGACCGCCATCTCGAACTCACCGACAAGGGCCGCGGCCTCGCGATCGCGGTGATGCGTAAGCACCGCCTGGCCGAGCGCCTGCTGGTCGATGTCATCGGGATGCCCTGGGACCAGGTGCATGACGAGGCCTGCCGGTGGGAGCACGTCATGAGCGAGAACGTCGAACGACGCCTGCTGGCAGTACTCGACAACCCCACCACCTCGCCCTACGGCAACCCGATCCCCGGTCTCGAAGCGCTCGGCGGGGAGTCGCCGGCCGCGATCGACACCGCGACCCGCCTCTCGGATCTGCCTCAGGGCGATCCGGTGGCCGTCATCGTGCGGCGTGTTGCCGAGCACGCCCAGTCCGACCGCGACCTGATCGCCGGTCTGCGCGAGGCCGGCGTCGTGCCGAACGCCCGGGTGACGGTGACCTGCACCCCGCAACGGGTGGAGGTCGACACCCCAGGCCACGAGGGCCTCGTGCTGTCGGCGGAGATGGCGCACTCGATCTTCGTCGAAAAGGTCTGATCGGCGCACGCAACCGGTGCTCATCACCCGACGGCGCGCAACGTGGCGCCGGGAATGGGAACGCCGAGATCGGTCGCGATCTGATACGAGTCATCGATCATCTCCCACAGCAACGCGGGCTGGGCACCACTGCGCAACGCCTGATCGAGTAGGACTGCCAGTGCCCAGTCGGGGTCGGCGTCCAACGCGCAGTCCAGGGACACCCCCGCATACGCGCCTTCCCCACCGATGTAATGCAGGTGCGCGAGAAGTGTTGCTGCGCTAGCCTTTCCGGTCCCTTGTAGCCTCCGTGTGAGCATCCGCCACAGTCGCTCGGCGTCCGGACGCATGTCGGTCACCGCACACGCCAACGCCGCATCGCGAACCGCAATGGTGGTGATGGCCGCTTCGAGCATGGCCATGGTGTGGCAGTCCGGCACCGAGGGGTCACCCATCGCGTCGAGCACCACCCGCAGCAGATCCGCGGGGCCGGTGATCCCGACCGCTCCCCGGCCCGGATTCTGTTTGCGAGCATCGCATACGGCCGACTCGCAATGCGGAAGCGGCGTGAGCATGGCCGCGATCTCCGACCGATCGGCCAATATCCGCCGTCCCGTCGAGACGGCTTCGGCCACCGCCGTCGGCGACGTGCGGGGGTCGGCCATGGTGCCGACGTCGTTTCGTCGGTCCCAGCGCGCGGTGGTCGGCCCCCGGCCCGACTGCCAGATCAACTGCCACGGGGCGTGCTGCTCGAATCTGGTGACAACGAAACCCTGTGCCAGGCCGCCCGACTCGTACAGAGAGTCGTGAGCCAACGACATCACCCGTCGATAGCGCGGGTCGGCCGGACCATGCCGGTCATCGACGATCACCCCGACGACCGGCCCCCCGCCGTGCCGGTGCACGATCTGCCCGAGACCCTCGATGACGGCCAGCAGGTCCTCGGCGGGCCGCCCGTCCGGCGTCAACGACAGGTCGTAGCGCATTGCGACCCGGACGCGTGTACGCGAACGCAACGCGACGAGGATCAGCGAGTGGTCAGGCAGGAACCCGAGCATCGCGGGCAGTGCGCTGAGCAGAGTGGTGGCATCGATGAGGGAGTGCGACTTTCGCGTCATGCACCGATGGTGATCGGAAGCGGGGCCCGATCAGCCCACGCAGGCCTTGCCTGCTACCGGATATCCACAGACCCGCCCCCATCCCCAGCCGCACCCATCCCCAGCCGCACCCATCCCCAGCCGCTCCGGGCGCCGACACCACCGGTCAGCCGAAGGCCGCGGTCACCGCCTTGCCGAACAATCCGTCGAGTCCGGCCGCCGCCGACGGGTCGATCGTGCCGTCACCGGGCCACCGGTACTGCGCATACACCCGGACGCCGCCTTGCTGGGCGAGCAGGGTCAGGCTGCTCGTGACCGTCTGATGTGCGGGATCGCCGGTGCGGACAGTCCGGTGCAGCGCGGCCGTGACGACACCGGCGGGCGCACCCGCAGGCGCCGGCCGGATCTCCGTCTGCACGAGACCATCCGCATCTTCGCCACCGATCCGGCTCTCCGGGCAGCGTCGGGCCTGGGCGATCACATCGCCGAGGGCGTCGTGGACGTGGGCAACCGCCGACGTGTAGGACGTCTCGCCCCCGTTGACGACAACCGAATACACCACCGCACCGGCCTCTTCCGGCGCGGTCGGGGCACAGCCGGCGGGATACCCGACGACCGGATCACTCCCGCTGAGACCGCCCAGGGCGAACGGCACAGCGGTGTCGGGCACGCGGGTGGCACCGGACACCGGGAAGTCCTGGGCCGACACACCCCGCCCGGCAAGGTCGCCGCCAGAATCGCCCTCCGCCTGACCATCGATGACGCAGCCCGCAAGCAACGCCACCACCATGGCACCGAGTACGACAATCAGCCGGCCGCGCCCGAAAGCCGGCGACCTGCCCCGAACCATCATCTGCCCACTGTGCCATCACGGCGCACCAGTGCGGGCCATCACGGCGCACCAGTGCGGGCCATCACGGCGCACCAGTACGGACCATCACGGCGCACCAGTGCAGGCCACCACCGCGCCGGCAGGCCGGGAATCCCGGGGCGCGGCAGGTCGTTGTAGCCCCAGAAACCCCTGCAAAACCGGCCGGCACGACCGCCCGGATTGCAGAATTGGCCCGCGATGGCACAAGTGCGAGACAATTGGTCCGTACCGTGACACTGCTTCGTAAGGTGACGCCGCTTCATGGCGTGACACGCTGAGGCCAATACTTCGAGGAGGGAATGACATGGACGAGCAGCCCGCCGACACCGGCTCACGCGATGACGGCACCCGCGACGACGGCTCGTTGTACGAGCTTGCCTTTCCCGCGCCGGCGATCGGCCGGCAGGGACCCGAGACGGGCCCCGTGCTGATCCACGCGCTCGACGGGTTCGCCGATGCCGGACACGCGGTGGCACTGGCCGCCACGCATCTGCGCGACAGCCTGGAATCCGATCTGGTGGCGACCTTCGACTCCGACGAACTGATGGACTATCGCTCCCGGCGCCCGACGATCACATTCAGCGGCGAAACCTTCACCGATGTCGAGATGCCGTCGTTGACCCTGCACGCCGTCCGGGATGCGAACGACCGGCCGTTCCTGCTGCTCTCGGGCTCGGAACCGGACCTGCGCTGGGAGAAGTTCACCGAAGCGGTCCGTCGCCTGTCCGACCGCTTCGGCGTCACCGACGTCGTCGGGCTCAACGCGATCCCGATGGCCGTCCCGCATACGCGTCCCGCGTCGATCACCGCACACGGCAGCGACACCGAACTGCTCGGTGAGCTGCCGCGCTGGGGAACGCCGATGAAGCTGCCCGCCAGCGCATCGATGCTGCTCGAAATGCGTCTCGGACAGGGCGGCCGCCGCGCGACGGGACTGTCGGTACACGTACCGCATTACCTCTCGCAGACCGACTATCCTGCCGCCGCGTCCCGATTGCTGTCGGCCGTGACCTCGCTGACCGGCCTGGATCTACCCATCGCAGCGCTCGACGCGGACGCCGAGCGGGTTCGCGAACAGGTCGACACCGAGGTCTCGGGCAACGCCGAGATCGAGACGGTGGTCACCGCCCTCGAGCAGCAGTACGACGCATTCCAGCAAGCACAGACCGAGCGCGCGTCGCTGCTCGCGACGGAGGAGTCGCTGCCCAGTGGCGACGAACTCGGGGCCGAACTCGAACAATTCCTCGCAGATCTGAACCACGACGCCGACCAGAACCACGGCCAAGCGCCTGGCGGCGGCTCCGATGACGATGACCCGAACGGCGACGCCGGCGGTCGATCATTTCCGAGCTGAGCACGCCCGATCCGAGCGCCCCCGAACTGAGCGTCACCGATCGGGATTCTCCCTCACCGCTGGCGCCGACCGCCGACGAGGACGCTGCATTCGACCTCTTCACCCGGTGGTGGTCGGCGCGCGGGATCGACTTCTACCCGCACCAGGAGGACGCGCTCCTCGATCTCGTGTCGGGCAGCAACGTCATCCTGGCCACGCCCACCGGATCGGGAAAGTCACTCGTCGCCTCCGGCGCGATCTATTTCGCGCGATGCCGGGGCCTGCGTGCGTTCTACACGGCCCCGATCAAAGCGCTCGTCAGTGAGAAGTTCTTCGATCTGTGCGACCAGTTCGGCGCCGAGCACGTCGGGTTGCTCACCGGCGATGCCGCGGTCAACGCCGACGCGCCGATCATCTGCGCGACCGCGGAGATCGTGGCGAACCTCGCTCTGCGTGACGGGGCCGCCAGCGACATCGGGGTGCTGGTCGCCGACGAGTTCCACTTCTACGGTGAGCGTGATCGCGGATGGGCCTGGCAGGTGCCGCTCATCGAACTCCCCCACACCCAGTTCCTGCTCATGTCCGCGACCCTCGGCGACGTGTCCTTCTTCGTCGACGACCTGCGTCATCGGACCGGTCGGGACACCGTCGCGATCACCGGCACCCAGCGTCCGGTGCCGTTGGAATACGCGTATGCGATGACGCCGATCCACGAGACGATCGAGGATCTGATCGACCGGGGCCGCGCCCCGATCTACGTGGTGCACTTCACCCAGGCCGCGGCCGTCGAACGCGCCCAGGCCCTGTTGTCCGCGCGTATCTGCGACAAGACCGAGCGGGCCGAGATCGCAACGGCCATCGGTGATTTCCGCTTCTCCACCGGATTCGGGTCCACGCTGTCGAAGCTGCTGCGAGCGGGCATCGGAGTCCATCACGCCGGGATGCTGCCCCGCTATCGCCGACTCGTCGAACGCCTCGCCCAACGCGGACTGCTGAAGGTGGTGGCCGGCACCGACACCCTCGGCGTGGGCATCAACGTGCCGATCCGCACCGTACTGTTCGCCGGCCTGAGCAAATACGACGGCACTCGCGTGCGCCGGTTGCGTGCCCGCGAGTTCCATCAGATCGCCGGGCGGGCCGGCCGAGCCGGTTTCGACACCATCGGCTACGTCGTCGCCCAGGCACCCGAACACGATGTGGAGAACGCGCGCGCGGTCACCAAGGCCGGCGACGACCCCAAGAAACTCCGCAAGATCGTGCGCAAGAAGCCGCCCGAGGGATTCGTGTCGTGGGGCGAGAAGACCTTCCTGCAGCTCGCCGAAGCCCCTGACGAACCGCTGCGCTCACACTTTCAGATGACCACCGCGATGCTGATGGAGGTACTCGGCCGCCCGGGCGACTGTTTCGCCGCGACCCGGCATCTTCTCGAGGACAACCACGAGCCACGCGCGCGGCAGCTCTACCACATCCGGCACACGGTCGCGCTCTATCGCGATCTCCGCAATGCCGGGATCGTGGTGCAGTTGGCCGAGCCGGACAATGACGGACGGCATGTGGCACTGTCGGTCGACATGCCGGAGAACTTCGCCCTCACGAACCCGCTGTCATCGTTCGCGCTCGCGGCTTTCGAACTCCTCGATCCATCGTCGGACACCTACGCTTTCGATGTGGTGTCGATCCTCGAATCGACGTTGGAGGACCCGCGTCCGGTTCTGATGGCCCAGCGCAAGGCGGCCCGGGACGCAGCGGTCGCCGAGATGAAGGCTGACGGCATCGAGTACGAGGAACGGATGACCCGGCTCGAGGAGATCACCTGGCCGCGGCCGTTGGCCGAGGAGATCGCCTACGCCTTCGACGTCTACCGGCGCGGGCACCCGTGGGTGTCGGCATTCCCGCCGAAGCCGAAATCGGTACTGCGCGAGATGCTCGAGCGTGCGATGACCTTCACCGAACTGATCTCGGCGTACGGGCTGGCGCGCAGCGAGGGTGTCGTGCTGCGCTACCTCTCCGATTGCTATCGCGCTCTGCGGCAAGGACTCCCGCTGGCCGTGGCCACCGACGCGATCGAGGACATCACCGATGCCGTCGGCGCGATGATCCGCGACGTCGACTCCAGTCTGCTCGACGAGTGGGAGGCACTGGCCCGCACCGCAGAGCAGTGACCCGCTCCCCCGCCGATCACTGGGCCCGGTGATCAGGCGGAGACCGGCTCACTGAGCGGGCACACCCGCACCGGGGCGATCTCGGCCACCAGTCCGGCGATCGCGGCAGCAAGCCGGCCATACGGTTCGCCACGCCCCGAGGATTCCCGGTAGACCAGCCCGATCCGCCGGCCCGGACGTGGCACGGTGAACCGTGCGGTCGCCAGCTCACCACCTGCGGTCTCGGATTCGATGGCGGTCTCGGGAATCAACGTCACCCCCAGTCCGCCCTCGACACACTGCACGGCAGTCGCCAGTGATGCCGCCCGGGTCTGGCCGAGGTCGGGTGATACCCCGGCCAGCCGGCACACCTCCAACGCCTGGTCGCGTAGGCAGTGTCCCTCGTCGAGCAGCAGCAGCGGCAGGTCCGCGAGGGTACTGGGATCGACGCGCTTGCGGCCGCCGAGCGGATGACCGGCCGGCAGCGCGAGCACGAAGTCCTCGTCGTACATCGGGATCTCGGTGAGTCCCGCGGTCTCGGCGGGCAGTGCCATGATCGCCACGTCGAGCGAGCCCTCACGCAGGGCCGCGAGCAGGCGGGCGGTCTGGTCCTCGACCACCCGCAGGCTCAGGTCGGGCAGTCGTCCCGGAAGGCCGCGCAAGACCTGCGGCAGGATGTAGGGGGCGACGGTCGGTATCAGCCCCAGTCGCACCGACCCGGCCAGCGGATCCCCGGCGCCGGCGGCGGCGGCCAGGAATTGATCGGCGGCGTCGGTCACCGCGATGGCCTTCGGCAGGAGCAGCCGACCTTCTGGAGTCAAGAAGACACGCCGAGTTGTGCGCTCGATGAGTTTACGGCCCAATCCCGCTTCGAGACCCGCGAGGGCCTGCGACAGCGACGGCTGGCTGATACCGAGTTCTGTTGCCGCCGAACCGAAATGAGGTTTTCGCGCCAGCACGACGAAGGCACGCAGACCAGTCAGCGACGGTTGATAACTTTTATCGGACATGCCTATCAGTATAGTGCGAACTATCACGTTTCACTTTTGCCGGGTCATAGGCAGAATGGTTGCGTAAGCACCACCGTCACGGTGTCGCGATCCACACCGGTTTCGCGGCGCCCTGTGCGCGAGAAGAAGGAGAGATTCACACAATGGCTCTGCTCACGATCGGCGACCAGTTCCCCGCCTACGACCTCACCGCTGTGATCGGCGGTGACCTGTCCAAGGTCGACGCCCAGCAGCCCGACGATTACTTCACCCAGATCTCCAGCGACGATCACCCCGGCAAGTGGCGGATCGTGTTCTTCTGGCCCAAGGACTTCACCTTTGTGTGCCCGACCGAGATCGCCGCATTCGGCAAGCTCAACGACGAGTTCGCCGACCGGGACGCCCAGGTGCTCGGCGCATCGGTCGACAACGAGTTCGTGCACTTCCAGTGGCGCGCCCAGCACGAGGACCTCAAGACCCTCCCCTTCCCCATGCTGAGCGACATCAAGCGTGAACTCGTCTCCGCCACCGGCGTTCTCAATGCCGACGGGGTCGCCGACCGTGCGACCTTCATCGTCGACCCGAACAACGAGATCCAGTTCGTGTCGGTCACCGCCGGCTCGGTGGGCCGCAACGTCGACGAGGTACTGCGTGTGCTCGATGCGCTGCAGTCCGACGAGCTGTGCGCCTGCAACTGGCGCAAGGGCGATCCCACCATCGACGCCGGCGAACTGCTGTCCGCCAGCGTCTGAGAGGAGCCTTCATGAGTATCGACAACCTCAAGGAAGCACTTCCCGAGTACGCCAAGGACCTCAAGCTCAACCTCGGTTCGATCAGCCGCACCACCGCGCTGAACGAGGAACAGTTGTGGGGGACCCTCCTCGCGACCGCGGCGGCCACCCGAAATGCCAAGGTGCTGGCCGAGATCGCCGACGAGGCCGCCGACACACTGTCGGGCGAGGCGTACAACGCCGCGCTCGGCGCGGCGTCGATCATGGGGATGAACAACGTCTTCTACCGAGGTCGAGGATTCCTCGACGGCAAGTACGACGACCTGCGTCCGGGCCTGCGGATGAACATCATCGGCAACCCGGGTGTGGACAAGGCCGACTTCGAACTCTGGTCGTTCGCAGTCAGTTCGATCAACGGTTGCGAGCACTGCGTCGGCGCACACGAGGCCACCCTGCGTGAAGCCGGGGTGGGCCGTGAGGCGATATTCGAGGCCCTCAAGGTCGCCTCGATCGTCGCCGGCGTCGGCCAGGCGATCACCAACAGCGAGGTTCTCGCCGGCGTCTGACCGCGTCATCCGACGAGTGCGAAGTGCCCGGTGTCTGGAGACCCAGACGCCGGGCATTCTTGCGTCTGCGAGGCAGCGGACGACGAGCTATTACCCAGTAGCCGGGCTATTACCCAGTGGCCGGATATCTGACCTCGCCATCGGGCCCCACCACTGCACCGAGACTCGGCTGCGCAGAGTCGACGTGACCGCGGCCGAGGATGTGCCACACCTGTTCGCTGTGGGCGAGGAGGTGGTCGGCGATGATCCGCCGGTGGCACCGCCACCACACCGCCTCCGAGCACATCAGGGCCGCGCGTCGCGTGCGGCCCTGCTCGCGCAGCGCTCCCAGGGCTTGCCGGAAGTCGTCGGAGAGGGCGTGGTCGGCGTAGTTGTGGAAGCTGCGGTTCTCCCACCAGGCATTGACCTCGAACGGCACATCCCTGCTCACCGGACGACGCCCGGTCAGCCCGTCGGCGCGCCAGTATCCGATTCCCACCTCGGCGAGAGACGCGGCGAGCGGATCCTGGTCGTACTGCGGATACCGGGCCGAACCGGGGAGCCTGCGGACATCGACGACCAGGTTGATTCCGGACTCCTGAAGCAGGTCGATGAACTCGGCGAGTGCCCGGGTCGAGTGGCCGATGGTGAAGAACGGTTCACTCATCGACCAGCCGTAGGGCACTGCCCTTGTGCGCGGCGATGTGGTCGGTCTTGTCGCTCGTGATCTCGTACTGCGGGTCGTCGGTCGACGCGCGGTGCGTGTGGCCCTTGTAGTCGAAATCGTCGGTGTGGACCTTCGTCACCGTCCCCGAGACATTGCCGGCTTCCGAGTTCCAGGTCACGTGATCGCCCACCCTGAACCGTTCAGACATCTCGACTCCCTTCTGCCCGGCGCAGGCTCAGCTCAGCGCGGCACCGATCCGATTCGCGAGTTCGCCCACCTCGTCGGACGTCATCACGAACGCCGGCGAGATCTGCAGGGCCCCCGCGCCGGCAGCCCGTGCGCTCACACCATGCCTGCGCAGTGCGCCGATGGCCTGCGGAGCGCGTGCCGCATCGCTGAGCTGTACGGCGCTGACCGCGCCGAGGCCGGTGCGCACCTCGGCCACCGCATCGAGGTCGGCGAGCGGTCCGAGCGCCTCGGCAAGTTCCGATTCGAGGCGGGTGGCCTCGGCGAGCAACCCCTCACGCTCGATGATGTCGAGATTGGCCATTGCCGCCGCGGCCGCGCCGGCGTGCCCGCCGTAGGTGTATCCGTGGCGCCACCACACGCCACCGGCGAAGAACGGCTCGGCTATCCGCGGTGCGATGAACACCGCACCCATCGGCACATACCCGGACGTCAGTCCCTTGGCCGTGGTCATCATGTCCGGAGCCAGGTCGAAGCGCGACGACGCGAACCAGCTGTCACCGCCGATGCGACCGAAGCCGGTGACGACCTCGTCGGCGATGAACAGCACGTCGTGATCGCGACAGATCTGGCGGACCTCGGCGAGGTAACCGGCCGGTGGCAGATAGATGCCGCCTGCGCCGATGATCGGTTCACAGAAGAAGGCAGCCACCCGGTCGGCGCCGACTCGCTCGATGAGTCCGAGCAGACTCTTCGCGTCATCCCACTCGACGGATTCCGCGTCGGGCATCAGCTCGCCGTAACCATCATGGTTGGCCGGGATGCCGGCCAGTGCGGTGCCCGCAACGTGCATGCCGTGGTAGGCCTTGGTGCGGCCGACGAGCAACGTCTTGCCCGGCTTACCCATTTCGGTCCAGTAGCGTCGTGCCAGTTTGGCCGCGGAGTCGACGGAATCGCTGCCACCAGAGGTGAAGAAGATCTTGCTGCCGGGTACGGGCGCCAGTTGGGCGAGCCGATCGGCGAGTGCATCGGTGACATCGGAGGTGAGGTCGCCGAAGCCGGAATAGTGGGCCAGCCGCCCGAGTTGGGCGGCCACCGCGTCGGCGATCTCGGTACGGCCGTGACCGACATTGGTGAACCACAGCCCCGCAGTCGCGTCGAGATACTCGTTGCCCTCGGCATCCCAGATGCGCGAACCCGCCCCGCGGGTGACCACGAACGGACCGTCGGCGCTCACTGCGCCCATGTCGGCAAAGCCATGCCAAAGAGAACCAGCCATACCGACCATGATGCCCGCCCGGAATCGCGGTGTGTCATCGGCCACCCAGATGCGACGTGGGTCGCGGTCACGTCCGGGCGGACTGCGCAACCACCGATGGCGACCCCATATCCTGGTTTCATCATGTCCTCTGCACCTTCCCGATCCGCCGGCCGCCCGGAGGACGTCGATCGTCGTGAGCTGGGCGAGCGAATCGCCCGGCTGACCATCATCGATGAACACACCCTGGGCCGTCGCCTCGAGAAGCTCGGCCGCAGCCCGTCGCCGGAGCGTGCCGGCGGGCTTCTGCGGGCGGTGGAAGGCGCCGAGAAGCGGATCGCATCGCGTCGCGCGGCGATCCCGGTCATCGACTATCCCCCCGATCTCCCGGTGTCGTCGGCACGCGAGGAGATCGCGGCGGCCATCGCCGAGCATCAGGTGGTCGTCATCGCGGGCGAGACCGGGTCGGGCAAGACCACGCAGTTGCCCAAGATCTGCCTCGAACTCGGGCGCGGGGTGCGCGGGGCGATCGGACACACGCAGCCGCGGCGGATCGCGGCCAGTTCGGTTGCACGCCGGATCGCCGACGAGACGCACACCGAGATCGGGGAGGCGATCGGATACTCGGTGCGGTTCTCGGATCGTTCGGGCGCCGACACGCTCGTCAAGGTGATGACCGACGGAATTCTGCTGCGCGAGATCTCCTCGGATCCGATGCTGCGGCACTACGACACGATCATTGTCGACGAGGCCCACGAACGGAGCCTCAACATCGACTTCATCCTCGGATACCTGCGGCGGCTGCTCCCCCGTCGTCCCGATCTGAAGGTGATCATCACCTCGGCCACCATCGAGCCGGGCCGCTTCGCCCGGCACTTCGGTGTGCCGCCCGCCGGGAGCGAAGCGAGCGGGGGCGATGTTGCCGTGCCCGCCGGGAGCGAAGCGAGCGGGGGCGATGTTGCCGTGCCCGCCGGAAGCGAAGCGAGCGGGCGCAGTGGTGTTGCCGTGCCCGCGACCGTGCCCATCCTGGAGGTGTCGGGGCGGACTTATCCGGTCGACGTGCGGTATCGCCCGTTGTCGTTGCGGGAGGATCCGGATTCCGGGGAGGACACCGGCGGCGGTGAGCACGCCGATCTCGATCTGTTCGAGGGGATCGACGCCGCGGTCGGCGAATTGTGGGGTTCGGGCGGACGCGGCGACATTCTGGTGTTCTTACCCACCGAACGCGATATCCGGGAGGCCACGGCGTCGTTGTCACGCCGGGTTGCGGCGGGTGCGGAGGTCGTACCGCTGTTCGCCCGGCTCTCGATCGCCGATCAGCAGCGGGTCTTCGCGCCGTCCAACGGAAGACGAATCGTGTTGTCCACCAACGTCGCCGAGACGTCCTTGACGGTGCCCGGAATTCGTTACGTCATCGATTCGGGTACCGCCCGTATCTCGCGGTACTCGACTCGCACCAAGGTCCTGCGGCTGCCGGTGGAGCCGGTCTCGCAGGCGAGTGCGCGTCAGCGTGCGGGCCGGTGTGGCCGGGTGGCACCCGGTATCTGCATCCGCCTCTATTCCGAGGCCGATTTCGACGCGCGTCCGGCGTTCACCGATCCGGAGATCCTGCGCACCAATCTGGCGTCGGTCATTCTTCAGATGACGTCGTTGCGGCTCGGTGACGTCGCCGAGTTCCCGTTTGTGCAGCCACCCGATGCGCGAGCCATCCGCGACGGGATGGCGGTGCTGAACGAACTCGGAGCCATCGCCACCGACCCGAAGGCGGGTGGCGCACCGCGCCTGACGGCGGTTGGCACGACGATGGCCCGGATCCCCGTGGATCCACGGATCGCCCGGATGCTGGTCGCCGCACGCGACGAGGGTTGCCTCGATCATGTGTTGGTCATCGCGGCCGCACTGTCGATCCCCGATGTCCGGGAGCGGCCCGCCGAGCACCGTGAGGCCGCCGACGCCGCGCACCGCCGGTTCACGGTCCCCGGGTCAGATTTCCTCGCCTACCCGAAACTCTGGACATATCTCAAGGACCGACGAAAAGAGCTGTCGGGCAACCAATTCCGCCGGTCCTGCGAACGGGAGTACCTGCACTATCTACGGATCCGCGAATGGCAGGACCTGCATCGGCAGCTGACCGGCATCGTGCGTGACCTCGGCTGGGAGGTGCCGCAGACCGAATCGGATGCCGACGCCATCCACCGCGCGATCCTGGCCGGGCTGCTGGGCAACATCGCCGCCCGCAATGCCGCAGGCCGCGAATACACCGGCGCCCGCAACACGACGCTGATGATCTTCCCTGGATCGTCGGTGACGAAGAAGCCGCCGTCATTTCTGATGGCAGCCGAGATCATCGAGACCTCAAGGCTTTTCGCCCACACCGTCGCGGGGATCGATCCGGTGTGGGTGGAGCGACTGGCCGGAGATCTTGTCAAGCGCACCTACAGCGAACCGCACTGGTCCTCACGGCAGGGTGCGGCGATGGCCTATGAGCGGGTCACCCTCTATGGCGTCACCCTCGTCGCTCGGCGGCGGGTGAACTACGGTTCGATCGATCCGGAACTCTCGCGCGAACTGTTCATCCGGCACGCCCTCGTCGAGGGCGATTGGCGCACCGATCATGTGTTCTTCGAGCGCAATCGGCAGCTGTTGCACGATGCTGCCGACGTCGAGCACCGGGTTCGTCGACGAGATCTCGTGATCTCCGAGGAACAGCTCTTCGAGTTCTACGATGGGCGTGTTCCGGCCGAGGTCACCTCTACCCGCCATTTCGACTCGTGGTGGCGCTCGGCGCGGGGGCGCGAGCCGCACCTACTCGATCTCACCCCGGCCGATGTCGCGGCCGATGTCGCCGTCGCCGACACCGACTATCCGGGTGTGTGGCGCCAGGGTGACACCCGCCTGGAGCTGCGCTACCGATTCGAACCCGGCACCGCCGACGACGGCGTCACCATCGTGATCCCGCAGGCACTGCTCCCCCACGTGCGCAACGCCGGATTCGACTGGCTGGTGCCGGGTATGCGTTCGGAGTTGGCGGCCGAGTTGATCAAGACGCTGCCGAAGTCGCTGCGCAAGACGATGGCACCGGCACAGCGCTTCGCCGATCTCGCCCTGTCTCGCCTGACTCCCCGAGCCGAGCCGCTGACGCACGGCCTGGCGCGCGAGTTGTCGACCATCACCCGCCACACCGTCACGCCGGCCGATTTCGATCTCGACCGCCTGCCCGGGCACTTGCGCATGCATTTCGCCGTCACCGACGATTCGGGTGAGATCATCACCCGCACCACGACTTTCGCCGAGCTGACCACACCGAGATCGGCGTCGGTGCCCCCGCCGTCCGAGCAGGTGTACACCACCTGGACCGCCGACGGCATCGGCACTCTTGAACTCGCCGAGACCGTCGACGTCGCCGGTCAGCGGGTCACCCGTCACCCGACGTTGCGAGTGGTCCGGGCGCAGGCACATCCGGCGGGCGTCGCGTCGGCCACCGCCCCGACCGCGGCCCTGGCCGACGCGCTGCGCCGCGATGCGGTGATCGTCTTGTTGGAGAACGCAATCGGGACACTCTCACCCAAGGCCGCCGGAGCCCTGGAGCCGGCCCGGCGGATTGCCCTGAGTCAGAGCCCCTACCGGGAGCCCGCCGGGCTCTTCACCGATTGCACCCGGCGTGCGGTTCGCGATCTGCTCGACGTCGAGGCGGCGAACACCGTGCGCACCCCTGCCGCGTTCTCGGCACTCGTCGACGACCTGCGACCGCGCGTCGTCGTGGCGGCCCCCGAGTACCTGTCGCTCGCCGTCGAGGCGCTCCGTGAGGTCGTGACCCTGCGGGGCGTGATCGACGAGCACTCCGGTCAACTCGCTGCCGATGATGTCGCCGAACAACTCGATGACCTGGTGTTCGACGGCTTCGTGGTGGCGACGCCGCGCACGCATCTCGCCGATCTTCCCCGATATCTGCGGGGGGCGCGGGAACGGCTGGAGCAGCTCCCGGGGTCGGCCGTGCGTGATCGCGACGGGATGGCTGTACTCGACCGCGTGGTCGAGCGGTGGAATCAGCGCCTCGCCGAAGTGGGTGATGCGCGTCGCGATGCCGTCAACGAGCAGGCGCATTGGATGGTCGAGGAATTGCGCGTGAGTTTGTTCGCCCAGCGCCTCGGAACCCGATATCCGATCTCGGAGAAGAGGGCGCTACGAGCCCTGGACCGGCTCGGCTGAGACGACCCCGCCGGCGGATTCGGAGCGGCCATGGGTGAGGTTGCCCTGCAGGTCGTCGATCTCGCGCTGGAAGTCCTCGAGCGAATCGAAGGAACGATAAACCGACGCGAAGCGCAGATATGCCACTTCGTCGAGGTCGCGCAGCGGTTGCAGGATCGCCAGCCCGACCTCGTTGCTGGGAATCTCGGCAGCTCCGGAGGCCCGCACCGTCTCCTCGACCTGCTGGGCGAGCTGGGCGAGATCGTCTTCGTCGACCTGCCGGCCCTGACACGCGCGGCGCACCCCGCGCATCACCTTCTCGCGACTGAACGGCTCGGTCACGCCGTTGCGCTTGACCACCGCGAGCACGGCGGTCTCCACAGTCGAGAAACGGCGGCCGCAGGCACTGCATGAGCGGCGCCGGCGGATGGCCTGTCCTTCATCGGCGACACGGGAGTCGATGACCTTGGTGTCGTCATTCCTGCAGAACGGGCAGCGCATGCACCTAGGATACCGCCCGCCACCGCACCGACTTCTCGCGTCACCGGTAGGCCGGCGCGAGCAGCGACTGCCCTGCCTGCACGGCACTGCCGGACATGTCGTTGAGTTCGACGATCTTCTCGATCACCGACTGCCGGGGCATGTCGGGCGCCACCCGCGCCGCGATGGCGTTCAGCGATTCCCCGGCGCGCACATGGACCACCTGGGTGGCGATCGGCGCCGGCCGTGCCGACCCCCGCTGGGCCGATTCCTGATAGTCCGAACCGGCGACGGCGACCAGCCACACCAGTAGCGCCAGTGCCACGCCGGTCAGCACGGCCACCAGTGCGCCGGTCCGGCGAGACCTGTGGCCACCCGGATCACCCGTTCCGGCCAGGTGATGTGATCCGGCCGGTGACGTGCACCAGGTGCCGTCGGCGCCCGGTATCCGCCGGGAGACCGGGCGGATCGGCCGCCGGTCGGCGGGACGACTCACGGCCGAGGAACGCCGGGGGGCGCGGCGAGGATCGAGCGGCCGCTGTTCGCGGGGACGGGCGCGCGGAACCGGGTTGGTCGCGCCGGCGCGGGTCTGGCCGGTGAAGGTCTGGTCGGTACGGGTCCGGCCGACGCGGGTCTGGTCGGTCGACAAAAGGGTGCTATGCATGGTCTCTTCCTGTCTCGATCACACATTCGATGAACGGATGTTCGAGTTGTACCACCCCCCTCCGACAATTTCTCCACAACACGTCGAACAGACGTTTGAGGATGTCCGAAACCTCGGCTATTCTGACCGGTGATCAGCTCGACCACAGGCCCGCGACAGGTGTGCACGTCACCTACCGGCCCACGGCCGGGGTGGCACGCACCCGATCGAAAGGACTCGAATCCCGATGAGTGAGAAGAAGGACCGTTCGTCGCGGCCGGCCGAGGCGGCCGATCCGGAGTCGGCCACCACAGAGTCGAGCACCGATGACGCCGCGACGGCGGCGACACCGCAGGTTGATGACGCGGCGGCCGCCCCGCGGCGGCCCATCGTGCCGAGGGGTTTCGAGGCACCGCTCACGCCACGTCAGCAGGGAGTGCTCGACGTCATCCGCAAATCGGTTCGCGAGCGGGGATATCCGCCGAGCATCCGCGAGATCGGTGATGCCGTCGGGCTCGCCTCGACCTCGTCGGTCGCGCATCAATTGCGCACGCTGGAACGCAAGGGACTGCTCAAGCGCGACGCCAACCGGCCGCGCGCGGTCAACGTGCGCGACGCCGACCCGACGCCCACCGATGACAATCCGAACTCGGAGAACCTGCCCACCCCGACCTTCGTCCCGGTGCTCGGCCGCATCGCGGCGGGCGGCCCGATCCTGGCCGAGGAGGCCGTCGAAGACGTCTTCCCCCTGCCTCGCGAACTCGTCGGTGAAGGTTCCCTCTTCATGCTGCGGGTGGTCGGCGAGTCGATGGTCGACGCCGCGATCTGCGACGGCGACTGGGTGGTCGTGCGCCAGCAGAACGTGGCCGACAACGGTGACATCGTCGCCGCCATGATCGAAGGCGAGGCAACGGTCAAGACGTTCAAGCGCAAGGACGGCCACGTCTGGCTGATGCCGCACAACGAGTTGTTCGAGCCGATCCCCGGTGACGAGGCCGCCATCCTCGGCAAGGTCGTCACCGTCATGCGCCGGATCTGAGCGCAGGCGCTGATCAGCTGCGCGGTGTGTCAACCACGTTTCTCACACCGCGCAGTTAACAACGCAACGCCTCGCGGGCCGCGGCGCGAGCCGCACCCGGTGCAGCGGTGGCCACCGCCGCCGTGGCCGCGGCGCGGCATCGATCGAGGTCGACCTCGGCGAGTTTCGCGCCCACCGCGGCCGCGGCGGCGGGTGCACTCGACAACGATGTGACCCCGAGTCCGACGAGGACACAGGCGAGCAGCGGATCGGCCGCCGCCTCACCGCACACGCCCACCGGGGTGCCGGTGCGCGAACCCGCCTCGGCGACCATCGCGATGAGAGCGAGGACCGACGGCTGCCACGGATCGGTCAACTCGGCGAGCTCGGCCGACATCCGGTCGGCAGCCATCGTGTATTGCGTCAGGTCGTTGGTGCCGATCGAGACGAAGTCCACCTCGGCCACAATCGCCGGCGCAAGTATCGCTGCCGACGGGATCTCGATCATCACTCCGGCCACCAGACCCCGTCGGCGTACTTGCGCGGCGAATTCGGCCGCCTCGGCGGCCGAGGCGATCATCGGCGCCATCACCCATGGCGTGCTGCCGGTTTCCTCGGCGGCGCGCGCGATCGCATCGAGTTGTCCGGCCCGGATCTCGGGGTGTGTCGCCGCGATGCGGTTGCCGCGCACACCGAGTGCGGGATTCGCCTCGGTCCCGTGGTCGACGAATTTCAGCGGCTTGTCCGACCCCGCATCCAGGGTGCGGATCACCATCTTCTTGCCTCCGAAGGCCTCGATGACCTCCCGGTAGAGTGCCGCCTGTTCGTCGAGGGACGGTTCGTCCGGGCGATCGAGGAAGGCCAGTTCGGTACGGAACAACCCGACTCCTTCTACCGGGGACGCGGTGGCCGCACGGGCCGAGACGCCATCGGCGACATTCGCCAAGATCGCGACCTCGTGGCCGTCGGCGGTGTGACCAGGCCCGGTCCAGCCCGCAATCGCCTCCACCTCCCGGCGGCTCTGCTCCACATCGGCTCGCGCTCGGTCCGGATCCGGTTCCACCACAATCGTTCCCGCGGCCCCGTCGACCAGCACCGCGGTACCCGCGGAGACGACGTCGAGTTCGGCAACAGCCACCACACACGGAATCCCGAGTTGCCGGGCGATGATCGCGGTGTGACTGGTCGGTCCGCCCAGTCGGGTCGCCAGCGCGGTGATCAACTCCGGGTCCAGGCCGGCGGTGTCGGCGGGCGCGAGGTCGTCGGCGAAGAGGACCGACGGTTCGTCGGGCACCGGGACCCCCGGTTCGGGCTGCCCGAGCACCTCGGCGACGACGCGGTCACGCACATCGTTGAGGTCGGTGACGCGTTCGGCCATCAGTCCGCCGAGTTTGGTGAACATCGCCGCGAACTGCTCGGTTGCGGCGACGGCGGCGGCGGGCGCGGGCGTGCCCGTGCCGATCAGCTTCGACACCGCACCGATCCAGCCGCGGTCCTCGGCGAGTCCGGCCGTGGCGATCAGGACCTCGGCGGCGGCCCCGGACGCGTGTGAGGCACGCTCGCGCAAACGGGCCGCCACCACCCCGGCGGCGGCGACGAAGCGGGAGAGTTCGGCATCGCGCTCCGCCTCCGAAACCGGTGGCGGCGCCACCTCGGTGGCCTCGACGGTCATCCGTCGGCCCGGCCGCACCACCGGACCGTAGGCCTTGCCGCCGACGACCGGCGTCCCGCCCAGTTCACGCCCGCCAAGTTCTCGCCCGGCGTGCGGGTTGTCTTCCCGTATCTGCTGGTTCACGACTTTGGCCCTTCTCGTCGTCTAGCTCTGGTCGTCGACCGCGGCCGGGCTGTGAATCAGGCGTCCGCGAAGCCGTCCTGTGATCGAAGTTACAAGAATTCCTTGACTTGTCAACACACTCAAGCGTAAACACAGATATATCAACATCGATAGCCACAGAAACCAACATGCGGTGTCGGTGGACAGACCGATCGGAGAGACGTGTACGCGGAAGAACGACAGCAGGCGATCGCCGAGCTGGTCCGCTCGAATGGGCGCGCATCGGTGAACGCACTCGCCGACCGGTTCGAGGTCACCAGCGAAACGGTGCGCCGGGACCTGGCGGGTCTCGAGCGCGCCGGCCACCTCCAGCGCGTCCACGGTGGCGCGGTTCGACCGGGGCTCATCGCGATCGTGGATGAACAAGGCATCGATGAACGCGAGGCCACACACATCGATCAGAAGGCGGCCATCGGGCGGGCGGCGATCCGATTCCTTCCCGGCGACGGCGGATCGGTGGCCCTCGACGCCGGTACGACCACCTATCAGGCCGCCCTCAACCTGCCCGCCGATCGCCGACTGAGCGTGGTGACGAGCAGCCTGCCGCTGGCGACATTGCTGTGCGGACACGCAGCGGTCACCTTGCACCTGGCCGGCGGCCGCGTGCGACGGCTCACCCAGGCGGCGGTCGGCGCCGAAACCGTTGCCCGCCTGGAGCAGTTCCGCGTATCGGTCGCCTTCATCGGCACCAACGGCATCAGCGAGGGCGCGGGATTGTCGACTCCCGATCCGGATGAGGCCGCGGTCAAGTCGGCCCTGGTGCATTCGGCCCAGCGGGTGGTCGTACTCGCCGACTCGTCGAAGATGAACCGGGAGGATTTCGCCGGCTTCGCCGCCCTCGACGACGTCGACGTCCTCATCACCGATGCCGGTATCGACCCCGCCTTCTCGGCGGTCCTGTCCGCGCGCGGTATCGAGGTCGTGATCGCATGATCCTCACCCTCACCGCGAATCCCTCGTTGGACCGCACCCTCGAGATCGCCGGGCCGCTCGAACGCGGCGAGGTACAGCGGACCACCGGGGTTCGCGCCGAGCCGGGCGGCAAGGGCGTGAACGTGTCCCGGGTGGTTGCCGAGGCCGGGTTGCCGACCATCGCGGTCCTGCCCGCACGGGCCGGGGATCCGCTGCTCGCGGCACTCGACCGGGCCGGTCTGCACCATGAGACCGTCGCCGTCGCCGGCGAGGTGCGTGCCAACGTCACCATCGCCGAACCAGATGGCACCACCACCAAGATCAACGCTCCGGGGCAACGTCTCGACGATCAGCAGTTGCACGCGCTCACCGACCTGATACTGGCGCGCGCCGTCGACGCCGACTGGGTCGCCTTGTGCGGTTCGCTGCCGCCGGGGGTTCCCGACAACTGGTACCGGGTACTGGCCGATGAACTGATCGGTCGTGGGCATCGGGTAGCCGTCGACACCTCCGGCGCACCGCTCACCGCTGCGGTGACCGGACGAATCGATCTGATCAAACCGAACGAGTACGAACTCGCCGAGGTCAGCGGCGCGGACCCGGAGGTGCTGCGCCGGGCGGCCGCCGATGGTGACCTCACCCCCATCGTGGCCGCGGCGGCCGAGATGGTCCGACGCATCGGCGGCTCGGTGCTGGCGACCCTGGGTGCCGCCGGAGCGCTGTTGACGACGGAGACGGGAAGTTGGTTCGCCACCTCGCCGCCGATCGTCCCGCGCAGCACCGTCGGGGCCGGTGACTCGTCGCTCGCCGGCTACCTCATCGCCGAGACGCAGGGTGCCGACGAGCCCGAACGCCTGCGCAGCGCAGTCGCCTACGGCGCCGCCGCCGCCGCGCTCGCCGGAACCCAGCCACCCCGGCCCGATCAACTCGACCCCGAACACGCCCGGGTCACCGATCTCGCCGGAGCCGCCCGAACCTCCTGACCGACCCCGGCCGCCATGACCGGACACCGGGCATCCGCAGACCCGCCCACCCCACGCCGACACCTCCCCACAGAGCAAGACCAGCAAAGGAAGACCATGTCCGAGCAGATCATCACCACATCGACGGTGAATCTCGACGTCGACGCCGGCGGCGACCCGTCGTCGGTGATCAACCACCTCGCGGAGAATCTCGGTGCGGCCGGCCGCACCGGTGACCCCGCCGAACTCGCCCGCGCGGCGCTCGCCCGCGAGGCCAAGTCCGCCACCGGACTGCCCGGTGGCATCGCGATCCCCCACGCCCGTGCCGCCTCGGTCTCACAGGCGAGCCTGGCGATGGCCCGGCTGTCGCCGAAGGTCGACTTCGGCGCCCCGGACGGTCCGGCCGACCTGGTATTCCTCATCGCGGCCCCCGAGGGCGGTGCCGCCGAGCACATGAAGCTGCTGAGCTCGCTGGCTCGCGCCCTCGTACGTCCCGACTTCGTCGCCTCCCTGCGCGCCGCGGCAACCGATGACGAGGTCGTCGCACTGGTCGACGCCGCCATCAACCCGCCCGCCGCCGGGACCCCGGTCCCGACCGCGCCGACGGCCGCAGCGGCAACGGCGGCAACGACAACAGCGGCAACGTCGAAGGCCGCGGGCACCCCGGCAGGTCGAGACACCGCACCCGCCGGCCAGGCCGGAGCCGACAAGCCCCGGTCGATCGTCGCGATCACCGCCTGCCCCACCGGAATCGCCCATACCTACATGGCGGCCGATGCCCTCAAATACGCCGCCGAGCGGGCCGGCGTGGACTTCCACGTCGAACCGCAGGGCTCCTCGGGGACCACCCCGTTCACCCCGGACGTCATCGCCGGTGCCGATGCCGTCATCTTCGCCACCGATGTGGGTGTCAAGGGCAAGAACCGCTTCCACGGCAAGCCGGTGATCGAGTCCGGCGTCAAGCGCGCCATCAACGAGCCGGATGCGATGATCGCCGAAGCCCTTGCCGCCGCTGATAATCCGCACGCCGCAGTGGTACGGGCGGGTGAGAGCGGCGACGCCGCGGCGGGCGCCACCGAGCGAGGCGGCCTGAGCCTGGGCAAGCAGGTCCAGCAGGCGCTGATGACCGGTGTGAGCTACATGATCCCGTTTGTCGCGGCGGGCGGTCTGCTCATCGCGCTGGGCTTCTTGCTCGCCGGCTATCAGATCGGCAACAAGAACATCGACAAGACCATGACCGACGGCGCCTATATCGCGCTGCACAACAGTCTGTGGGATCTACCCGCCGGCGGGCTCGGCACCTATCTGGGGGCGGTGAGCTACGCGATCGGAACCTTGGCGATGGGGATGCTGGTACCGGCGCTCGCGGGCTACATCGCCTTCGCGATCGCCGACCGCCCCGGCATCGCCCCCGGCTTCGTCGCGGGCCTGGTATCGGTCGCCGTCGGCGCAAGCTTCATCGGCGGACTCGTCGGCGGCCTCGCGGCCGGTGTCATCTGCCTGTGGATTTCCCGGATTCCGTTGCCGCAGTGGGCACGTGGGCTGCAGCCGGTCGTGATCATTCCCCTCTTCGGCAGTCTCATCATCGGCGCGATCATGTTCATGTTCCTGGGCAAGCCCCTGGCGTGGCTCACCACCGCGATGAACAACGGCCTCAGCCACATGACCGGTGGATCTGCCATCGTGCTGGGCATCGTGCTCGGACTGATGATGTGCGTCGACCTCGGCGGGCCGGTGAACAAGGCAGCCTACCTGTTCGCGACGACCGGCCTCGCGATCGGCGGTGCCGCACAGTTGGAGATCATGGCCGCGGTCATGTGCGCAGGTATGGTGCCGCCGCTGGCGATGGCCCTGGCCTCGACGGTGCTGCGCCCGAAGCTGTTCACCGAGCCGGAGCGTGAGAACGGAAAGGCGGCTTGGCTTCTGGGAGCGTCGTTCATCTCCGAGGGCGCCATCCCGTTCGCGGCCACCGACCCACTGCGGGTGATCCCGTCGATGATGGCCGGCGGCGCCCTGTCGGGCGCCCTGATCATGGCCTTCGACGTGCAACTGCGTGCCCCGCACGGGGGTGTGTTCGTCTTCTTCGCGATGAACGCCTGGTGGTGGTTCCTCGTGGCGCTGGCCGCGGGTACCGCACTCTCGGCGGTGTGTGTGGTCGCTGCCAAGCAGTGGGGCCGCAACCCTGAACACACCGAGGTCGCGCCACTCGAGACCGTCGCGGCCTGACCTCCCGGACCGGTGGGCGGATGTTTCCGCCCACCGGTCCGGGCACTCCGGCCCCACCGATCACCAATCCGCACATACTGTTTCCACTGCATCCGAAGATCAAGGAGTACTCATCATGGCCAGTACCACCGTCGCCGTCGGCTCTGCCGTCGGACTGCACGCCCGCCCCGCGACCATCATCGCCGAAGCCGCCGCCGATGCCGGCGTACCGGTGACGCTGGCCATCGAGGGCGGCGAGCCCGTCGACGCCGGGTCGGCGTTGATGATCATGACGCTCGGCGCCGAGAAGGGCACCAACGTGGTGGTGACCGCCGAGGACCCCGGGGCCGTCGACGCGATCGCCAAACTCGTCGCCACCGATCTCGACGCCGACTGACACGACGGCAAGTCCGCATACGACTCACCGCCGGTCCCACGAGGGACCGGCGGTGAGAAGGTGTCGGGCCGAGGCCGTTCGTTGCGCGAGGGCTCAGCCGGCCGTGGCGACCACCAGATCCGAGAGTTCGCCGGCCAGCGCTCGCGGCATCCGGGCGTGCACGACGGTGCCGTGCTCATCGTGTGCCGATGAGAGCACCTCACCTTCTCGGTGAATTCGTGAGATCACCTCGCCCCGCGCATACGGCACCGAGAGGGTGAGCTCCACATCGCTGCGTCCCACGAATTCGCGGACGTGGTCGAACAATTCGGGTAGCCCCTCACCGGTGCGCGCCGACACGAACACCGCATCGGGGGCCATTGCCCGCAGTTCGGACATCCGGGTGTGGTCGATCGCGTCGATCTTGTTGATCACCAACAGCTCCGGCGGAGTGCGCGCGCCTTCATCGGCGACGACCTCGTTGATGACCCGGCGCACCGCGGCGATCTGTTCGGCGGGGAACTCGTCGCTGCCGTCGACGACGTGTAACACCAGGTCGGCGTCCACGACCTCTTCGAGCGTCGAGCGGAACGCCTCGACGAGCTGCGTCGGCAGGTGCCGGACGAAGCCGACCGTGTCGGTGAAGACGACCTCACGGCCGTCGTCGAGACTGGCGCGGCGCGTCGTCGGGTCGAGCGTCGCGAACAGGGCGTCCTGCACCAGCATCCCGGAGCCGGTCATCGCGTTGACGAGGCTCGACTTGCCGGCATTGGTGTAACCGGCGACGGTCACTCGCGGCACCGCGCTGCGGGTACGCGCCGACCGCTTGGTGACCCGTGCCGTCTTCATGTCGCGGATCTCACGACGCAGTTTGGCCATTCGCTCGCGGATGCGGCGTCGATCGGTTTCGATCTTGGTCTCACCGGGTCCGCGCAGACCCACGCCGCCGTTGCTGCCGGCGCGACCACCGGCCTGACGCGACATCGACTCACCCCAGCCGCGCAGTCGCGGCATCATGTATTCCATCTGGGCGAGGGAGACCTGCGCCTTGCCCTCTCGGGAGGTCGCGTGCTGAGCGAAGATGTCGAGGATGAGTGCGGTGCGGTCGATGACCTTGACCTTGACCACCTTCTCCAGGGCGGTCAGCTGGCCGGGCGTCAGTTCACCATCACAGATGACGGTGTCGGCGCCGGTCGCCAGGACGACCTCGCGCAGTTCATCGGCCTTGCCCGAGCCGATGTACGTGCCCGGGTCGGGTGCGCTGCGCCGCTGGATGACGGCGTCGAGCACCGCCGAACCGGCGGTCTCGGCCAACGCCGCCAGCTCGGTCATCGCCGCCCGTGCCTGGGCCGCGGTGCCCTCGGTCCACACGCCGACGAGGACGACGCGCTCCAGACGCAGCTGGCGGTATTCGACCTCGCTGACATCGGTGAGTTCGGTCGACAGACCGGCGACACGCTGCAAGGACGCGCGTTCGGATAGTTGGAGGTCACCGGTGGTCGGGTCGTCTCCGACACCGGGCACCGGGTGCAGCACGGTCGCCGCACGCGCTGTGCTCGATTGGCCCGCTGTGCTCGATTGGCCCGCTGTGCTCGATTGCGAGTGGGCCGCCGGGTTCTGCTCGGCGGCGGGATACGAAGTCTGTGTTGATTCGGTCATACGCCTTCCATGATCACACGGATCAACGGCGCAGCGCACACGAATATTTCTGTCGCGGGTGCTCATGCGTTCGGGTTCACGGGGGCGCGGACCCCGGCGCGTCGGGTCAGAGTCCGTCCCAGCCCGCCCGCAGGCGGCCGTCGGCCACGAGTTCGGACGGCCCGCGCAGCCACGCGTTGTCGGTGTGGACGGTCACCTCGACCCGTCCGCCTGGCACGTCGATCACCAGTTCACCCGTCCGCTCGCCGCGATACGCAAGAGCAGCCGCCGCAGCTGCAACCAAACCTGTTCCGCAGCTGCGGGTTTCGCCGACGCCACGCTCGAACACCCGCATCCGGGCGTGCAACCGGCCGTCGATGGTCTCGGGCACGGTCAGCAATTCGACGTTGGCGCCGTGGCCGAAGACCTCGGAGTCGATGAGTGGGCCACGTCCGAAGTCGACCTCGGCGAGTCGTGCGGCGTCGAGTCCGGGGACCACGCACGCGAGATGCGGATTCCCGACGTCGACTGCCACCCCGCGGTAGACGTCGTCGCCGATGCGCGCCGTCGACTCCGCCCCGAGGCGCACCCGGCCCATCTGCACACTGACATCGGCGCGTAGCCGATCCCAGCTGTGCACCACCACCGGGCGGGCGCCGGCGCGGGAACCCACGGTGAACTCGTCGACGTCGAGCAGGCCCGATGAGCGCAGATGATGGGCGAAGACGCGTACCCCGTTGCCGCACATCTCCGCGATCGAGCCGTCGCCGTTGCGGTAATCCATGAACCAGTCATCGGGAACCACCCCGTCGGGCAGTGCGTCGAGCACCCCCACCGCGACCAGCGCACCCGTTCGGGCGACTCGCAGCAGTCCGTCGGCACCCAGGCCACGCCGGCGATCACACAGGGCGGCCACCAACTCGGCTCCCAGGGTCAGCTCGGCGGCCGGATCGGTGAGGATGACGAAGTCGTTCTGGGTGCCGTGCCCCTTGACGAACGAGAGGCCTTCGCCGATCGGGACCGCCGCGCCAGGCGACTCGTCGGGGCCGGACTCGTCGCGGCCGGCCCGCGGTCCGGGGCCGGCGGCCGGTGCGCTGTTCGTCACCGCTCCAGGGTAGCCAGTGCGCGGGCGGTGAGGTCGGCGGCGGCCGCGTCGAGCCAGACGATCCGGTGGTCGCGCCGGAACCACGAACGCTGGCGACGCACATAGCGGCGGGTGCCGATGAAGGTCAGCTCCTCGGCACGCGCCAGGTCGTACTCGCCATCGAGGGCGGCCAGCGTCTGGGCGTATCCGATCGCGCGGCGTGCGGTACGGCCGTCCCGCAGTCCCTTGCCCACCAGGTCTGCCACCTCGTCGACGAGTCCGTCGGCGAACATCGCCGCCGTCCGCCGGGCGATCCGGTCGTCCAGGTCGGCCGTCTCCCGGTCGAGGGCCAATATTTCTGTGCCCCAACGTGGTTCACCGATCTTCGGCGCCGACGCCGCGAATGGCCGACCGGTGAGTTCGACGACTTCGAGGGCGCGCACGATACGTCGTCCGTCGGTGTCGAGAATCGCCGCGGCCGCGGCCGGGTCGACCCGTGCGAGCTCGGAATGCAGGGCGGCGACGCCCACGTCGGCGAGCATCGCCTCGTATCGGGCCCGGACCTGCGGATCGGTCGCCGGGAACTGCCAGTCGTCGAGGAGCCCCTGGATATAGAGCATCGACCCGCCGACGATCACCGGCGTGCGGCCGGCCGCGAGCAAGGCTTCGATGTCGGCGGTCGCCGACGCCTGATAGCGCGCGACCGTGGCCAGCTCGGTGACATCGAGGACGTCGATCTGGTGATGGGTGATGCCACGCCGGTGCGTGACCGGGAGCTTCGCGGTGCCGATGTCCATGCCGCGGTATTGCTGCATCGCGTCGATGTTGATCACTTCGCCGTCGAGGGCCTCGGCGAGGTCGAGCGCGAGATCGGATTTGCCGACCGCGGTCGGGCCCACGACGGCCACCGGCACCGGGCCCTGCTCGGCGGCGCGTGAGTTCACGATGTCGCCGACCACCGGGCGACCACGTAGCCCACCCCGAAAGGTGCGTCGGCGTACAGACATTCGGCGCGCACCGGAATGTCGGCGACCAGGGCGGCGGACACCTGCCAGGCCGCCCTGCCGCTCACCCCCTCGGCACGGCACTCGTCGGCGTCGAGCGAACCGAGCACCCCGAGATCCGCGTTTGCCAGCGCGGCGTCGATCCGCTCCTGTAGCCGCACCGCCGATTCGCGCAGCCCACCGCCGGGCGCCTTCGGCGACAGCGCCGTCGCCCCGTCGCCGACGACGAGAACCCCGATGGACTCGTCCGACTCGGTCACTGCCGCCGCCAGACGCGCTCCGAGGTCCGCACAGTCGCCCGCGCTCGCCGCCGGATTCACGACGACCGCACTCGCGTGCACTGCACCCGCCTGTCCCCGGAGCCACGCCCCGATCAGCATCGACAGGGGCATGCGGGCCGTGGCCGTGGCTGCCCGGGGTATGCGGCTCTCCTCGAAGGCGACCCGCACATCGACGCCGAACCGCGCGAAGGTGCCGGTGGCCGCGACGCCGGCGGCACCGCTCGACAGATCGGCATCCGCTGAGCTCACACCATCATCGGCACCGATCACCACCCAGCGCGAGGCGCGCTTTGCCAACTCCGACGCCGCCGCCAGCGCGGCGGCCCGCACCGGCACCGTGTCATGGGCATCGGGACCGGCGAGCTCGGGCACCAGCAGGGGTGCAGTCGGGACGAACACCGCGCAGCTGAACACATCCCGACGCTATCGGACCGCCGGCTTCATCGACGTCGCGGCCGCCGGTCGAGGCGCGCGGCGATAGACATTCCGGACGGAAATCGAGCGAAATGTCCACCGCTGATCGGTGACGGGCCGGCGGGTTGGTCCCGTTGATCACCACTGCGGACACTGAGCTGCTTGAATGGACCAAGCCCGGACGCACGCGACGCGGTCCGGGATCGGAGTGAACCGGCAGCCGTGACGCGCGGCACCACAAGGCGGGAAAGGGCCACCTGCACATGAGCGAAGGACACGTCGGGGACACCGACAAGGACCATGGCGGCGCCCCTGAGCGCGCCGACGCGCCGGCCGGAAGCGCCGGACCGACCCCGAAACCGGGGCCGCGCCCAGGACCCAGACCGGGACCACGGCCACGCCCGCATCCGGGCCCGACCACGCAGGTGCCCACACCAGCTGTCACCCCGAATCCACTGCCACACACCGACCCCCACCGCTTCGGGCGGATCGACACCGACGGCAACGTCTGGCTCAAGACGTCATCGGGCGAACGGCAGATCGGGTCGTGGCAGGCAGGTTCGGTCGACGAGGGACTCGACCACTTCGGACGTCGCTTCGACGATCTCGCCACCGAGGTGGAAATCCTCGAGGAACGGCTCGCCGCCCGCTCGGGCGACCCACACAAGTCGCAGGCCGCCGCCAAACACCTGCTGGAAACATTGACCGATGCAGCGGTGATCGGCGACGTCGACGCGTTGGAGAAGCGGCTCTCGGCGATCGTCGGTGCGGCCGACGAGGTCGCCGATTCCCTCAAGGCCGAGCGGGAGGCAACCCGCGCGGCCGCGATCGCCCGCAAGGAAGAACTTGCCGCAGAGGCCGAGACGATAGGCGCCGAGTCGACACAGTGGAAGCCATCCGGTGACCGGCTGCGCACGATCCTCGCCGAATGGAAGTCGATCAGGGGCATCGATCGCAAGACCGACGACGTCTTGTGGAGGCGCTACGCGAAGGCACGCGATGCATTCAACCGGCGCCGAGGTGCGCATTTTGCTGAGCTCGACCGGGTCCGCGCGGGCGCCAAGGCCCGCAAGGAGGAGCTGATCGGACAGGCCGAGGAACTGTCGTCATCGACCGACTGGGCACCGACGTCGGCGCGCTTTCGCGACCTGCTGACCGAGTGGAAGGCCGCCGGACGCGCGCCACGCGACGCCGACGAAGCTCTGTGGCAACGATTCAAGGCAGCCCAGGACGTGTTCTTCGCCGCGCGCAACGCTGTCGCCTCCGAGCGCGACGCCGAGTTCACGGCCAATGGACAAGCCAAACTCGAACTGCTCACCCACGCCGAGGCCGTCATCGACCCGGCCGCCGACCTCGATGCCGCACGCCGCGAGTTCCGCAACTTCCGGGACAAGTGGGACGAGATCGGCAAGGTTCCCCGCGAACAGATGCACTCGCTGGAGAACCGGGCACGGGCGCTGGAGAAGCGCATCCGCGATGCCGAGGACTCCCAATGGCAGCGCACCGATCCCGAGGCGCAGGCACGCGCCGCGCAGTTCGCCGACCGGGCCGCGCAACTCGAGGATCAGGCCCGCAAGGCCGAGGAACGCGGGAAGGACCGCGACGCCGCGAAACTCCGTGAGCAGGCCGCGCAGTGGCAGGAATGGGCGCAGGCCGCCCAGAGCGCGATCACGGAGCGCTGAGCAGGCCCGGCGCACCGGACGATAGTCAGCGCCGGCAACCGGCAGACCCGGCCGTCAGGCCCCTGGCTCACCGGCGGACGGCGGCCGGATGTCGGTGCGACCGGCGATCCGGCGGGTCGCCGCCTCACGCTTGGCCGCCTCCACGCGCCGCTGCTCCGCCAGCGCGAGGTGATAGTTGCTGCGCGCCCACACCACACGAGCCCAATGGAAGGTGAGCACGAAGACCGCGATCCATCCCAGGATCAGACCGATACCCACCCCAGATGGCGGCTGCATCCCGCCCACACCCGGCGTGTTGCGTGTCCACCAGGCGAGCATCCCGGCCACGCAGGCCACCGCCGAGCCGCACAGGGCGATCCAGGCGATGATCCACCGCCGGGTCAGCAGTGCCAGCATCGATGCGCCGATCCCGAAGATCAGGAGCAGATAGACGAAGACCCGGGAGGTGATGGCGACCCGTTCGGCGACCGCATCCGGGGACATCGTCAGCACGTCGATGCCGCTGGCGGATCCGGTGTGCGGCAACACCAGCGACACCATGGCCAGCAGCACCGCCACCGCGACGACGATGCCACGCGGACCGGGGTCGATCTCGCCTGCCACCTTGCGTTCGGCCCGGCGCAGATCGTCTTCGTAGCCGGCGAGGTCGGCGAGGCTCGCCGATTCGGCCGAACGCCGCGCGCTCTCCCCGCCCAGAAGCTCGTCGAGCGCTTTGTCACCCCTCGAGCTCACGTGCGGCGCCGCATCGGCCTGCGAGTCTTCGTTCGGGCTCGTCTCGTTCTGGGTGATCTCGTTATGCGACGACTCGTTCGGCAACGGCTCCTCGTGCGCGCCGTCTTCGACCGGACCCTGCTCTTGCGTGCTCATGCCGTCCTCACTGTCCTGGCGCCGCCATCGTCTGGCCGGCGGGTACCGATGGCCCAGCGCCGCACCCACCGGCACCGCAGCCGTCACTCGCCGGCTCCGCAGGCGCCGGTCCGACACCGGGAATCCCGAGTCCCACACCAACCGGCGGGGTGGTCGGTGTCCGGCTCTGTGCATGGGCGTCGCCCGCACGGGTACGCCGGTGGCGGCCGATACCTGCGTCGGCGATGAGATGGTGCGGCGCCGCGCCGGTCACCACGGTGGTCACCACGTCGCCCGGACGGATGGCCGCCGCATCGTCTGGCCGGAAATGCACCAGACGTCCGTCGCGGGCGCGGCCGGTCATGCGGTGCGAGTGGGCGCTCTTGCGTCCTTCGTCGGCGACGACGAGCAACTCGACCTCCCGCCCGACGATGGCGCGGTTCTCCGACAGACAAATCTGCTCTTGCAACTCGATCAGCCGCCGGTATCGATCGGACACCACCTCAGGAGCCACCTGATCGTCCATCGAGGCGGCCGGGGTGCCCGGCCGGGGCGAGTACTGGAAGGTGAACGCACTCGCGAACCGGGCCGCGGCGACCACGTCGAGGGTCTCGGCGAAGTCCTCCTCCGTCTCCCCCGGGAAGCCGACGATGATGTCGGTGGTGATCGCGGCGTCCGGCATCGCGGCACGCACCTTGTCGAGAATGGTGAGGAACTTGGTGCGCCGGTAACTGCGCCGCATCGACCGCAGGATGCGGTCCGACCCTGACTGCAACGGCATGTGCAACTGGGGGCACACGTTGGGTGTCTGCGCCATGGC
This sequence comes from Gordonia sp. DT30, assembly GCF_049844915.1. Classification (NCBI taxonomy): domain Bacteria; kingdom Bacillati; phylum Actinomycetota; class Actinomycetes; order Mycobacteriales; family Gordoniaceae; genus Gordonia; species Gordonia sp. DT30. The sequence continues at coordinate 288,501 of NZ_JBNCLY010000002.1, read as the reverse complement.
CTCGATGACGTCGTCGGTGAACTCGGCCGGATGCGGCGAGGTGAAACGCACGCGCTCGAGGCCCTCGATGTCGCCACAGGCGCGCAGCAATTCGGCGAACGCACCACGATGACGAGGCGTGTAGGGGTCGGCGAAGGACATGCCGTAGGCGTTGACGTTCTGGCCGAGCAGCGTCACCTCCACCACCCCGGCGTCGACGAGCGCCGCTACCTCGGCGAGGACATCGCCGGGCCGGCGGTCGATCTCCTTGCCGCGCAGCGACGGCACGATACAGAAGGTGCAGGTGTTGTTGCAGCCGACCGACACCGACACCCAGCCGGCATACGCCGATTCGCGCTTGGCAGGCAGTGTCGACGGAAACGCCTCCAGCGAGTCGCGGATCTCGACCTGCGCCTGTTCGTTGTGACGGGCCCGCTCGAGCAGGACCGGCAGCGAACCGATGTTGTGGGTGCCGAACACCACGTCCACCCACGGCGCCCGGCGCAGCACCGAATCCTTGTCCTTCTGCGCAAGGCACCCGCCGACGGCGATCTGCATTCCGGGCTGCTGCGCCTTGACCGGCGCCAGGTGGGACAGATTCCCGTAGAGCTTGTTGTCGGCGTTCTCCCGGATCGCGCAGGTGTTGAACACGACGAGGTCGGCCTGCTCGTCCGCGTCGGCGCGGACGTAACCGGCCTCCTCGAGCAGGCCGGAGATCCGCTCGGAGTCGTGAACGTTCATCTGACAGCCGTACGTGCGGACCTGATAGCGGCGCGCGGCACCGCCCGCCGAACCGGCATTCGGCGAGGTCGATACGGAATCGGACAGGTCGATACTCACTTGGTCCAGAGTACGGGTCGAGGGCAAATCGCCCGCCGGGCCGTCCGATCGCTGCCGGGCGGTTCGCCGCCGGCGCTCACCCGCCGGGACGACACCGACGACACCGGGCTGCCGCATTTGCCGCGACGGCACCCTTCGTCCCTATTAGGGTTCTGACGTATGACCGAATCCCCGACTCAGGCGCCCGATCCGGTGGGCGCCGCCGATGCACCGCCGATGATCGCCATGACGCATGTGCAGAAGCACTTCGGTGAGCTGCATGTGCTCTCCGACATCAACTTCGAGGTGCCGCGCGGACAGGTGGTCGTCGTACTGGGCCCGTCCGGGTCGGGCAAGTCCACGCTGTGCCGGACCATCAATCGTCTCGAGCCCATCGACAGCGGCGAGATCCGCATCGAGGGCAAGCTCTTGCCCACCGAGGGCAAGGATCTCGCCCGGCTGCGCGCCGACGTCGGCATGGTCTTCCAGTCGTTCAACCTGTTCGCGCACAAGACGATCCTGCAGAACGTCATGCTTGCACCGATGAAGGTGCGCAAGAAGGGCAAGGACGAGGCCACCAAGCGGGCGCTCGAGCTTCTCGATCGCGTCGGGATCGCGAGCCAGAAGGACAAGTATCCGGCACAGCTCTCGGGCGGGGCGGACAGCAGCAGCGCGTCGCGATTGCCCGGTCGCTGGCCATGAATCCCAAGATCATGTTGTTCGACGAGCCCACCTCGGCACTCGACCCGGAGATGGTCAACGAGGTGCTCGACGTGATGGTCTCCCTGGCCAAGGAGGGCATGACGATGCTGGTGGTCACCCACGAGATGGGCTTCGCGCGCAGGGCCGCCGACCGCGTCATCTTCATGGCTGATGGGGCGATCGTCGAGGACTCCGATCCGGAGTCCTTCTTCGATCACCCGCAGTCCGATCGCGCCAAGGACTTCCTCTCGAAGATCTTGGGCCACTGAGATGCCCATGGCTCCCGACTCACCGGCGACACCGGGCAGACGTATGCGCCGGACCTCGGCACAGGCCCGCAGGCCATGGCAGCGCAGGCCGATCGCAGCGATCTCAGTGGTGGCCGTCGTGGCTGCCGTGCTCGCCGCATCGTTGACCGCCTGCGGCAGCACCGAACCGCGCAACCTCCTCGAGTCCATCAAGAGCGGAAAGGTGGTGCTGGGAACCAAATACGACCAGCCCGGCCTCGGCATCCGCAATCCCGACAAAAGCGTCACCGGGTTCGACCCGGCGGTGTCGACCTACGTCGTGAACTTCATCGCCGATAAGCTCCGCGTCGCGCACCCGCAGATCACCTGGCGCGAAACACCTTCGGCGCAACGCGAAACGCTGATCAACAACGGCGAGGTCGACATGATCGCGGCCACCTATTCGATCAACGCTTCACGAGCCAAACAGGTCAGCTTCGCCGGCCCGTATCTGATCAACTATCAGGCGCTGCTCGTACGCGACGACGACGACTCGATCACCTCACTCACCGATCTCAACAAGGGCAAGCGGTTGTGTTCGGTGACCGGCTCGACCTCGGCACAGAACGTCAAGGCCCAACTACCCGGCGTGCAGTTGCAGGAATACGACTCCTACTCGTCGTGCGTCGAGGCAGTCCGACGCGGCAAGGTGGACGCGCTGACCACCGACGAGGTGATCCTCGCCGGGTATGCGAACTTCTTTCCCGACGAATTCAAGATCGTCGGCATGACTTATCCCAAGAATGCCTGCGTCTCGAGCAGCGGCAAAAAGGTCCTCAAGAAAGCCGGTGCCCCGTTCTCCACCGAGAACTACGGAATCGGTATGGCCCAGAATCATCCCGAGGCGCTCGCCGCCGCCGACGAAGCCCTGCACGCCATGCTCGCTTCGGGACCCAACGGTGGTGAATCCGCGTGGGAGTCGGCCTTGCGCAAGGCGATCGGCAACCAGTACGTCGACGAGATGATGGCGCGCGCGGCCGCACCCGACTCGAACTACAAGTTCCTTCCCGACCCCGGCCCGCAGGCGGTGGACAAGATAGTCAATTCGACATCCACCCCGTGCCCACCGGGACTCGGCTGAGGAAGAAGGCGATAACCGATGAATGAACTGTGGTCGGACATTGGTCCGCAACTGTGGCCCGCCTTCCGGGTGACCCTCGAGTTGACGTTGTGGTCGGCGATCGGCGCGCTGATCTGGGGCACCATTCTCGCCGGGATGCGCGTGTCCCCGGTGCCGGTGATGCGCTGGTTCGGCGCCGCCTACATCAACATCGTGCGGAACACCCCGCTGACGTTGATCGTGATCTTCTGCTCGGTGGGTCTGTACCAGAACCTCGGTCTGGCACTGGCCCCCGACAACGACACCTTCATCGAGAACAACAACTTCCGGCTCGCGGTGCTGGCATTCATCCTCTACACCGCGACCTTCGTCTGCGAGACCTTGCGCTCGGGATTCAACACGGTGCCCCTCGGACAAGCCGAGGCTGCTCGGTCGTTGGGTCTGGGCTTCAGCCAGGTGTTCGGGATCATCATCTTGCCGCAGGCACTGCGATCGGTGATCGGTCCGCTCGGCAGTGTGCTGATCGCATTGACCAAGAACACCACCATCGCGTCGGTGATCGGCGTCGCCGAGGCCTCACTGCTGATGAAGGAGCAAATCGAGAACCATGCCGATCAGATCATCGCGATCTTCGTGATCATCGCCATCGGATTCATGGTCATCACCCTGATCGAGGGCGCCGTCTTCGGCTACCTCGCCAAGCGACTGGCGGTCAAACGATGAGCAGCGCAACGGTTCTCTACGACGCACCCGGACCCAAGGGCCGCATCCGCAACGCGATCATCGCCGTCATCTTCCTGGTGGTGGTCGTCGCGGTGGCGGCGTACGTGATCGTGGTTCTCACCGGCAACGACCAATTCGTTTCGGAGAAGTGGAATCCCTTCATCACCGGGACCACCTGGACCACCTATATTCTGCCCGGGCTGTGGGGAACGCTCAAGGCTGCGTTCCTGTCCATCATCTTCGCGCTGATCCTGGGGTCCGTCCTCGGCATCGGGCGCCTCTCCGATCACTTGTGGGTGCGGGCCGTGGCCGGGCTGTTCGTCGAGGTGTTCCGTGCGATCCCGGTGCTGATCCTGATGATCTTCGCCTACTACCTGTTCGCCGACTACGCAGTGTTCCCGTCCTCCCAACTGGCGTTTGCCGCGGTCGTCACCGGCCTGACCCTCTACAACGGTTCGGTGATGGCCGAGATCCTGCGTTCGGGAATCAACTCCCTGCCCACCGGGCAGACCGAGGCGTCGATGGCGTTGGGGCTTCGCAAGTCGCAGATGATGCGAATCATCCTGCTCCCGCAGGCCATCACCGCGATGCTTCCCGCGCTGATCTCGCAGATGGTGATCGCCTTGAAAGACTCCGCGCTCGGTTACGCCATCGGATACGTCGAGGTGGTCCGCTCGGGGATTCAATCGGCGTCCTACTACGGCAACTATCTGCCTGCCCTCGTCGTGGTCGCCGTGGTGATGATCGTCATCAACTTCGGCCTCTCCACGCTGGCCACCGGCCTTGAGAAGGCACTACGCCAGGGCCGCCGCAAGACAGCGGTACCCGACGCGGAGGAGACCGACCTGGGCGCGATGGAGAACATGCCGGAATTCGGCCCCCTTCAACGCTGAGGGACACTCGCGGGCTGCCCCGAGGACCCGATGCCGGGTGCCGTCATCTGACGGCACCCGGCATCGTCGGCGATTGCCGACCATCGTTGGCATCGATGACGCGGAGTTTGCTCAGGGGTCCGCGATCTGGCGGGCCCGGCCGGCCGCGTCGAGCTGTTCGCCGACCACGTCGAGTGCCAACGACTGCGGATAGCCGCGACGCACCAGCATGGCCACCAGCCGGCGAAAGTGTCTCTCCCGCTCTGCCCGGTCGTCGATCTCCTCCATCACACGGACGGTGATCTTCTTGTCCACCAGACGCCGCGCTGCGGCGCGCTCGTCATCGGGATCGATCTCGGAGAGAGCGCTTTCGATCGTCGTCGCATCGACCCCCTTGGCCTTGAGCTCGTGGCGCAACGCGAGCCGGCCACGCGCCGAATGCGCATGCCGCGACCGCACCCACTCGGTGGCGAAGTCCTCGTCGTCGAGAAGACCGGCGGAGTCGAGCCGCATCATCACGTCGGTGACGGCCTCGGCGTCGAAACCGCGGCGGGACAACCGATCCTGCATCTCAGTGCGTGAACGGGCCCGCACCCCCAGCAATCGCAACGCCACATCCCAGGCGCTGGGCCCTTTTGCCCCGCCTGGTTCTCGCCTGCCGGATTCTCGCTCGCCGGTCAGAATTCCACCGGCGCCGGGGCGACGTCATCGGCGTCGACCACCGCACCGATGCCCAACTTCTCCTTGATCTTCTTCTCGATCTCGTCGCGGATATCGTCGTTCTCGAGCAGGAACTTCCGGGCGTTCTCCTTGCCCTGGCCGAGCTGATCGCCCTCGTAGGTGAACCAGGAGCCCGACTTGCGAATGAAGCCCTCGGCGACACCCATGTCGATCAGCGAGCCCTCCTTGCTGATGCCGTGGCCGTAGAGAATGTCGAACTCGGCCTGCTTGAACGGCGGTGCAACCTTGTTCTTGACGACCTTGACGCGGGTACGGTTGCCGACCGCATCAGTGCCGTCCTTGAGGGTCTCGATCCGACGGATATCCAGGCGGACCGAGGAGTAGAACTTCAACGCCTTACCACCGGTCGTGGTCTCCGGTGAACCGAACATCACGCCGATCTTCTCGCGCAACTGGTTGATGAAGATCGCGGTGGTGTTCGAGTTGCTCAGTCCCGAGGTCATCTTGCGCAGCGCCTGGCTCATCAGACGCGCCTGCAGACCGACATGCGAATCACCCATCTCGCCTTCGATCTCGGCCTTGGGGACCAGTGCGGCGACCGAGTCGATCACGAGGATGTCCAGCGCGCCCGACCGGATCAGCATGTCGGCGATTTCCAGCGCCTGCTCACCGGTATCGGGCTGGGACACCAGGAGTGCGTCGGTGTCGACACCGAGCTTTGCCGCATATTCCGGATCGAGCGCGTGCTCGGCGTCGATGAACGCGGCGATACCCCCCTGGGCCTGGGCGTTGGCGACCGCATGCAGGGCCACCGTGGTCTTACCGGACGACTCCGGACCGTAGATCTCGACGACGCGGCCACGCGGCAGTCCGCCGATGCCCAGCGCAACGTCGAGTGCGATCGAACCGGTGGGGATCACCGCGATCGGCTGACGGGTCTCCTCGCCGAGCCGCATGACCGATCCCTTGCCGAAATTCTTGTCGATCTGGGCGAGGGCGAGGTCGAGAGCCTTCTCACGATCCTGGGGTGCTGCCATGGTGGTCTCCTCGTATCAGTGCGCCGGTGCGACCGGCGGAGTTCGGGTGGTCATCGGTATCGGGTGGTGGTTCGTGGAGCACGTTAGCGACGGGGTCCGACACAATCGCACACGCAACCGGCGATGGCCGGGGATGGACGATCACGCCGGGATCGCCGTTCACGCCCGACAAGACCTTCGACGCACGCGACGGCGGCTTGGTTCCACACCCCTCTACGATTGCCTGAACGTGTGTTCGATGGCAAGCCGACACGCGGACCGGCGCGATTTCGAACGCGCAATCACCACCGATTTCGGGGAACGTCGAAGTCGCGGCAGATCGCCACCCACACATCGCGGGGATCGACACCCTCATCGATGGCCCGCGCGCCGGTGCGACCACCGAGTTCGGTCAGCACGTGGTCGGTCAGTATCGAATCCGCCGCGACCGTACCGAATTGCTCGGTGATCCGTTCGGTGAACTCCGTCAATCGCATCGGGGCACTCCTCCGGCGGCCCGGCCACCGTGCGAGGCGCCGGGGACACACCCTTCGACATGGCGTTGGTATACATCGTGAACGATGCGCACCGGGTCGACGACATCGATGGCCGACTCGGCGGCGCGCGCCGCAGCGCGAGAGAATCCGGGGTCATCGAGCACCGAGGCGACCGCCTCGGCGATGGCGTGGGCCGTCACCGGGCGTACCGCCACCCCGCTACCCTGGCGGGCCACTCGCGTGGCCAACTCCCATTGATCCCCACCGCCGGGCACCGTCACCACCGGAACGCCCGCCGACAAGGACTTCGCGAGCATCCCGTGGCCACCGCCGCACACGACCACGTCGGCGTGCCGTACCAGCAGATCTTGACGTCCGAGTCCGGCCACGACCGACAACCCCGGCGACTCTCGCTGATGCATCGGTGGCGGATCGAGAGCCGAGATGACGACTCGTAGCGGGCGCCTCGCTGCCAGCTCATCCAGACCGGCGAGCGTGTGCGTGAGCATGTCGGCCGTACCGATCGCCGCCGTCGACGGCGCCACCACGACCAGCGGCGCCTCACCGGCTGGTGGTGTCACAGTGGCCTCGGTGGGCTCCCACAGCAGCGGTCCGATCAGGTGCGCGTCGGCCGGCCAATCGGGCCGGCCCACCTCCAGCGCCGGCAGGGTGGCGATGAGCCGCGGTACCGACGTCACCGGCGTGGCGGGCAGTCCGATCCCGCGTCGAGCGGCACCGCGCTGGCGCTCGCCCGCGCGGACCGAGACATTGCTCGCCATTCGCAGCCCGGAATCACGCAGTCGGCCGCCGAACCCGCGTCCCGGCGCCAGCCCCGCACCGATGGGAGGCAACCCACGCGAAGGTGCGTAGAGGGGGTGCGGTGACAATTCGATCGCGGGTATCCCGCACAACTCGGCCGCCCACAATCCGGCGACGGTGATGACATCGGAGACGACCAGATCGATGCCGCGCACGGCCAGTATCGGGGCGAGCGTGGCAGCCATTCGTGCCGCCCGCGCACCGAGTTTTGCCCCGGCATCCTCGTCATCCTCATCGGGACGCACTTGCAGATCTGGTAGTTCGGCAACGTCGAGGCCGCGAGACCCGGCGACCTCGTGCCACCGGACGCCCGTCCACACGATGGACCGAACCTGTTGGGCGGCAAGCTTTTCCGATAGCGCGAAAGCCGGAAACGCATGGCCCGCGTCGGGTCCGGCCACAATTGCCACCCGCACCGGTCCACCGCCTGCGGTACCGGTGAATCGTGGGCTCAGTTGCCCGTCTGCGGCGGCTCGGCGGCCGGCTTCGTCAGTCCCGGCGCGGGCTGCGCCGCCGGGGCGGCTGCGCCTCCGGTCGGCAACGAATTGCCCGACATACCTGCTCGGATCTGCTCGAGCCGCGCATGACCGGCCATTTGCACACCGGCCTGCTCCACCTCGGCCATCCGACCCTGCACCGAGTTCTTCGCGAGGTCGGCCGAACCGAGCGCATTCGCGTAGCGCCGTTCGATCTTGTCGCGCACCTGATCGAGGCTCGGCGTGTTCCCGGGTACCGACAGCTCGCTCATCTGGTTCAGCGAGGCGCTGACCTGCTCCTGCATCTTCGCCTGCTCGAGCTGGCTGAGCAGCTTGGAGCGCTCGGCGAGCTTCTGCTGCAGGACGGTGGCGTTCCGCTCGACCGCCTGCTTGGCCTGCTGGGCTGCCTGCAACGACTGGTCATGCAGCGATTTCAGATCTTCGACGCTCTGCTCCGCGGTGACGAGCTGCGCGGCGAACGCCTCGGCAGCATTGTTGTACTCCTGCGCCTTCTGCGCGTCCCCGGCCGCGTTGGCCTGATCGGCCAGGGTCAGCGCCTGCCGCGTGTTGGCCTGCAGCCGCTCGATTTCTTCGAGCTGACGATTCAGCTTCATCTCGAGCTGACGCTGGTTGCCGATCACCGACGCCGCCTGCTGGGAAAGCGCCTGATGCTGACGTTGCGCGTCTTCGATCGCCTGCTGTATCTGAATCTTCGGATCGGCGTTCTCATCGATCTTCGCATTGCCGAGTGCCATCAGATAGCGCCACATCTTCACGAACGGGTTCGCCATAGCTTCTCGTCAACTCCAATCAGAGCGGTTTCGCGTCGGTATGCACACTAATCTAGCTTCTCGGATGGCCGGACGATGCAGGCCGGCATTCAGACGATCGAATACACGGCGCTCGGAGCCAATGCGCAGTGCTCGGAGCCCGCGACACCCGCATGCGTGCGCAACCGGTGAGCCTGGGTCAGGCGGCGGCCAGGGCCGTCGCGCGGGTGCGCACCTCGGGCGCGGCAATGACCACCTTCGACGCGATAGCCGCGTCGCGCTCGGCGGCCGGAACCGTCACCGGAGCATCGTCGGGTCGCATCGTGGTGCCCACGTCGAGGAGCAGATCGGCGATCTCGACATCGAGTGCGTCGCAGATCGCGGCCAGCAATTCGCTGGACGCCTCCTTCTGCCCGCGCTCGACCTCGGAGAGGTAACCCAGGCTCACCCGCGCATCGGTGGACACCTCACGTAGCGTCCGGCCCTGCAGGGTACGAACGCGGCGCAGGCTGTCACCGAGCGCTTCTCGCAAGAGCATTGCCATCGGGGTTTCCTCCTTGTCCTTCTCGCGCTTGTCTTGGTCGCACGCATCCTTCTCACAGATCCGTGCGCGCACTTGCCGTTGCCGCGGTGCCGGGACCGGATTACTCGGCGCCTCGGCCGTCGAGGGTGCCGGCAAGCGGCATCGTCGGGTTCAACGCCGAACGATGCCTTCCCGTTCCCGCAGCGGCACGTACACATCGTCGAGCGCGCGTGTGGACGACAGTAGTCGAATATCGGATCGGTCGCCGCGCGTCAGGTGGGTGCGGCCGAACGTGTCGTGTCGCGCCCGGCGCGGCGTCGCGCCGGGCACGGCCGCGCGGGTCATCGATGCTCCGTGCCTGCGTCGGTGACCGGTCCGATGGTCTGTGGCGTGCGTGCACCATCGCGGGACCGCATCCGGGCGGCGCTGCGCAACCGGAGAGCTTGCCACACGTAGTCGAATCCGGTCGCCACGGTGATGACGACGGCCACCCACATGATGATCACGGCCACCAGATGGAAGGCGCCGCTCAGCGGGAACAGCAGCAGCCCGATACCGATCGCCTGCAGGAGAGTCTTGAGTTTGCCACCGCGGCTGGCCGGGATGACGGCGTGGCGCAACACCCAGAACCGAAGAAGGGTGACCCCGAGTTCACGCACGAGGATGATCGCGGTGATCCACCAGGACAATTCGCCGAGAACCGATAAGGCGATCAGTGCCGAGCCGATGAGCGCCTTGTCGGCGATCGGATCGGCGAGTTTGCCGAAGTCGGTGACCAGCCCGCGTCCCCGCGCAAGGCGACCGTCGACGTGGTCGGTGATCGCGGCGACCCCGAAGATCAGTGCCGCCGCGATGCGCCACCAGGTCTGGTGGCCGCCGTCGGCGAAGAGAACGACCAGAAAGACCGGCACCAACACGATCCGGAAAACGGTCAGTGCGTTGGCGATGTTGACGACCGGAACCGAATCGACGGGGTCGGCGATGTGGTCGGGTCCACGCCCGACGTCGGCGAGCCCGCGTTCGTTGACAGCCCGGCGCATCCGGTCGGTCATGAGACCGCATCTCGGGCGCCGGCGCCGGTGGCCGGCGCCACCGGACGCGTGTCGTTCGTTCGCACGCTCACCAGGGTATCGACCGATCCGACATGCGCGGACGGCGGATCCTCGCGTTCTCATCACGGACGCGTCCGGCAGCATGGTGGGTCGGCCCCCCGCCAACCGCGCACACCCGCAGGCCTCAGGTGACGCCCGGGCACAACTGAAGGCAAGATGAACCCATGAACGGTGAGGACGGCAACGAGGTCCCCGACCCGGGCAGCGTCCCGAAGCATCCGACCACGATTCGACGCGATTCGGTCGTCGTCCGCCGTGCTCGTACCTCCGATGTGCCCCGCATCAAGGAGCTGATCGACCAGTACGCCGGACGCATCCTGCTCGAGAAGAATCTCGTGACGCTCTACGAAGCGGTGCAGGAGTTCTGGGTCGCCGAGCTCGACGGCCGGATCGTCGGGTGCGGTGCGCTGCACGTGTTGTGGGCCGATCTCGGCGAAGTGCGCACCGTCGCAGTCGATGCGCAGTGCGCCGGGCGCGGTATCGGGCATCGCCTGGTGGCCCGGCTACTCGAGGTGGCCGGCGAGTTGCAGTTGAGTCGGGTTTTCGTGCTGACCTTCGAGACGGAGTTCTTCGGCCGGCACGGGTTTGCCGAGATCGAGGGCACACCGGTGACCCGCGAGGTCTTCGAGGAAATGTGCCGCTCGTACGATACCGGTGTCGCGGAGTTCCTCGATTTGAGCTACGTCAAACCGAATACGCTGGGCAACACCCGGATGCTGGCCGACCTCGGTGACCCACCGACGGGCGAGACAACGCACCGATCGGTGAAATCCCCGACGACACAGTAGTTTCCACGGAACCAGGAGCGACTTACGTGACCATCTATGCAGTGCACTACACCTACGAGTCGGCCAAGGCGACTGTCCGCGATGCCCATCGCGCGGCCCATCGTGAGTGGCTGTCCGAGGAATACGGCGCCGGTAACGTGCTCGCCAGCGGCCCGTACCCCGACGGCTCCGGTGCACTGATCCTGATCGGTGTCGATGGTGGCATCGATGACGCCGAGGCCTTCATGGCCAACGACCCGTTCAACGCCCATCAGGCCATCGATGGCGTGCGGATCGTCGAATGGAAGCAGATATTCGGCCCATTCGACGACTGACCTGCCCGGACGGCGCCGCCGATCACCCGGTCGGCGGGCCCGTCCGTTGCCGTCGCGAGCCGATCAGACTCGCGACCGTGGTGATGACCAGGGTGCCGATGATGACACCGAGAGACAGCGGCGTGGAGATCTCCGGTACGGATACGTGTTCGCCGCCGTTGATGAACGGCAGCGCGTTCTCGTGCAAGGCGTGCAGCACCAGTTTGACGCCGATGAACACGAGGATGAACGACAGCCCATAGGACAGATAGACGAGTCTGTCGAGAAGTCCGCCGAGCAGGAAGTACAACTGGCGCAGACCCATCAGCGCAAACGCATTGGCGGTGAACACCAGGTACGGCTGCTGGGTCAGCCCGTAGATGGCCGGGATCGAATCGAGCGCGAACAGGATATCGGTGAAGCCGATGACGACGAGCACCAACAGCATCGGAGTCGCCATCCGGCGGCCCGAGACGCGCGTGAACAACCGGTCGCCGTCGTACTCATCGGAGGTACGCAGGTACTTCTTGACGAGCCGTTCGAGCCGCGACTCGCGCTGCTCCTCGTGGTCGACGGGGTCATCGCTTTCGCGCAGCAACTTGATCGCGGTGACGATCAAGAAGGCGCCGAACAGGTAGAACACCCAGCTGTAGGTATTGATCGCAGCCGCTCCGACGGCGATGAACAACCCGCGCAGCAACAGCGCCATCACGATGCCGAGCAACAGCACCTTTTGCTGATACTCCTTGGGTACGGCGAACTTCGACATGATGATGACGAAGACGAACAAGTTGTCCACCGACAATGCCTTCTCGGTGACGTAACCGGCGAAGTACTCCCCGGCGTACGTGGTCCCCCACTGCCACCACACGAAGCCACCGAAGACGACGGCGATCGTGATGTAGACGGCCGACCAGATGCCCGATTCTCTCAGGGACGGGGCGTGCGGAACCCGGACGTGGGCGAAGAAGTCGAAGACGAACAGGCCCAGGATCACCGCACAGGTGACGATCCAGACGATGGTCGAGACGTGCATGGGACGATCTACCTCCAGCGCGCAGCACAAAACGGTTGCGATGCCAGAGGTCTCTCCCGCCGGTGAACGACCGCGGTGTCCGGGCCGGGACCGAAGGCGATCGGCGCCTTCTCAGTTCCGCGACCGTATTGACGGACACACCGCGAGATGGGGATACTCCCCTCTTCGATCTCCGCCCACCCTACCCGATGTCGGGTTCGTCCCGTTCACCTCGCGTGATGCGCGGTCCTTGCCGTCACGCGTCGGCGGGTTCTGGATCGGCACCGCCGCCGGTGATCGAGGCGATCACGCCGGCGAGATCGTCGGGCTTCACCAGTACCTCCCGGGCCTTCGATCCCTCGGTGGGCCCGACGACGCCCCGCGTCTCCATCAGATCCATCAGTCGACCGGCCTTGGCGAAACCGACCCGCAGTTTGCGCTGCAGCATCGACGTCGAGCCGAACTGGCTGCTCACCACCAACTCGATCGCCTGCAGTAGATCGTCGAGGTCGTTACCGATGTCGGAGTCGATGTCCTTCTTGTCGCCGGCCTTGGCCGCGGTGACCCCCTCGGTGTACTCCGGGTCGGCTTGTTCCTTGGCGTAATCGACGACGCCGCCGATCTCCTCGTCGGTGATGAATGCACCCTGCATGCGGATCGGCTTGTTCGAACCCATCGGCAGGAACAACCCGTCACCCATACCGATCAGCTTCTCCGCCCCCGGCTGATCGAGGATGACCCGGGAGTCGGTCAGCGACGATGTCGCAAAGGCCAGACGCGAGGGCACATTGGTCTTGATCAGTCCGGTCACCACATCCACCGAGGGACGCTGGGTCGCCAGCACCAGATGAATGCCCGCGGCACGCGCCTTCTGCGTGATACGCACGATCGCGTCCTCGACGTCGCGGGGCGCGGTCATCATCAGGTCGGCGAGCTCGTCGACGATCGCCACGATGTACGGGTACGGCTTGTAGACCCGCTCGGAACCCGGCGGCGTGGTGATGTCGCCGGAGCGGACCTTCGAGTTGAAGTCGTCGATGTGGCGTACCCGGGATGCCTTCATGTCCTGGTATCGCTGCTCCATCTCCTCGACGAGCCACGCGAGTGCGGCAGCGGCCTTTTTCGGCTGCGTGATGATGGGGGTGATCAGGTGCGGGATGCCCTCATAGGGAGTCAGTTCCACCATCTTCGGGTCGATCAGGATCATTCGGACCTGCTCGGGCGTGGCGCGGGTCAGCAGTGAGACCAACATCGAATTGACGAAGCTCGACTTTCCCGACCCGGTCGAGCCCGCGACCAGCAGATGCGGCATCTTGGCCAGGTTTGCGCAGACGAAGTCGCCTTCGATGTCCTTGCCGAGTCCGATGACGAGCGGATGGACGTCCTTGCGCGTCGACGGCGCCTTGAGCACGTCGGCCAGGCGCACCATCTCACGATCGGAGTTGGGCACCTCGATGCCGACCGCCGACTTACCCGGGATCGGCGCGAGCAGACGCACGTTGTCGGTGGCCACCGCGTAGGCGATGTTGCGCTGCAGGGCGGTGATCTTCTCGACCTTCACCCCCGGCCCGAGTTCGACCTCGTACCGGGTGACGGTCGGTCCACGGGTGTAACCGGTGACCGCGGCGTCGATCTTGAACTGCTCGAGCACACCGGAGATCCGGTCGATCATGTCCTCATTGGCACGACTCCCGTGCTTCGGCGGATCGCCATCGAGCAGTAGTGTCGTGGGCGGCAGGCGGTAGTCGCCTTCTGCGGCCTCGACGGTGAACGGCTCGTCGGCGTCATCAGACTGGGCCTGCGGAGTTGCCACCTTCGGCGCCGGACCACTGCGACGAGCGGACTTGGCCACCGGCGCCGCATCGCCGCGCGGCGTCGCCGCCCGGCCGCCCGTGCGGCGCGGCCCGGACGCCTCCGCCGGATCCTCGAGCGGTGCGGTGGTCTCCTCGTCCAGGCGATCGGTCGTTGCGCCGCCGAGTGGCTCGGTCGTCGCCGTCGCCAACACATCGCCGGCCCGGACCGGCGCGGGACGTCGGGCGCGTCGCGCATGCCGCGCGCCCTCGTCGGCCGGATCGGGAGGGTAATTGTCGTACGGATCGGGCGAGTAGGCAGGATTCCGCGAGGCCGCGCCGCGCCGCGATCCACCCGTGGTGAACGGATCGTCTGCATCGAGATCGCCGACCCCGAAGTCCGCATCATCCCGGTCATCCTCCCCCGGGTACTCGCCATCCAGATCGTCGGCGTCCCAGGGCACTTCGTCATCCCACTCGTCGGTCCCGGCGGCGAGACCAAGATAGGCGCGCACGCCATCGAGAACATCGCGCACCGTCCGCCCGCTGAGCACCAGCACACCAAACGCAATGCACAGCAACAGAATCGGGACAGATACCCATGCGGTGGCGCCGGCCGTCAACGGAGCGCCCACCGCGAATCCGAGGAATCCGCCAGCCGATGAACGCCCATCAAGGTCATGCGGCGATCCGGCCATCAGATGGATCAGACCGAGAAGCGGCGCCACGATCAGCAGACCGGCACCGACGTAGCGGCCCCGACGGTCGGCATTGGGCGGGCGTCGCATCAAGATGATCGCGACCGCGACGAGCGCCGGCGGCACCACGATCGCCAAGCTGCCGACAATCGCTCGCACCAGCGCGTTGATGAACGCCCCGGCGGGGCCGGCAGCACCGAACCACACCCCGGCAGCGATCAGGACGGCCACGGCCAGGATCAGCAGGGCGACCCCGTCGCGGCGGTGGGTGTGGCCGGTCGTGTCACCAGTCCGTCCACCCCGACCTTCGTCGACGTGACCGCGACCGTCGTACTCGCCGTCGAACTGGTCTTGGTCGAAACCCCCGGAATCGGCGGCGTCGTCGGCCACCTCGTCGTATCCGGGTGCTCTCCGGTCGCGGGACCGGGCGCGGCCTCCTCCCGACCCTGCACGCGCCACACCGCCGACGCCCCGGGCCAGCAATCCCCAGCCGGCACCGAGTCCTTTGCCCACACCTTTGCCGACGGCCCCGACCGCACCCGCGCCCGGAGTTCGCCGCGAGATGTCGGCCGAGGCCGCCGCGCCCGAACGCGTCGCGCCGCCCGTCCGCGACCCGCGTGAGGCGCGGACGGTGCCGGCCGATGCGCTGCGCGCACCCGAGCGGGACGTAGCCGACCGTGGCGTCGACGTGCGTCCGGACGTGACGCTCGATTTCGCTGCCGAACCCGAATTCGTCGACCCGCCGCGGGTACCGCGCTTGCTACCCCCGGACGCACGAGATGCGGACGTGCGCGTACCGGTGCTCGCTCTCGAAGCCATGACGAACAGACTAGTCTTTCGTGGCCACTCCAGTCACACGGACAACACCGGCAACGCGGGCGCGTGTCGAACTTGTGACGTCACCTGCATCATCGGCGGCGTTCGTGGTGCGTCAGAATCCCCGCGGCGCCGATCGCACCGATGCGACCGCCTCGGCATCGCCGTCGAATGCGACGGTGACCGGCGCCCGCCCGAACGCGAAGAGCAGCAACTCACCGACCGGGCCGGTGACGGTGACCCGGGGCCCATGTCCCCCACTGGTCAACTCGGTGCCGTCGGGCGTGCGCAGGACGACCGTTGCCGGTGACGAACGCAGCGTCATCTTGCCCACCGACTTCACCGGAGTGACGAGCCCCTTCTCGAGTTCGGGCGACAGGGTCCGTGGCGTCCACTCGCTGTCGGCCTGCACGGCCCCGCGCAACACGTCCTCATGGTGAACGAACATCTCGGCGAGGTTGGCGACGCGGTCGATGAGGAAGAACGGCGAATAGATGGGCGGACCCGATGCCAGCTGCGTCAACAGCGCGTCGAAGTCGCGTTCGGCCACGCCGGCCCGGACCCGCTCGGTGTACCCGGACAGCGGCTTGACCATGATTCCCGGCGCTGCATCGAGGCGTCGCTCCCGAACGATCAGATGCGCGAGCAGGTCGCGGGTCGTCCATCCATCACACAGTGTCGGGGCGTCGGGACCGGTGCCCCGGAGAGTCTCGACCAGGGCCGCTCGTTCTGCTTGCGCGAGAGTCACCGTGTCAGCCTAGGCGAAGTCGCCGGACACCGGTGGTGCCCGGCCGACATCTCCGGCGATCAGTTCGCCGGGAGCAACAACGCGTGCTTGAGACCGGCGACGTCGGCGTCGGTGAGTCCGAGGCCCTTGTGTACATAGCTGTCGAAGGTGCCGTAGTCCTTGTGCACCTGGTCGAAGGCACTGTTGAGGTAACCGATGTTCACGCCGTCGATCGGATCGTTCGGCGAGGCGTGCCGGAAGGTGTTGCTGGCCAGGTAGTCATCGACCACCACGTCGTGGCGGACGCCGAGCACCGTCAGCAGCGTGACCGCGAGCCAGCCGGTGCGGTCCTTGCCTGCGCTGCAATGGAACAACACGGCCCCGCCGTCGGCAACGGTCTGGGAGATGTTGCGTAGCGAGTCCCCGAACGCCTGGCGGGCAACGGGATTGCTCACGAACTGCCGGTACCCCTCGGTCAGATTGATCAGATCGGCCGGCGGCGACGCCCGGAACACGTCGAAGTGATGCACGGTGGCGCCCGGCACGGGCTTGTCTGCCTGCAACTGATCCTCGATCGTCGTCCGCAGATCGATGATCGAGGCGAGGTGACGCTTCTGCAGATTGGCGACGCCGACCGGGGTGAGCGTCGACAGATTCGCGCTGCGGATGACCCGATCGGTGATCGCGTGGCCGTCGACGGTCCGGTAGTTGGCGAAGGTGCGCACGTTCTCGACGTCGGGGATGCTGATCGCCGCCGGGACCGGGACCACGACCTGTCCACCCGTCACACTCGCCGGCGCTGCATGCGCCAGGCCCTCACCCATCGTCGTCGCTGTGACCGGGACCGCGATCGTCGCACAGGCGAGCACCGCCGCGACGGAGGTCCGGAAGGGGAAAGAACGGCGGTCTGCGGACCGGAGTGAGCGCATCGACGACTCCTGGAGAGATGGGATCATGGGCTGGCAAGCCTTACGGCACTCTAACAATCGCTTTCGCTGTCGGCCCACACGCCGACCCGGATGGCCGTTGTGTTCATCAACGATTCATCCGTCGTGTCGACGTTCGTCAATCACCGACCGCGAGCACCGTCGGCACGATCATCGGTCGCCGTCGGTAGGCGTCGGCGACCCAGCGCCCGACGGTCCGCCGGATGGCCTGTGCGATCCGATGGGTGTCGGTGACGCCTTCGGCGGCGAGGGCGTCGAGTGCCTGATCGACGAGGTCGGCGGCGGCCTTGAGTGCGTCCGGATCGTCGGAGAAGCCGTGCCCGGAGACCTCCGGCGTACTCACCGCACGACCGGTCGTGGCGTTGATCACCACGGTGATCGCGATGAATCCACCTTCTCCGAGCACCAAGCGCTCCGAGAGGGTCGACTCGCCGACATCGCCGACCGACAGCCCGTCGACATACACATGGCCGACAGGTACCCGACCGACGATCTCCGCCTGCCCGTCGAGCAGATCGACGACGACCCCGTCCTCGGCCAGCATGATCCGGTCCGGCTTGACCCCGGTCGCCTCGGCCAACGCCGCATTGGCGCGCAGGTGCCGCCATTCCCCGTGTACCGGCATCGCGTTGCTCGGGCGGACCGCGTTGTACAGGTAGAGCAGTTCGCCGGCCGATGCGTGCCCGGACACGTGTACTTTCGCGCTCTGCTGTGTGATGACGGTCGCCCCCAGTTTCGACAGTCCGTTGACGACGGCGAAAACCGAGTTCTCGTTGCCGGGGATGAGTGAGGATGCGAGCACGATGAGATCGGCTGCGCGGATGTTGATCTGCCGGTGTTCGCCGCGCGCCATCCGCGAGAGCGCCGAGAGCGGCTCGCCCTGAGAACCGGTGGAGATGAGTACGACCCGGTGGTCGGGCAGGGTCGCGGCGGTGTCCATGTCCACCTCGACACCGTCGGGCACGTGCAGGTAGCCGAGTTCCTGGGCGATCTGCATGTTGCGGACCATCGACCGCCCGACAAACGTGATCCGGCGGTTGTGCGTATGCGCCACGTCGATGATCTGCTGGATGCGGTGGACATGGCTGGCGAAGGACGCCACGATGACACGGCCGCGGGCCTTGCCGATCACCTGGTCGAGTACGCCGCCGATCTGACGTTCCGGGGTCACGAAGCCCGGCACCTCGGCGTTCGTGGAGTCGACGAGGAACAGATCGACGCCCTCGTCGCCGAGTCGGCTGAAACCGGCGAGATCGGTGAGGCGGCCGTCGAGCGGAAGCTGGTCGAGTTTGATGTCGCCGGTGTGCAGAACCACCCCTGCCGGTGTGCGGATGGCGACGGCGAGCGCGTCCGGGATGGAGTGATTGACCGCGAAGAATTCACAGTCGAACGGTCCATGCTGGGTGCGTTCGCCCTCCCGAACCTCCACCAGCTTGGGCCGCAGTCGGTGTTCCCGGCACTTCGCCTGCACCAGCGCCAGAGTGAACTTGGACCCGACGACGGGGATGTCGGGGCGCAGCCGCAGCAGGAACGGCAACGCGCCGATGTGATCCTCATGACCGTGCGTGAGGACGACGGCCTCGACGTCGTCCATCCGGTCCTCGATGTAGCGAAAGTCCGGCAGGATGAGGTCGACACCCGGCTGGGCATCCTCGGGGAACAGCACGCCGCAGTCGACGATCAGCAGTCGGCCATCGTATTCGAACACCGTCATGTTCCGGCCGATCTCGCCGATGCCACCGAGCGCGACCACCCGCAACGTGCCCTTGCGCAGACGCCGCGGCGTACCCAGCCGATCGACCGGGGCCGCCTGCGGCGCACCGCCACGCTCCCGGCCACCGCCGCCGCGCCCGCCCCGGTTGTTGTCGCGGCGTTCGTGACGTCCGCCGCGGCGCGGGGGCGCCGGTTCGGCGCGTACCGAATTCGCTCCGGATGGCGATCCCCCGGTGGCCGAATCACGCGCCGCCGCCGGCGGTTGAGCTGCGGCAGGCGGTTGGGCCGCTTTCGGCGGCTCGATCTGCGTGTCGGGACGTGACGTCGACGATGCCTGCGGCTCCGGGGCGGGTGCCGGCGGACCGGACTGACGGCGGGCGCTACGGCGACGCGGTGGGCGGGTCATCAGCTCAACACTCCTGCCGTGTGCAGATCGGCGATGAGCGCTTCGATCTGGGGGCCGTCGGCGGGTACTTGTGGAAGTCGTGGATCACCGACGTCGAATCCGAGGATACGCAGCGACGCCTTCACCATGGTGACGCCACCGAGGCGGCCCATGGCGTTGACCAACGGGAGCATGGTGGTGTTGATCGAGCGAGCGGTCTGCATGTCGCCCTTCTCGACGGCGATCTGCATCTCCCGCAGCCGATCCGCGACGAGATGTCCGATCACGCTGACGAAACCGCTGGCACCGATCGAGAGCCACGGCAGGTTCAGCGCGTCCTCCCCGGAGAGGTACTCGAGGTCGGTGGAGGCGATCAGCCCCGATGCCGAGTGCAGATCTCCTTTGGCGTCCTTGACGCCTTTGATGCGGGGATGCTCGGCGAGGGCGAGCATCGTCTCGTTGGCCACCGGAACCACTGATCGTGGCGGAATATCGTAGATCAGCACCGGCAGCGTGGTGGCGTCGGCGACCGCGCGGAAATGCGCGAGCAGGCCCGCCTGCGGCGGTTTCGAGTAGTACGGCGTCACCACGAGCAACCCGTGCGCGCCGGTCTCCTGTGCCGCCCGCGCGAAACGGATGCTCTCGGCGGTGTCATAGCTGCCCGCACCCTGGGTGATACGGGCGCGGTCGCCGACGGCGTCGAGGACTACGCGGAGCAGGTCGAGTTTCTCGGTGACGGTGGTCGTCGGCGACTCACCCGTCGTGCCGCTGACCACCAGACCGTCACAGCCTTTACCGACCAGATGGTCGGCCAGTTCGGCAGCCTTGCCCAGATCGAGCGAACCGTCGGGGCGGAAAGGTGTCACCATCGCCACAGCGTTGATCCCGAAAGGATGCGCCTGCGGCTGCGAATCGGTTGCGCTCATGGTGGTCAAGATTACCGTTGCACGCGTCGCCGGGGCGAACGGGCACTGCGTGTCGTGATCGGCATTGCCGCGGGTGGCGTGTGCCACCCGCTTCCACTCGCCTGATCAGCCCTCGAGGACGAACGGAGAGGTGGCCACCTCGGTGCCGTCGGACAGGGTGCCGATCTCGAAGTCCCCGAACACCGTCGGTGCCACATTCATCAACTGCCGCAGGCATTCGACGGCGAGCTGACGGATCTCGACGTCGGCGTGTTCGGTCGCGCGCATGCCGACGAAATGACGCCAGGCCCGATAGTTTCCGGTGACGACGATCTTCGTCTCGGTGGCGTTGGGCAACACCGAGCGCGCCGCCTGCCGCGCCTGTTTGCGTCGCAGGATCGCGTTCGGGACATCGGCGAATTTGGCCTCGAGGGCAGCCAGCAGTTCGGAGTAGGCGGCGCGGCTCGCGTCGGTCGCCTCGGTGAAGAGCCGCTCGAGTTCGGTGTCCCCGCGGATCGCCGGTGGCGGCACCACATTCGAGTCGTGTTCGGGGACGAAGCGCTGCGACAGTTGGGAGTACGAGAAATGCCGGTGCCGGATCAGTTCGTGGGTGCACGAGCGCGAGATGCCGGTGATGTAGAACGTCACCGTCGCATGCTCGAGTAGCGACAGATGTCCCACTTCGAGGATGTGTCGTAGATATCCGGCATTGGTGGCGGTGCGCGGATTGGGCTTGTCCCAGCTCTGATAGCAGGCGCGACCGGCGAATTCGACGAGAGCTTCTCCCCCGTCGGCATCGGTGGCCCACGACGCGTCCGGCGGCGCGATGAATTCGGTGGCGGCCACCATCTGCACCCGCAACGGCACCATCTCGGACACGCCGCCTCCTCTCCATGTACATCGACTCCGTGTACATCGACTCCGTGTACATCGACTCCGCGTACATCGACTCCGCGTACATCGACTCCGCGTACATCGACTCCGCGTACATCGATGACCGGCACATCGACATGTCGGTCACTCGGCCCAGGGATTCGCCGAGCGCAGTCACCGATTGTCCCACCGGCACCGTCCGGCGCACACGACCGGGTGCCGGCACCCGGTACCCGCCGGCAATGGCTCAGTCGCCGAGGATCACCGAGAGCCGGCCGAGGGTGTCGCGCCAATCGCCGACCGCCACCGAGGTGATCCCGAGATCCTGGACGGGGCGATCGTTGCCGCCCTCGTCGAGCCGGTCGCCGAAGAACAGGATGTCGTCGATGCCCAGATCCAGGATCTCCATCAGTTTGCCCGCGCCATAAGCCTTGTCGATGCCCTTGCGGGTCACGTCCACCGACGTCGACCCACCGCTGCGCACCTCGAGGTCGGGCAGCCGCTGCGCCGCATATGCGCGCAGCGCCTCCTTTTTGGCGCCGTCGGGGTCCCACGACTTCTTGGCGTCCACGGGGGCGGACTGGCCGAGAGCGGAATAGGTGATCTGGCTGCCGCGGTCCTCGAGGATCGGGCCCCACGTCTGCGTCTCCCAGAGTCCGAGCTCTCTGGCCCCGGTCTCCAGCGTGGTGAGGGTGCGATGTTTCTCGTCGTCGGTGAGGTCCTCGGCGTACACGGTCTCCCACCGGCCGTCGGAGTACCGCACGTACTGCGTGCCGCACGTCGGCATCAGGTGCAGGTTCGCGACCTCGTCGATGCCCCCGATGCGGTCGAGGACCTGCGTACGGAACTGCTCGTAACGCCCGCCCGAGATGATCGCGACCAGCGAGTGTTGCAGCAGCCGGCGCAGCACGTCGACCATCGCGTCGTCGAGCGGGCTCTTCGACGGTGCCAACGTGTCATCGAGGTCGAACATCACCAGCGAGTAGTCGCGATCGCCGAAGGTCACCGTCATGGTCGTGTCTCACCTGTCTCGTGAACGGATGCGTGTGGTCGGTGCACAAGCATGTCATTGCGATCGCGGCGCTGCGTTACCGACTCCGCGGCGTCGCACGTGTCCCTCAGCCGATCAGACGACGCAGCATCGGTGCCAGATCGCCGCGGCCGTCGACCTCGATCGCGCCCATGCCGAGCCAGGACGCGAACGTCGCCAGGTCCCGCGCGAGCGGTGCTGCGACCGCCGCCGCGTCCTGCCCTGGTTCGGCGAATGCACCCGGCACCCGCAAGACCCCGCGCTGCCGGTCGGCCTTGAGGTCGACCCGCGCGACGATATCGTCGCCGAGCAGATACGGATGTACGTAATAGCCGTGTACCCGTTTGTGTTCGGGCACGTAGATCTCGATGCGGTAGTGAAACCCGAAGACACGTTCGGCGCGGGGCCGGAAGAACACCAGCGGGTCGAACGGCGAGAGGATCGCACCGCGGTCCGACCCGCCCCGCGACGCCCGGACCGGTACGGTCGCACCCGAATGCAGGTATGCGCCGGCTCGCCATCCCGATACCGAAACCGGCTCGAGCACACCGGCTTCCACGAGCTCGGTCACCGCCGGGCGAACATCGGCCGCCTTGAGCCGGTAGTAGTCGGCGAGATCGGCGACGGTGGCCACGCCGAGCGCCGCCGCGGCCCGTGCGACCAGTTCACGATGCGCTTCGATCCGGTCGATGTGCACCGCCGCCAGATCGGCTCCGACCACCCGTTCGGCCAAGTCGTAGTGGCGGCCGAACGCGTCGTCGCGCGTCGCGGCGAACTCACCGGAGGCGAACATCGCCTCGCAGAGATGCTTGACCTCGCCACGGTTCCACCAGCCACCCGACGCCCGCGGCGAGCGCTCGATGCCGAGGCGTTCCTCGATGCGGCGCGGCGTGGCCGGGCCGGTGTCGGCGATCACCGCCCGGACGTCTGCGGCGAGTTCTCGGTTGCGGCGCATCGTGTCTCGCGTGTGCCGGTAGCGCCCGTCGCGATACTCCGCCATCCGGAATCCGAAGAGCGGCCAGTCCGCCACGGGAATGAGTGCCGCCTCGTGCGCCCAATATTCGGTGAGTGTCCGCCCGCCGCGTCCCGGTCGCCACGCGGCCCGGTCGAGCAGACTGCGGTCGTAGGGCCCGAGTCGGCTGAACAACGGCAGGTAGTGCGCGCGAACCGCGATGTTGACCGAGTCCATCTGAAAGAGCTTGGTGCGGTCGATGACTCGGTCGACCAACCGCATCGTGACCGCTCCGGTGGGCCGGCGGTCGGCGAAACCCTGCGCGGCCAGCGCGATCCGCCTGACCTGTGTCGACCCGAGATCGGCCGTCACCGGTGCGACACGCGGCGGATGTAGTCGACGAAGCGGTAGAGGGTCCCGGTACTCGAACGCAGCCACTCGGTTTCGGACCTGCTGTCCCAGGCGGTTTCGTCGACAGCCGGCGCGAATGCATCGGCTCCGGTGACGAGTATGTCGATCTCGGTGACGCGCAGATGCGTGGCCTGATCGATCGCGGCCGAATAGATCTCGCTCCCACCGATCACCACCGCCTCGGCACCAGCGAGCGCGAGCGCCTCGGACACGGTATGTACGATCTCTGCACCCTCGGACCGATAGGCGGCCGATCGGGTCACCACGATGTTGCGACGGCCGGGCAGCGGCCGGAATCGCGGCGGCAGCGACTCCCACGTCTTTCGGCCCATCACGACCACGTTGCCGCCGGTGACCTCACGGAAGTGCGCCATATCCTCGGGCACCCGCCAAGGAATGGTGTTGTCGCGGCCGATCGCCCCGACCCGATCCTGCGCCCAGATGAGTGTGATGCCGCTCATGGAGTCCAGGTTAGCGGGCGGGAACGACACTCAGACCGCGACCGGGGCCTTGATTCCCGGATGCGATTGGTAGCCGACCACGGCGATGTCGTCGAAATCGTAGTCGAAGATCGAATTCGCCTTGCGCAGTACGAGTTTCGGATAAGGGTAGGCGTCGCGAGACAGTTGGCGCCGTACCTGTTCGACGTGGTTGTCGTAGATGTGGCAGTCGCCACCGGTCCAGACGAACTCCCCGACCTCGACCCCGGCCTGCTGGGCCATCATGTGGGTCAACAACGCGTAGGAGGCGACGTTGAAGGGCACCCCGAGGAAGAGGTCGGCACTGCGCTGATACAGCTGGCAGGAGAGTTTGCCGTCGGCGACATAGAACTGGAAGAACGCGTGGCAGGGCGGCAGCGCCATCTGCGGTATCTCGCCGACATTCCACGCCGAGACGATGTTGCGGCGCGAGTCGGGATCGGACCTGAGCAATTCCAGCGCGGCCGAGATCTGGTCGATGTGCTCCCCGGACGGCGTCGGCCAGCTGCGCCACTGCACGCCGTAGACGGGCCCGAGGTCACCGTTCTGGTCTGCCCACTCGTCCCAGATGCTCACACCACGCTCTTGTAACCACCGCACATTGGAGTCGCCGCGCAGAAACCACAGCAATTCGTAGATGATCGATTTCAGGTGGACCTTCTTGGTGGTGATGAGCGGGAAACCCTGCGCGAGGTCGTAGCGGAGTTGATGCCCGAACAGGCTGCGGGTCCCGGTGCCGGTACGGTCGGCCTTGGGCACTCCCGTCGTCAGCACCAACTCGAGTAGATCCTCGTACGGGGTGGGGACCGATTGCGTACTCGTCGCACCGGTGGCGGAGGCGGGATCGGGGGCCGTGCTCACGCGAGCCAGTGTAGAGCGTTGCCGGCCGTGCATCCCGGACGCCACCTCGCGGACACGCTGTACGTCAGCCTCACTGCCACCCGGGACGACATCGACACCGCCCTGCACATCCCGCTCGACGCCGACGAGCCGACCGAGAATCACGCGCTCGCACCGATCAGAAGCAGCACCACGCCGGGGTACTTCCGAGGTGAGCCCGGTCGGCACAAGTGACGGAGAGCCGTGGACTATCCACAGCCCACCGATGGCATTGCGTTTATTTCGATTAGTCGGCAGACTGGCTACATGAGCGCAGCCACCGCACCCCGCAGAAAAGGAACGTTCTTCCCACCGACAGATGCCACCGACCTCGACACCCTCATGGACCTGTCGAAGTTCCTCGACCATCACGATGAGCCCGCCGCGCTCCTCGGTCCCGACGGGGAGCAAATCCCCCTCCCGCCAGAGGTCTACAGCACGCTGGCGCAGATCGTGGAAGCAATGCGCGCTCACCGCGCAGTCGTTGTCGCTCCGGTCGATCAGAAGCTCTCGACGCAGGAAGCCGCTGACTACCTCGGCATCAGCCGCCCCACGCTCATCAAACTCCTGGAGAGCGGCAAAATCCCCTTCGAAACCGTCGAAGGCAGCCGTCACCGGCGCGTGGAGCTGGGCGACTTGCTCGACTACCGGTCGCAGCGCACCGCCGAGCGGCGTAAAGCGCTGCAAGCTCTCGTGGACGACGCCGAGGAGAGCGGTCTGTACGACGTGCCCGCCGAGTACTACCACGACGCCATACGCACCGCTCGCCGCGAGATCGCCGAGGAACGCACGGAGTAGTGGCCGGGTTTCGCGTGGTCCTCGACGTATGTGTTCTGGTGCCGATCCACAAAGTCGATCTGCTTCTCACATTCGCCGAGCAACGGGCGTACTTCCTCTGGTTCAAAGGGTTTCGTCCGAGAGATCACGCCCTACTTCGAGTCAGGAAGCTGAACACAGCTCCATGGTTCACTCCTCCATCAACTGCGCGGCGAGCGTTGCGCCCAACTCCCAACACGCTTCGCGGTCGTCCTTGGTAGGTGCACCGGAGACCACCACGTACTCGGCGGCCTTCTCCCAGCCCAGCCCCGCCGTGATCCGGTCGACGGCGTTCTCGGCGCCCTCGGTCCCCTCGTTGCCGTGCACGTAGAGCCCGAACGGACGGCCCTTCGTCGAATCGAGAATCGGGTAATAGCAGACGTCGAACGCATGTTTGAGCGCCCCGGAGATATAGCCCAGATTGGCCGGACTACCCAACAGGTAGCCGTCCGCGCCGAGCATGTCCGTCGGCGTCACCTCCAGTGCGGCCTTGCGCACCACCTCGACCCCCTCGATCTCGGGGTCGGTGGCGCCCGCGACGACCGCCTCGAACATCGCCTGGCAATGCGGCGAGGGCGTGTGATGCACCACCAGCAGGGTTGCCATCACTGCCGCCCGCGGTATTGGGCCACCGCGCGCTTCATCATCTCGCGCGCCCGGCTGCGGTCGCCGGCGTAGTCGTAGGCGCGGGCGATGCGATAGGTGTTGCGCCAGTCCTCCGGATCGGCCTCCCACTCCTGCCGCACCTCGGCGAACAGCTCGTCCGCGGCACCCGGTTCGATCCGTCCGGACCGGCGGCGCGGGAGGTCGGAGACATCGAGTTCGCGACCCTCCTCGGCGATCGCGCGGGCCAGCCGCTGATGTTCGATGCCCGCGCGCAGCGTGGCCACGATCATCCAGATCCCCAGGAACGGCAGGATCAGCACGCCGACCCCGATCCCGATGCCGGCCGCGGTGCCGCTGCTGATGAGGTCGACGCCGCGTTGGCCGAGCAGCACGAAATACACGCACATCGCCACCACGAGGAAGCCGATCATCCAGACGATGGGCCGGGCGTCGCGCTCGCGCTTCTTCGGCTTCGGATCGTCCGGTCGGGAGTCGGGGGCCACGTGCGTCACTTCCTACAGATCCATCAGATCGTCGAGACCCACGGTCAGTCCCGGGCGGTCGGCGATGCTCCGGACACCGAGCAGCACTCCCGGGACGAAGGACGTGCGATCCATCGAGTCGTGCCGAATGGTCAGCGTCTCCCCCGCGGTACCGAGCAGCACCTCCTGGTGGGCGATGAGACCGGCCAGGCGAATCGAGTGCACGTGTACCCCGTCGACCTCCGCGCCGCGGGCACCGTCGAACTCGGAACTCGTCGCGTCGGGGCTCGCACCGACCCCGGCGGCCGCACGTGCCTCGGCGAGCAGCGCTGCGGTGCGGTAGGCGGTTCCCGACGGCGCATCGGCCTTGGCCGGGTGGTGCAGTTCGATCACCTCGACGGAGTCGTAAAAGCGGGCGGCCTGCTGAGCGAAGCGCATACAGAGCACCGCGCCGATCGCGAAATTGGGGGCGATCAGCACTCCGACACCCGGATCCGCGTCGGCGAGCCACTGTCGTACCTGTGCGAGCCGCTCGTCGGTGAAGCCGGTGGTGCCGACGACCGCATGAATACCGTTGTCGATCAGGAACTTCAGGTTGTCCATCACCACGTCGGGATGGGTGAAGTCGACGACGACCTCGGTGTCGGTGTCGGTGAAGAACTCGGGCGCGTCACCCTTGTCGACGCCGGCGGTGTACACGAGATCGTGGGCCTGCTCGATCCCCGACACGATCGCCTTGCCGACCTTGCCGTTGGAACCGAATACCCCAACCTTGATGCCCTGAGTCATTCCAGCCTTTCGTCGACGGTGCGCCCCACCATGTGATTGCCACATCGATGCCATGCGAACCCGTCCCCGAGTCTATGGGGAGCCGTTGTGGCCCGGTATCAGGGCACCGGGTGTGACGGCCGGGACGGGCGGCTTCGGGAACCAGCGCCTCAGTAGATCGGCGCATCGCCGCGACGGTGATCGAAGACCAGCGAGGTGGTCGTACCGGCGACCTCGCGGCGCGAATTGAGCATCTCGACGAACAGTCGCAGCGCCTCGGTGTCGGCGGTGGCCACATGCAGCAGATAGTCCTCGGAGCCCGCGAGGAAGAAGACATCGATCACCTCGTCGTGACCGGCGATCTCACCGACGAACCGCCGGATCTGCCCGCGGGCGTCGGACTGCAGACTCACCGCGACCATGGCACGCAGCGGCCGGCCCACCGCGGCGGGATCCACATCGGCGAAGAAGCCTCGGATCACCCCGAGCTCCCGGAGCCGGCGCACTCGGCCGTGGCAGGTGGAGGCGGCGATGCCCACGCGCGCGGCGAGATCACTGTTGGTGACCCGCGCGTCGATCTGTAGGTGCCGCAACAGTTGCCGGTCGGTCTCGTCGAGTTGACGCCGAACATCCTTCGGCGATCCGGGCATCAGCAACCTCCTGGTCGACGGAACATCGCAGAATCCTCGAGATCGGAGAATCATCGTCAGCGGTGTTGTGCACTGCTCGAAGCTCCTTCACGCTTGAGGCTAGTTCATCGAGGAACGTTCAGCCACGAGCATTGCCGTCGAGGTCGCACCGTCGTGGACGGTCCCCGCGCCGGCCGTGGAACCCGACCACAGCGAAGGACATCCGGACATGCGTATCGGCATCCCCACCGAGATCAAGAACAACGAGTACCGCGTCGCCGCCACCCCGGCCGGTGTCGCCGAGCTGACCCGATACGGCCACGAGATCGTGGTCGAATCCGGCGCCGGTCTCGGCTCGGCCGTCACCGACAACGACTTCAAGGCCGCCGGCGCCCAGATCCTCACCTCTGCCGACGCAGTGTGGGAGCAGGCAGAGCTCGTACTGAAGGTCAAGGAACCGGTCGCGGCGGAGTATTCGCGCATGCGGACCGGGCAGGTGTTGTTCACCTATCTGCATCTCGCGGCCGGCCGCGCCTGCACCGAGGCGCTGCTGACATCCGGGACCACGTCGATCGCCTATGAGACCGTGCGCGCGTCCGATGGTTCGTTGCCCTTGCTCGCCCCGATGAGCGAAGTGGCCGGGCGGCTGGCTCCGCAGGTCGGCGCCTACCACCTCATGCGCTCGGCAGGCGGACGCGGCGTGCTGATGGGTGGCGTGCCCGGGACCGAACCGGCCGAGGTGGTCATCGTCGGCGGTGGTGTCAGTGGCCAGAACGCAGCGATGATCGCGATGGGAATGGGCGCGCAGGTCACGGTCTTCGATATCGACATCACGAAGCTGCGGACGATCGACGCGCGTTTCGGTGGCCGTGTGCGCACCCGGTACTCCACCACACTTGCTCTCGCCGAAGCCGTCGCGCAGGCCGATCTGGTGATCGGTGCCGTCCTCATTCCCGGCGCCAAAGCACCAACTCTGGTGTCCAACGGTGTTGTCGCCCAAATGAAGCCGGGTTCGGTCCTGGTCGACATCGCGATCGACCAGGGCGGCTGCTTCGAGGATTCACGGCCGACAACGCACGACGACCCGACGTTCGCTGTGCACGACAGCGTCTTCTACTGCGTCGCCAACATGCCGGGCGCCGTGGCCCGAACGGCAACCCAGGCACTCACCGGCGCCACCCTCCCCTACGTGCTGCGGCTCGCCGATGCCGGGTGGGAGGCGGCCTGCCGCGCCGACGCCTCGTTGGCCGCCGGCCTGGCCACCCACCGGGGCCGGCTCTACGCCCCGGAAGCCGCTGTAGCGCTGGATATCCCGGCATCGCCTCGGCCGTTCTGAGCAATCGGGTTCCGCATGCCGGGCGCCTGATCGGCCCTGCGTACCGAAGAATCTCACTGAGTCCAAACCTGTCGCCGACGCCGCGATCGCGGTGTGCTCGACGCGTCTGACGTCGGCGAAGGAGCGCAATGGGATCGGCCAACAACTGCACAGTGATATCGGAGAACCAGACAGGGATATCGGAGAACCAGACAGGGACACCGGAGAACCAGACAGGGACACCGGAAAACCAGACAGGGACACCGGAAAACCAAACGGAGACATCGGGAACCACGCGGTGACAACCGGGGCCGAACAGGCGGTGACCTCCGGAGCCCAGCGGGCGGTGACCTCCGGAGCCCAACGGGCGGTGACTCCGGACGAGGGCGTGCTCGACGATGTGGTCACCGCGTCCCTGCTTCGGGATCACCGCGCATTCGTGCGGCGCCGCGGCCGCGTGGTGCGGTATGACCCACAGGTCGCCGCATTCATCGGCCATCCGCCCGACATGACCGACGACGACTGGCACCACCTCCGGGAGCTCGTGCCGCCGGACTCGGAGTTCACCCTGCGGAATCTGACCCTGACCGGCGCACCGGGCGCCGGAATCCGCGTGGTCTCCACACATCTGGCAGTGCAGATGACCGGGGAACAACTGACGACCCACGACTACCCGGCCCTCAGCACTCTCGGGCCGTCGGATGTCGGGGAGATGCTCGACCTGGTCCGATTGACCCGGCCCGGCCCCTTTTTCGAGCGGACCATCGAGATGGGCACCTACCTCGGGATCCGGATCGACGGCCGACTGATCGCCATGGCCGGCGAACGTCTGCGCCCGCCGGGCTGGACCGAGATCAGTGCGGTGTGTGTGCATCCCGAGCATCGCCGGCGCGGACTCGCCGCCACTCTCGTGACCGCCGTCGGCGCCCACGTCCGGTCACAGGGCCGGATCCCGTTTCTGCATGCCGCCGCCGGCAACGAGAACGCCATCCGCCTTTACGACCACCTCGGGTTCCGCCTGCGCAGAAATGTCTCTCTTACCCGCTTGCGCACGCCGTGACGGCACCAAAGAACCGCAGCGATTCCAAATATGTTGGCGATCAGACGAATAGGGCAGCCTTTTCCCGGGACCTCGATGCGGCACACGACAGATGTGAGCGCCGGAGGAGTCCTCGACCGAACCGGATGGGAGCAGCCTGTGGGCCACACGAAGGATTCAGTTCTTGCGCACGATGAGGCGGCGTCGGGGCTCGTCCACGATTCTGTGATCGACGCGATCGGACACACTCCGCTGGTTCGCCTGAACCGCGTGAGCGCCGGCCTCGCACCGACCATCCTCGTCAAACTCGAATTCCTCAATCCCGGTGGCAGCGTGAAGGATCGGGCTGCCCGCGAGATGATCCTGGCGGCCGAACGCGACGGCCACCTGAGCCCCGGCGGCGTCGTCGTCGAAGGCACGTCGGGCAACACCGGCATCGGCCTGTCGATCATCGCAGCCGCACGCGGCTACTCATCGGTCGTCGTCGTCCCGGACAAGACCAGCGCCGAAAAGACCGCACTGCTGCGTGCTCTGGGCGCACAAGTGGTGGTCACCCCGGGTGGCCGGCCGGTCGGGCACCCCGAACACGTGCGCAGCGTCGCCGAGCGCATCACCGCCGAAACGCCCGGTGCCTGGCTTGCCGGCCAATACGACAATCCCGCCAATCCGGCGGCGCACTACCGGACCACCGGGCCGGAGATCTGGAACCAGACCGGCGGCAACGTCACCCATTTCGTCGCCGGGGTCGGCACCGGCGGAACCATCACCGGCACCGGGGAATACCTCAAGGAGGTCTCCGATGGCCGGGTCCGGGTCCTCGCACCGGACCCGCAGACCTCGGTCTATTCGGGTGGCGACGGCAGCGCCTACTACATCGAGTCGATCGGGCACTACCTTCATCCCGACACCGTCGAAGACCTGTGGCCGCAATCGTATCGACCCACGGTGGTCGACGAGTTCATCGGCGTCTCCGACCGCGAGGCCATCGACACCGCCCGATCATTGCTCGCCCTCGAAGGGCTGCTGGTAGGTGGCTCGGGCGCGCTGGCCGTGGCCGGCGCGCTGCGGGCCGCACAGCACCTGGGTCCCGACGATGTGGTCGTCGTGGTGATCCCGGATTCCGGACGCAACTACCTCTCCAAGTATTTTGACGACAACTGGTGTGCTCGTTGGGGTTTCGCTGCATCCCGAACACCCGGGGAATCGACGTTGCGGGACTCGGTATTCGGCGGGTCGGCACCGAACGGTTCGACCGGCGGCTATCGCGGGCTCCCGACCACCGCAACCGTGGCACAGGCCCGCGCGCTGGCCGCAGACCTCCCGACGATCCCGATCCACCTCCCGCGCTCATCGGAGCGCGTCGTGGGCGCCGAAATCGTGGGTTCGGTGGCCGTCACCGCCCTCGACGGTCTGCCCGACAGCACGCCCCTGGCAACGATCCTCGGACCCGTTCCAGCGCTTGCCGGAATCGACGAATCGACACGCGCCGTTGCCGAGCGGGCCGCCGACAGCGCGATCGTGGTCGTCCTCGCCGACGGATATGCCGTCGCCACCGCGCCCACGGGATCATTGCTCCACCGCTGAGTCCGTACCGCAACCGCAACCGTCACGCAGCTGCGATCAGCCAGCCGCACCCACACAGCATCTTCAAGGAGACCCGGCATGGCCGAGCACGAGAACACCCCTGATGACACACCGGGCGACGCCACGTCCCCGGAGACACCTGCGTCCGACACGCCACCGTCAGACGCTTCCGCATCCGGTCGATCCGATGACTCCCCGCAGGAAACACCGGTCGAGGCCAATGTCGATCTCGAAGAGACGAAGGGGCTTTCGCGTCGACGCCTCCTCACCGCCGGTGCGGCCGGTGCTGCGGTCGTGGCCGCTGCCGGCCTCGGCGGCTGGGCGATTCTGCGCAACCGGAACCAGGGCACGGCCGCCGCCGACGGTCTGACCGTCACCAAGTCCTGGGCCGGCCGCCAACTCACCCTCACGTTGCCCAGCGGTGTGTGTGACGCCCCGCTGGTCGCCGCCTACGAGAAGGGATTCTTCAAGAATGCCGGCCTGAACGTGGTGTTGAAGAAGACCGGCACCGACGAGGACCTGCCCGCCGCGGTCGGCTCCGGCAAATATGTGGCCACCAACGGCATCTTCTTCAACTTCCTCGGCCCGATCTACAACGGCACCCCGGTGAAGCTGTCCGGCGGCCTGCATCACGGCTGCCTGGATCTCTATGCGCGCAACGACGGTTCGGTACCGACCGTTGAGTCGTTGCGTGGCAAGAAGATCGGGGTCAGTAGCTTACAGGGGTCGGCGACCAACTTCTTCTCCCTCGATCTCCTCGACGCCGGTATCAACTCGAGTCCGGCCGCCAAGCAGGTGGAATGGGTTGTCATCGAACAAGACCTGCTGCCCAAGGCGCTGCAGGACGGCAAGGTCGACGCCATCGCCACCGCCGGCGGATTCCTGCCGATCATCCAGGGGGTCCACGACGGTTGGGCCAAGGAACTGTCCAACAACGACTCACTCAGCCGCAACTCGGCCTATCCCTGCTGCGCGGTGGCCCTCAACAGCGACTTCGTCTCACAGGATCCGGTCACGGCCGCCAAGCTCGTGAACGCCTGGGCGCAGGGATCGCGTTGGGTCGGTGCGAATCTCGAAGAGATCGCCCACATCGAGTCGACCAAGAACTATGTGCCCGACAAGCCGGAGAACATCCTGCCGGTGCTGCGGACCATGACCTTCGACCCGTCACCACGCAATCTGCAGCAGCAGTTGCAGCCGGGAATCACCAAGTTCGTCAAGACCGGGTTCCTTCCCGCCGACACCAACCCGTCCGCGCTGGCCGATCAGGTGTTCGTCAACCTCGGCCTGAACTTCTGAGAGGACCGCTCATGGCGATCACCACGTCCGGTCTCGAGACCGGCACGCGCGCAGCGGCACCCGCCGACTCACCCGATCCCCAGCCGGTGGGACGACCACCCGCGTCGGTCTCGACGGTCCAGGGCACCGAACGCATTCACGCAGCGCTCGACAAGGTCACCCGCCCAATCCGGGTCGACCCGCTGCTGGTGGGTTTCGCGGTCCTCGCGTGGGGTGCGTTCGCCGCGATCGTGGCGTTCGCGCCGCACAGCGATGCCCTGGCCTTGCGCGACGTCACCCTCATCAGCCGGTCGTCGACATTCACCGCGACCGCCGGTGTGGTCGTCGCCGGGATCGGCGTCGCCCTGTGGGTGCTCAGCACGCTGGACCGTCCGGCAGGCAAATGGGCATCTCGGCGCCTGTCACACTCGGCGGCCTGGCTGGCCGGTTCGGCGGTGTGGATGATCTTCTGGGAGGTCTCCACCGCCACCACCGCCCTGCTCGAGCCACCGTATTTTGTTTCGCCGCAAGCAATCCTGTCCCGTCTGTGGGAAGACCGCGTCATCCTCGGCGAGAGCCTCGGCAACTCGTTGCAGTTGCTCGTGGTCGGATTCGTGGCGGGCCTGATCGCGGGAGTGGCCACCGGTGTGGTGATCGGCTGGTGGCAGAGCGCGAACTACTGGGTGCATCCGGTGCTGATCTTCCTCGGCCCGGTGCCGACACTCGCATGGGTGCCCATCGTCTTCGTCCTGTTCCCCACCGCGTATTCGGGTGCGGTCTTCTTGATCGCCCTGTCGGTGTGGTTCCCGTTGACGGTGGTGACACGGGCCGGCATCGTCAGCGTCCCCAAGTCGTATTTCGATGTGGCACAGACGTTGGGCGCCGACAACCGCTTCCTCGTCCTGCGCGTGAGTCTGCCCGGCGCGTTGCCGAGTATCTTCACCGGCGCCTTCATGGGCCTGTGTTCGTCATTCGTCAGTCTCACCGTAGCCGAGAACTTCGGAGTCAATTCCGGCCTCGGCTGGTACCTGAACTGGAAAAAGGGTTGGGGCGACTTTCCCGGTGTGTATGCCGGACTCGTCGTGCTGATCGTCGTCTGCGGACTACTGCTCGTGCTGCTGTTCCGGCTGCGCGAACGAACCCTGCGCTGGGAGAAGGAGTTGACCCGATGGTGAGCGGTGCCGCGATCGAGATCCGCAATGTCACCCAGGCGTTCCGCAGCGCCGGAGCCGACCTCCCCGTCCTCGACGATGTGTCGTTGTCGGTGTCGCCGGGCGAGTTCGTCGTGTTGGTCGGTCCGAGCGGTTCGGGAAAGTCGACGCTCATCCGATTGCTCGCCGGACTCGACCGCCCATTGTTCGGCACCGTGAGCGTCGACGGCCAACCGGTCACCGGACCAGACCCCAGTCGCGCGTTGGTCTTCCAGGATCCGACGCTGCTGCCGTGGCGAACGGTCCGCGGCAATGCCGCCCTGGGCCCGCAGGCCAGAGGCGCCGGACGCGAGTCCCGAAAGCGGATCGACGACGCCCTCGAGCTCGTCGGACTCAGTGACTTCGCCGACGCCTGGCCTGCGCAACTCTCCGGTGGTATGGCTCAACGCGCGGCGCTGGCTCGTGCGTTGGTCAACGATCCCTCGGTGTTGTTGCTCGACGAGCCGTTGGGACGCCTCGACGCGCTGACCCGGCGCGTACTCCAGGGCGAGTTGCTGCGGCTGTGGCGGGACAAGGGATTCACCGCGGTGCTGATCACCCACGACGTACCCGAGGCACTCCTCTTGGCCGACCGTGTGGTGATCCTCTCGCCACGCCCTGCCCGTATCCGCGAGACCCTCACGATCGACCTGCCCCGGCCACGGGATCCGGCCTCACCGGAGTTCGTGGGGCTGCAGGCGGGGATTCTGGCGCTTCTCGACGAAGAGTCGGTCACCACCCCGGATTCGCTGCACGACCGATCCGCTACCGGCTGAGAGGTGCGTCGGCTTCTCCTGTGCCTGCTGGCGGCAGCGGGTGTCCTGACTGTCGCCTCGGCGCTCACGGCGACGGCATCGGTGGCGTCGGCGCATGCGGTCACCGTCGCCACCACGCCATCCAACGGTGCCGAAGTCACCTCACCGCCGCATGAGGTCCGAATCGAGTTCGACGAACCGGTCTCGTTGCCGGCCGCCAATCGTGGTGTCAGCGTGCTCGATTCGTCCGGGGTCGCGGTGGACGACGGCTCGGCCCGACTCGTCGACGGTGGCCGGACACTGCTGATCGGTCTGCGATCTCCGCTCGCCGAGAACACCTATATTGCGAGTTGGTCGGTGGTCTCCGCCGACACCCACCCCGTGGGTGGGTCCATCCAATTCGGTTACGGCGTCCCGGCGATCACGCTGCCCCCACCACCCGGCCGATCGCCCAGCGCCGCGTGGGGATCGACCACCGGAATCGTCACCGGAGCGTTGTACCTCGCCTTGATCGGCGCACTCGGCACGATCCCGATGACACTGCTGCTCGGCGCCTCGCGCCGACGGCGACGGGCCGTGTGGCGGCTGGCGCGAATCTGCGGTGGTCTGGCTGTCGGGATATCGCTCGCACAGATCCTGACGCAATACCGTTGGGATGCTTCGGCGATCCCCG
This sequence comes from Gordonia sp. DT30, assembly GCF_049844915.1. Classification (NCBI taxonomy): domain Bacteria; kingdom Bacillati; phylum Actinomycetota; class Actinomycetes; order Mycobacteriales; family Gordoniaceae; genus Gordonia; species Gordonia sp. DT30. The sequence continues at coordinate 252,329 of NZ_JBNCLY010000002.1, read as the reverse complement.
GCGGACCCACGTGGGCCGGCCTGACAGATTTCGCGTCGTCGTCCTATGCGGTCGCGGTGTATGTGCGTATCGCCGCGTTGCTGATGTTGATCCTCACGATCCCACCGCCGCGTGGTGTGCGCCGAGGGGCCGCGTGGGCGCGCGCATGGTGGGCGTTCGAGGGCGTACTCGCACTGTTGGTACTCGCGACGGTGGTCCGCAACGGGCACGGCGGCAACGCTCAGTGGTGGCGCTTCGCCACGACCCTCGTGCACGTGCTCGCAATGGTCACGTGGATCGGCGGGCTCGTCGTTCTCGGCTGGTTCCTCTGGCGTGATCGACTCACGCCGGCCCTCGCGGGTCGACTGCCGTCGTGGTCGCGTTATGCCGCGGTGAGTGTGGCGGCACTCGTCGCGACCGGGATCGTGCAGTCCGTGGTCCAGGTGCGCCATCCCGCGGCGCTGTTCGAGACCACCTATGGACAGATCCTGATCGTCAAGGTCGTCCTGGTCGCCGCGGCGCTGGTCGTCGGGTGGACCGCGCACCGCCGGATCGCCCGCCCCACCGTGACGGCGAACAGCTCGCCGGCTCCGTCACCGCGCATCAGGTCTCGCGTCGCCGTCGAAGCTCTCCTCGGCGCTGTCATCGTGATCGTGGCCGGGCTCCTGTCCTCGGTCGCACCGGCCGCGACCACCTACGCGCCGACCCGCAGCGCCGAACTCGCGGTGGGCGGATACCGGGTCGACGTCGACGTCGGACCCGCTCGGCGCGGTCCGCAGACCTTCCGGGTCACCGTCATTCCGCGCACTCCGGGCACCCCGCCGCCGCAACGGATCGAACTCTCGTTGCGCAATGCGGATGCCGGTGTGGCATCACTGCCTGTCGAGTTCGTGTACCGACTGCCGGGATCGATCGAGCAGGGCCGAGCCGCGTCGGTCACCTTTGTCAGTCCCGCAGTCAACGTCCCCACCACCGGAGATTGGTCCGGAACCCTCAAAGTCGTCCCCGGCTACCAGGATTCGCTTGTGTACGTCGGTGGCTTCACCTACCCCGTCATCTGAGAGCAAGGAGAAGATCGATGAGTACGACCCGACGAACGTGGCGGCACACACCGCGTCGAGTGATGCTGGTGGTCGCCACACTGTGCGGCCTTGCGATGCTCACCGCCGCGCCGGCGGCCTCCGCCCACGTCACCGTCGATCCGGGAACGTCGCCGACCCAGGGCCGCTACGGTCAGGTCCGGCTGCTCGTGCCCAGCGAGGACGACAACTCCCCCACCGTCGGCGTCACGGCCACCATTCCCGACGGCGTCGATCTGACATCGGTGCGAACCCTGCCGATCCCGGGCTGGACCGCGACCATCGACCGCACCGAAACGACCGGATCGCAACGGATCTCCCGTATCACCTGGCAGGCGGCGACTCCCGAGAACGGACTCCGGCCCAGCGAATTCGGGCAGTTCACCTTCTCCGGCGGGCCGTGGCCGAAGAACACGACGTCGATCAGCCTCCCCACCGAACAGCGATACGGCAACGGCACGATCGTTTCGTGGAACGAGGTCGCCGCAGCGGGCCAGCCGGAGCCGGAACATCCGGCGCCGGTGGTCACACTCGCGCCGGCCGCCGCGGGCGAGCACGGCGCCGTCGACGCCCACGGAGCCGAGGAAGCATCCATCGACGAGGCGGCCACGCAGAGTGACGGGTCCTCGTCATCGTCATCCGGGTGGTGGCAGGCGGTGTCGGTGGTCGGTGTGGCGCTCGCACTCGCCGCCCTGGTGGGCATCGCACTGCTGTGGCGCCGTAGCGGTGCGGCCGCCGGCCGCACCGCGGTGGTGTCAGCCGAAACCGACACCGCCTCCGAGCATTTGCCCGATACGGACGAGGAGAGGATCGGCTCGTCCAGCTGACGTCGGCGTCTCAGAAATCGATGGTCACCGTGCGCGGGGGCTCGCCGTACGGGTAACGCCGTTCAGTGATGTCGCCGTGACCGTCGTGGTCGATGCGCACGACTGTGCTCGCCCGCGTGCCATAGTCGCCCATCTCGACGAACATCGCCGACAACGCGCGTTCCTGCGCCACCGGCACACCCGTATGCGGAAGATGAGTGTCGTCGGCGATTGTGGTGTCGTGCAGCATGTTCAGCAGCACCGTCGGCTCGGCTTCGAGGTTCTCCCGGAGCGCCTGTACGCCGCGTGTGATCTTGGGCCACGGTTCGTCGAGTAGCCCGTTGGACACCCCGTGCAGTCCCGGTGCGACCCGGCTCGTCGTCGCTTCGGCCGGGGCTGCGCCAGGATGGTTCGTCGCCCAATGCATTTCGACGCCATCATCGAGCAACAGGTTCACCGGTGCGTAGTCACCGGCGTGCGCGACAAATGCCGCACACATCCCCGATGCCGGCGCGTCCGTCGTCAGGAAGTCGACCGGCAGCGCGCCGCGGGACCGCTTGTCCGGCAACGGTTGTGCAATACCGTCGCGCACGTTGGTGACCGCGGCCAACCGATGCGAGTCGAGGGTCGAGATCCCCATCCATGTTCCACCGGCCGCAAGGTCCCGTCCACCGATCACCGGCAGATCCGGCCACCGATGTACCGGCTCGGTGCGGCGCGCGAAGAACTCGTCGCGATTGGCGGCCAGCACCAGCCGAAAGCGCGGATGGGCATCGAGGGCGAACAGGATCAGGCACACGCAGGCAAGGCTACCGACGATCGAGCCCCCGGAACTCCGACCCATGGAAGATCAACGGCTCGACACGGGTGTCGGCCCGTACGCCAAGCACCTCGAGCAGTATGAGTCGATGGTCACCGGCTGCCGTCTCCGACCTGATACTGCACTTCATAAGAAGCGCCGAATTCGGAAGGAACACCGCGCTGTCTGCATCGACGATCGTCTCGATGTCCTTGAACCTCGCCGACTTGTCCTTCGCGGCGAGCTGAGCGCAGATCTCCCCGTGATCGGCGCCGAGGATGCTCACGCCCAGGTGAGTCGCTCGACGAAGGCGAGGCCAGGTCGTCGACGACTGCTGGACGGAGAACAGGACCAGGGGTGGATCCAGGGAGATCCCCACCTGAAAGGACGATGCCACCAACGCGACCGGCTCGCCCTCGACGGCGGCGCACAATGCGGCGATACCCGAAGGGAATCGGGAGAACGCCGACCTGATCGCCGCCGAGTCGGCCGGCATCGGCGTAGTCGTCACATCGATTGGGCTCGACGCTTCCCGATTCACTGCAGCACCTTCGACAGCTCGTTCTGCCGTGCCCGCGCCCGCATGCGGATCTCAGCGGTGTCGGCGGTGAGCACCTCACGATCCTTGACCACTACCCTCCCGTCGACGAGGACGGTGTGAACGTCGCGGCCACTTGCACATTCGTAGAGAAACACCGTCTCCGACGCATAGCCGGCAGCGTCCGGTCCGTCGGTGGCGAGCAAGACCACGTCGGCACGCTTGCCGACCTCGAGACCGCCGGTGTGCTCCCCGGTCCCCATCGCGCGCGCACCACCCACGATCGCCATCTCGAGCGGTTCCCGGGCCGACACGCCGTTCCGATTGTGTACGGGAGTCGCGTAGATGTGCTGCTGACCGATTCGGACCAACATTGCGACCCGGAAGAGGTCGAGCGTGCCGAGGGTCGAGACGCCATCGGTGCCCAGCCCGATCGCCACGCCGCGACGCCACATGTCCAAGGCCGGCGGCCGTCCGATCGCGTAGTTCCCTTTGCACAGTGAGCCGCGGAAACACCGTGTCGGGCAAACAATTCCACATCATGACCATTGGCGAGCACCGAATGCGCTCCGTGCAATGTCGGAGTGAACACCCCCAGCCCGATCAAGAACTCGATCGGTCGCCTGCCATAACGTTCGAGCGCGAAGTCGATCTCGTAGGTTCCCTCGACGAGGTGCGTGTGCACCTTCACACCGCGTACGGCGGCCTCACGATGGATATCGACGATCAACTCCGGCGTGCCGGAGATGATCTGCCGCAGCGACATTCCTGCGCTCACCCTGGTGGAGCCGTCCGGTTTCGCGGGCCCGTTCTCCACCAGTTCGACGTTCTGGGTCAGGGCGCGCTCGGTCGACACCACCATCGAGCCGGGCAGTCGGGCGCCGCCGTCCATCGTGGACACCGAGACCGACCCGCGAATGCCGGTGGCGAGCGCCGCGGTCGCCATCGCTTCCGGATGCGGTCCGCCGGCCTCGAAGAATGACGTGGTCCCGGTGGCCAGCATGGTTGTGTAGGCAAGCAATCCCGATAACTCCACATCGTCGGGCGAGAGTGCGGCCTCGAACGGCACCAGGTATTCACGCCACGTCGGCACACGCAGCGATCTTTGCTGCCCGAGAGTGGCCAAGAGTCCGCGCATCAACGTCTGCGCGGTGTGCACATGAGCATCCGTGAGCCCCGGGATGGCGATCTTCCCGCCGGCAAAGATCCGCTCGGCCGGCGTCCACCGCTGCAACACGTCGACGGTCCTACCCACATCGACGATCGTTCCGTTCCTGATCGCGATGCCACCGTCGTCATGGACACTTCGGTCTTGGTCGAAGGTCACGACGAATGCATTCTGGATAACCAGATCAGCGGTGTTCATGGCACCCCTTTCGGGATCGGTGAGCCGAACGACTCGGCACTACGAGACGGTCGTCTGACCGGGGACGAAGCGATACGCCCCGCCAGGGTGTGTCGGGCTCAGCCGGGAGTGACCGAACAGTCGTTCACGCAGTGTGGTCCCGTGCAACGGGTCCCGGCGCCCCCGCCGTTCGAGTTCGGGCAACGCGTACTCGACGAAGCGGCCGAGTTCGGCGATGTCGATGGCAGGCGAGAGCATGAAGCCGTCGAGGTCGGTCGTGTCGACGATGTGTTCCATCTTGTCGGCCACCTCCGCGCCGTCGCCGACGATGACCCAGTCGCTGGGGGTGGCGCCCTTGAGGTCGTCGAGGATCTCGCGCACCGTCGGTCCGGGCTCTCCGTTCTGCGGGAGATACCGCGCGACATCGCTCTGATTCAGTTCTCCGAGTGAGGCACCGTCGGCACGCTGGGTGAGCGGACGATCGGGATCGAGCGCCAGAAGATCTATACCGGCGAGGTTGCGGTATACCGCCGCCACGGTCTCGTCGGTCTGCTGCGCCAGAACACTTCGCCGGAATTCCTGGGCGTCGGCGGTGGTCGCGCCCGCGGTGATGGAGATGCTGCAGAACATCTTCAGATCATCGGGAGCGCGACCGGCGAGTTCTGCTCGATGCCGGATGTCGGCCACGGCCTCGGCGGTCGCCGACAGGCTGTCCGATTTCACGAACACGCATTCGGCATACTTCGCGGCGAAGGCCCGTCCGGTCTGCGACGTGCCTGCCTGGAACAGCAGGGGTGTCCGTTGGGGCGACGGCTCAACAGCCAGATATCCCTTCGTCCGGTAGTACTCGCCGTCGTGCTCGATACGTCGCAATTTGTCGGGGTCGGCATAGGTGACCGCTCCGGTATCCCTGATCACCGCGTCGTCGTCCCAGCACCCCTCCCAGTAGTTGAGGCACAAATCCATGTATTCCCGCATGCGGGAATACCGCAGCTCGTGTCCCCGCATGGCATCATGGCCGAACAGCTGCGCGATCGTGTCCTGTCCGGAACCGGTCACCATGTTCAGACCGACCCGGCCGTTCGTGAAATGATCCAGTGTGGCAAGGCGTTTCGCCATCTGGATCGGATGGTCGAGTCCTGTGGGTGTGGTGTAGACCAGGCCCAGGTTGCGCGTCACCTGCGCCAGCGCCGGAATGATCATCTGCGACTCCACACCGGCAAAACCACCCTGGCGAACCGAGATCTCGTTCGCGTATCCATCATCGGTCATGGGATAGCCGTAACCGTCCGCGAAGAACAGGAAGTCGAATCCGGCATCATCGAGCATCCGCCCCATATCGCACCAGAACCCGAGCGAGGCATATTCTTGATGTCTGCTCATCGGATGCGTCCACCCGATCTTGTTCCCGTTCTGTGGGCGCGGCGACTCGAAGACACCGAGACCGATCCGTTTCTGTGTCAAGTTCTTCCTTCTCTCGCATCAGTTCTGTTCGTCGATGGTGAATCATCCGTGGGCGTCCTTCGTCGCACGAGCCGTATCGTCGTGCGTCGGTGTGCACTCGGGTGTCACGACACCCGGTGTGCCGCACCGGGATGAGTCCCCTTGAGATGGGCATGCCCGAACATCCGCTCCCGGAACGTCGGGCCACCCGGCTCCTCGCGACGCCCACGTCGTCGGAGTTCGGGTAGGGCGTGATCGGCAAATCGCTGCAATTCGGCGATGTCGACGGCCGGCGAGAGCATGAACCCGTCGATGTCGGTGGTATCGACGATGTGCTCCATCTTGTCGGCGACTTCTGCGCCGTCACCGATGATCACCCAATCGCTCGGGTTTGCACCTTTCAGATCCTCGAGAATCTCGCGAACCGTCGGACCGGACTCGCCATCTCGCGGCAGATAGCGCGCCACATCGCTCTGGTTCAGCTCGCCGAGCGCCATTCCGTCCGCGCGTTGGGTGAGTGGCAGGTTCTCATCGAGTTCGAGGAGGTCGATCCCGGAGAGGTTCCGATACAGTGCCGCGACGGTCTCATCGGTCTGCAGCGACTGCACCTCGTCGCGAAACGCCCACGCATCCTCGGTTGTCGGCCCCGAGACGATACTCACGCTGCAGAACATCTTGATGTCGTTGCTGTCGCGCCCAAAGCCCTCAGCACGCCGACGGATATCGGACACCGTCGCCGCGGTACGGTCGAGCGCATCGGATTTGACGAAGATGCACTCCGCGTACCGAGCGGCGAAATCCTTTCCGGTATCCGAGGTCCCCGCCTGGAAGAGGGTCGGAGTGCGCTGAGGCGACGGCTCGACCGTGAGGTACCCGTTGGTTCGGTAGTACTTTCCTTCGAAGTCGATCCGATGAACTTTCGCGGGATCGGCGTACACGAGCTGGTCGACATCGACCCGTACCGCGTCGTCCTCCCAGCAGCCCTCCCAGTACCTCAGGCAGAGATCGATGTATTCGTTCGTTCGCGCATATCGCAACTCGTGGTCTCGCATCGACTCATGTCCGAAGAGCATCTTCACGACATCCGGCCCATTTCCGGTCACCATGTTCAAACCCACCCGGCCGTTGGACAAATGGTCAAGGCTGGCAAGTCGACGCGCCATCTGGATCGGATGGTCGAGTCCGGTCGCCGTGGTGTAGACGAGCCCGAGGCTCTCCGTCACCGATGCCAGCGCCGGGATCAACATCTGCGCCTCGAGATTGGGGAATCCACCCTGCCTGATGGACGCCGGATTCGCGTGATCACCACTTGTGGGATAGCTATACGTGTCAGCGAAGAAGAGAAAGTCGAACCCCGCGCGATCCATCATACGTGCCATATCCATCCAGAATCCCAATGAGGCGTATTCCAGATGCCGGCTCTGCGGATGCGTCCATGCGATCTTGTTCCCGTTGATGGGCCGCACCGTCTCGAATGCGCCCAATCCAATTCTTTTCATAATTCTCCTAGCGAGGAAACGCGCGATGCTAATCTGCGATGCCGATTCGTCGGCTGATCACTGCGCTGATGGCGCCGAGGAGTCCGTACAGGATGAGGACGAGGACCACCATCAGTGCGCTGACGGTCCACAGTTGCAGGTATTGGCCGTGTACCGATGCGAGCGCGATCATGTATCCCACGCCGTCGCCGGTGGCGAGCCATTCGGCCAGCATCGCGCCGCTGATCGCGGCCGGTACGGCGATTCGTACCGAGGCGATGATCGACGGGACCGAGTACAGCAGTTGTGTGTAGCGGGCGACGTCGACGTTGCGGCCACCGCTGGCGCGGATGACGTCGCCTGTGGTGGCGGGTGCGCCACGCAGTCCGGCGATCACGTTGACCATCGTCGGGAAGAACGTGATGAGGACGATGATCACGGTGACCGCGATCAGACCGCGTCCGAAGACCAGCACGATCACCGGTGTCATCGCGAGCAGCGGGATCGACCGGACGACGGTGGCCACCGCGGTGAATGGTCTGCCCACACTCGGCGCGGCGACGGCCATGATGGCGGCGAGTACGGCCACGACGATGCCGCACACGAACCCGACGGCGGCGTGAACTATTGTCTGTCCCAGCGCGGTTCGGAACGAGCCCCAGAATCCGGTCGGGCCTCCCCGGTCGGTCAGCGACGATGCGGCCGCGACTCCGTTCGGATCGCCGCTGATCATGAAGCGGATCACTTCGTCGGGGGTCCGGACGAAGTACGAGTCGAACCCGAAGACGTAGCGCAGGCTGTACCAGAAGCCGATGATCAACACGAAGGACGCCACTGCCGCGAGCACCGTTTTGGCGGGCCCCAGGCGGTGCCCGGCGCCGCCGGCCACCGAGGTCCCGACGGTGACGTCCTCCCCCGCCCACGGCACAGCGATCCTGGCGACAAGGGTGACCAGGCCGAAGCCCGCGGTCGCGATGAGACCGGCGAGCAGTCCGATGGCCCAGACGCGGTTGACGAAGAACTGCTGCTGCGCGACGAGCAGAATTGCGCCCAGCCCTTCTTCGGAACCGAAGAACTCACCCAGCATCGCGCCCACGACCGCGGCGGGGACACCGATCTGGAGTCCGGCGATGATGTGCGGCAAGGCCGAGGCGAATCGCACCCGGCGCAGTTGCGCCCACGAGCCTCCGCCGCTGGCGGTGATGACGTCCATGGCGCGCGTATCGACCGAGTTGAGGCCCAGCAGCACACCGATCAGCAGTGGGAAGTACACCAGTAGCGCCGCGACGATGATGCGCGCCATCTCGGGCTCGGCCGCGACCACCACGATCGGGGCCACCGCGGCGATCGGGATGACGTGTACGACGGTGGCAAGGCTGACCACCACCGGCCGGCTGAACGGCAACGCGAACGACACCGCCCCGAGGACCGTCGTCACCACGACCGCGGCGAGGAGTCCGCACACCGCGGTGTACAGGGTGCTCGTGGTGTTGTCCCACAGCAGCGGCCAGTCGTCGATCATGGTCGCGATGATCGACCACGGGTACGGGATCGTCGTGGCCCCGACCACCGCGGTGATCGCCGCCCACACCGCCACCGCACCGACGATCAAGGCGATCGGGATCCCGACGCTTCGCCAGTTCACACCGGCGATGCGCCGGGGTGGCGTCGCCAACGCGTTGAGGACCGCCACCTCATGCCTCCTGTGCGTGGGTCGCCCGCTGCAACTTCTGCGACAAGTCGTCGGCGTAGGCGTGGAACTCCGGGGACTGCCGCACCTCGGCGGTCCGCGGGCGATCCAGCTCGATACCGACACGGTCGACCACCCGGCCCGGTCGCGCGGCCATCACCACGATCTCGTCGCTGAGGAACACCGCTTCGGTCAGCGAATGCGTCACCAGCAGCGTGGTCGACGGCCGTTCGGTCCAGATCCGCTGCAATTCGATATTCATCTGGTGCCGGGTCATATCGTCAAGCGCCCCGAACGGTTCGTCGAGCAACAACACCTCGGGTTCGAGCACCAGCGCCCGCGCGATCGCCACACGCTGGCGCATCCCGCCCGACAACTGCGCCGGCCGGGCCTTCTCGAATCCGGTCAGCCGGGTCAATGCGATCAGATCGGCGATGAGCTTCGGGTCGACCTTGCGCCCTGCGACCTGCAGCGGGAGAGCGATATTGGTTTCCACGGTGCGCCATGGCAACAACGCCGCGTCCTGGAAAGCCACACCGATCCGATGATCGCGTTGCGCCTTGTGCGGTGAATCACCGAGTACCGCCACCGATCCCGTCGTCGGATCATCCAGACCCGCGAACATCCGCAACAATGTGGACTTGCCACACCCCGACGGGCCGATCAACGTGGTGAACGACCCCGCCGCCGTCGGGAACGACACCCCGTCGAGCGCGGCGACGACACCGTGACGTCCCCGGAACTCGCGGGTCACCTTGGCTGCCACCAGCCCGGTACCCAGCGGCGTCGGCGACTCGGCCCGACCCGGGCCGCCGGACACCTCGACACTCACTTCAACACCCCTTGCGCCACCGACTGATCGAACATCTTGTGCGCGTCGAGGTTGACCTTCAGAATCCGGTCGATCAATTGCTGATTGGTCGCGATACCACCATCGGTGATCTCGGTGAGTTTGCCGTGATAGAGCTGCTGGCCCTGCGTGATCAACCCTGCCCACACCTTGGCGCCGTCGATCTGCGACTGCTCGGTCAGTCCCTGCTTCGCACCGTAGGCGTCATACACCACCTTCCCGACGTCATCGGGATTGTCGATGAATGCCTGAGAGCCGCGTTGGGTCGCGGCGATGATGCCCTTGATCGCCTTGAGCTTCTTCGGATCCGACAACGAATCCTTACGAACGACAAGAACACTCGACCACCGGTTGTAGCCGTAATCGGCCACCGGAATGAAATTGGTCTGGATGCCCTTGTCTGCCAACGCCACCGGAATGTTGCCCTTTGGCGTAGTGCTGATGTCGACGTCGTGGTTCACCAATGGGGTGGGCGAACCGTCAACCGGAACCAACGTGATGGAATCGGTGTTCACCCCGATGGACTTGAGGAATGGCACGGTGGTGCGGTCGTTGGCCGCCACACCCAGGCGTTTGCCCTCGAACTGATGTGGATCGGTGATGCCCGAATTCTTGAGCGTGACATAGCCAAAGGACGAGTACTGATAGATCGCGGACACGGCGACCAGCGGCGCACCGTTGAGAACCGCATTGGCCAGCGACTCACTGCTGAACAGGCCGACGAGTGCTTTCCCACTCGTCACCTGGGCGTCGATGGCCACCTGAGGCCCGCCCGCGAGAATGCGCGCGTCGACACCCTCATCGTGATAGAAGCCTTTCTGGTCGGCGTAGACGAATGACCCGTTCTCGATATTCGGCAGCCATCCCAGCTGGATACTCGCGCGGTAGCCGTTTCCGTCGTCACCCGAGCCTCCTCCCGAACACGCGGCGAGCAACACGGTCAACGTCGCCGCCAACACGGCGACGACTGTGGTCAGTACGCGTCGCTTCCGACGACGGGCACTGTTGGTGGTTTCGAACACAAGGTCTCCTCGGAGATTCAGGGGGATACGATCGGTGTGGGCAAGACGCCCTGGTCAGGCAGGCGGTAGACCCGCGTCCCGGACCGAGCCCGGAAGCCGGAGATCGGCAGAACCCGTCAGTCGTTCACGCAGCGTGCCATCCGCCGGCGCCTCGGGGATTGCACCCCGGTCACGGAGGATCGGCATCACACGCTCGATGAAGTCGTCATAGCAGTCGACCCCGCCGAACGTCCGCTCTATCAGGAATCCGTCCAGATCTGCTTGTGCGCCAACGGTGATGAGTTGTTCGGCAGCATGTTCGGGAGTTCCGGTGATCTTGAGGCCGCCGGTGGTCTTGGGCAGGCCCGCCAAGATCTCCCCCACCGTCGGACTGGCAGCGCCGTTCTGGTACTTGGCCGCCGACGACTGCCCGTTCTCCGAACGCGCGCCGTCGAGTGTGCTGTTGCGCGGCCGGTTCATCAGGTTGATGCTGCTGTACCCCAGGTAATGGGCCGCCAATGCCTCGATCGACGGGGTCGCCTCGAGTTCGGCGCGGATCTCGTGTGCGCGTTCCTCGGTGTCGGCGACGACGACCGAGACACTGTTGATGACCTTGACCGAGTCACGGGCCCGGCCCGACTCGGCCGCAGCCGAACGTACGGCGTCGACCATGGCGCGTGTCGAGGCGCTATCCCGCTTCTGGATGAAGACGCATTCGGCAAAGTCGCCACCAAAACGCAGCCCACGTGGTGAACTTCCGGCCTGGAACAGCGCAGGGGTGCGCTGCCGCGACGGGTTGACGGGGTAGTACCCGTCGAAGGCGTGGAACTTGCCCTGATACTTGAGCCGATGAACATGTGAGGGGTCGATGGCCGTCCGTGCTCGCTTGTCGAACACGAAAGCGCCGTCGTCCCAGGCAGTTTCCCAGAGCTGCAGGCATAGTTCGACGAATTCTGTTGCGCGGTCGTATCGTTCGTCGTGACGGACAACCGAGGGCTCGCCGAGGAGCTTGACCAGCGACTCCTGCATGTCGGAGGTGACAATGTTCCAGCCGATGCGTCCGGCGGTCAGATGGTCGAGGGTCGAGAAGCGGCGTGCGTGGATGTAGGGACGCTCGATGGTGGTGGACGCGGTGACCACGAAACCCAACCGCGGTACCGTCGCCGCAAGCCCGGAGATCAACGACATCTGGTCGAGGACCGGGAACTGGACGGCCTCACGGATGACCACTTCGGGCACGTCGTCGCCATCCATCGGATAGCCACTCGCGTCGGCGAAGAACAGGTAGTCGAAACCACCGGCATCGAGACGGCGTGCCAGATCCTGCCAGTACCCGAGCGTGTCGAAGTCCCGGGTATCGCTGCGGGCATGCGACCACGCATTACTCAAGAAGTTGGGGCACATGATCTCGAATGCGCCGAGAGAGAGTGTCTTTGCAGCCTGCGGCACCTGGGGTGCTCCTCATGACCTAGATGGTGAATGAATTGCACGACGTTGTGCCGAATCGATTTTGCAAGTGCTCAGACCCGCACGCAACAGAGAGGAGCTTGATTTTCAGGAACGTAACGAACACGAAACTCAGCTGGCGGCACCGGCTCCCAGGCCGCTCCACAACAAACGCCACAGGCCGCCGTCATGATGACGGCGGCCTGTGGCGTTTACCTGTGGCTCAGGGGCGGAGGCCCCCTGTCGATCAGGCGTCGGCAGTCGCCTTGTCGTCGGCCGGCGCGTCGTTCTTGGCGTCGTCGTCGACCGGGATGAGGCTGATCTTGCCGCGCTCGTCGATGTCGGCGATCTCCACGCGCAACTTCGAGCCGACGTTCACGACGTCCTCGACCTTGTTGACGCGCTTGCCCTTACCGAGCTTGGAGATGTGCACCAGGCCATCGCGGCCCGGCAGTAGTGAGACGAACGCGCCGAAGGCGGTGGTCTTGACCACTGTGCCGAGGAAGCGCTCGCCCACCTTGGGCAGCTGCGGATTGGCGATCGCGTTGACGCGGTCGATTGCCGCCTGCGCCGAAACGCCGTCGGTCGCACCGATGAAGACGGTCCCGTCGTCCTCGATGGAGATGTTGGCGCCGGTCTCCTCGGTGATCGTGTTGATCGTCTTGCCCTTGGGCCCGATCAGCTCACCGATCTTGTCCATCGGAATCTTGATGGAGGTGATCCGCGGCGCGTACGGGCTCATCTCGTCGGGCTCGTCGATCGCCTCGGACATCACGTCGAGGATCGTCAACCGGGCATCCTTGGCCTGGTTCAACGCACCGGCGAGCACGTGGCTCGGGATGCCGTCGAGCTTGGTGTCGAGCTGCAGCGCGGTCACGAAGTCCTTGGTGCCCGCGACCTTGAAGTCCATGTCGCCGAAGGCATCTTCGGCGCCGAGAATATCGGTCAGGGCAACATAGCGGGTTTCGCCGTCGACGGTGTCGGAGACCAGACCCATCGCGATACCTGCCACCGGAGCACGCAGTGGCACACCGGCATTCAGCAGCGACATGGTCGAGGCGCAGACCGAACCCATCGAGGTCGAGCCGTTGGAGCTCAGCGCCTCGGAGACCTGACGGATCGCGTACGGGAACTCCGCGACACTCGGGAGGACCGGCACCAGGGCACGCTCGGCGAGGGCACCGTGGCCGATCTCGCGGCGCTTCGGAGACCCGACGCGACCGGTCTCACCGGTCGAATACGGCGGGAAGTTGTAGTGATGCATGTAGCGCTTGGAGGTCTCCGGCGTCAGCGAATCGATCTGCTGGGCCATCTTGACCATGTCCAGGGTGGTGACACCGAGGATCTGGGTCTCGCCACGCTCGAACAGTGCACTGCCATGGGCACGCGGGATGACCGCGACCTCGGCCGACAACGACCGGATGTCGGTGATGCCGCGCCCGTCGATGCGGAAGTGATCGGTCAGGATGCGCTGACGCACAAGCTTCTTGGTGACCGAGCGGAAGGCCGCACCGATCTCCTTCTCGCGTCCCTCGAACTGCCCGGCGAGCTGATCGAGGATCTGCGCCTTGAGTTCGTCGGTCTTCTCGTCGCGCTCCTGCTTGCCCGCGATGGTGAGAACCTGCGAGAGCTTCTCGGTGGCCGCGGCGGACACGGCGTCGAAGACGTCGGACTCATACGGCGGGAACAGCGGGAACTCGGCGGTCTCCTTGGCCGCGGCGGCTGCCAGCGACTTCTGTGCCTCGCACAGACGCGCGATGAACGGCTTGGCGGCCTCGAGGCCCTCGGCGACGATCGCCTCGGTCGGCGCCTGCGCACCGCCGGCGATGATCTCGATGACGTTCTCGGTGGCCTCGGCCTCGACCATCATGATCGCGACGTCGGCATCGTCACCGCTGCCGGAGACGATGCGGCCGGCGACGACCATGTTGAACACGGCGCCGGCGAGCTGCTCGACGGTCGGGAATGCCACCCACTGGCCGGCCTTGTTCTCCTCGGTGGGGACGAGCGCGACACGCACGCCACCGACCGGGCCGGAGAACGGCAGACCGCCGAGCTGGGTGGAGGCCGACGCCGCGTTGATCGCGACGACGTCGTAGAGGTCCTTGGGGTCGAGGCTGAGCACGGTCACGACGACCTGGATCTCGTTGCGCAGGCCGTCGACGAACGTCGGCCGCAGCGGCCGGTCGATCAGGCGGCAGGTCAGGATCGCATCGGTCGAGGGACGGCCTTCGCGGCGGAAGAACGAGCCCGGGATGCGCCCGGCGGCATACATCCGCTCCTCGACGTCGACGGTGAGGGGGAAGAAGTCGAAGTGCTCTTTGGGGTGCTTGGACGCCGCCGTCGTCGAGAGCAGCATGGTCTCGTCGTCGAGGTAGGCGGTCACCGAACCGGCCGCCTGCTGGGCCAGTCGGCCGGTCTCGAAGCGGATGGTGCGGGTGCCGAAGCTGCCATTGTCGATGACAGCGGTGGCCTCGGTGATGGTTTCGTCGAAGTCGGTGAAATCTTCGGTGGTGGTCACATCGGTCATGTGGGGTGTTGATCCCTTCGTTGCGGCCGCATCCGGCGGCCGTGGGTGGCCGCATCGTGCGGCCTTCGTTATGCGGATATCGACTGATCGGCGAACGGGGCGAAGACGGCACTCAATCGTCGACTCGTCTCGGTGCCCGCGTATGCGTCAGCCCGGAACACGCATGAGTGCGATCGTCGACGGGAGGTGATCGGCGCGCTTGTGCGCCCCGCTTGTCTGCTCAGACGGCCTTCGATCGAAGCGGCCGGAAACTTCGTGTTCCGGCGGCCACTACCGAGGACCGATCTGGCTCGTCATCACTTCCGTGGACTCACACGTCACGGCAACGTTCCGTCGCCAGCTTATCATCGATACGCCAAAGACCCGGTCACCTCCAGTGAAGGTGGCCGGGTCTCCGATGTCTGGATGCAATCGCGCAGCGACAGTCGCTGACGGACCGTTCAGCGACGCAGGCCGAGCCGCTCGATGAGCGAACGGTAGCGCGCGATGTCGACCTTGGCGACGTACTTGAGCAGGCGACGGCGACGGCCGACCAGCAGCAGCAGCCCGCGGCGGCTGTGGTGATCGTGCTTGTGCTCCTTGAGGTGCTCGGTGAGGTCGCTGATGCGCTTGGTCAGCAGCGCGACCTGAGCTTCTGGTGAGCCGGTGTCGGTCTCGTGCAGGCCGTACTGGCCCAGGATTTCCTTCTTCTCGGCAGCTGTCAGTGCCATGGAGATACTCCTAATTTCTCAGTGCCGCGACAATTCTGATCCCCGTCTCGCGCCCACCAGGGCGGGTTCGGGGCGGCGTGCCACCGCGGACTGCAGCAACGCCGACGAGCCAATCTACCAGCGGCAATCGGCCGCACCCAAATCGACGGGCACGATCAGTTCGCGGCCTCGGCGAGGATCACGCGTGTCTTGTCGACGTCGCCTGCCATCGCGGTGATCAAATCGTCGATGCTGTCGAACGGTTCCATCGGCCGGATGTGACTGACGAAGTCGACCGCGACGTGCTGCCCATAGAGGTCGGCGCTGGTGTCGAGCACGAACGCCTCCACGGTGCGCGTACGCCCCGAAAACGTCGGGTTGGTGCCCACCGACACCGCGGCCTCGTACCGCTCACCGGGCACCACCTGGCCGACCACCGGTCCGGCCCCGAGGACGGTGAACCATGCTGCATACACCCCGTCCGCCGGGATCGCCGCATGCATGGGCGGCGCGACATTGGCTGTCGGAAAACCCAATTCGCGGCCACGGCCGTCGCCGCGGACGACCACCCCCTCCACCCGATGGGGGCGGCCGAGCGCCTCGGCGGCACGTTCCACGTCACCGGCAGCCACGCACGACCGGATGTAGGTCGACGAGTAGGTCACCGCATCTTCACCGAACAGCGATACCGCCTGTACCGCGAACCCGAACTTCGCACCCAGCTCGGTGAGTTTCGCGACGTCCCCGGCCGCCTTCTTCCCGAAGGTGAAATTGGCACCCACCACGACATCGGCGGCGTGCAGCCGTTCGACGAGCACATCGTGCGCGAAGTCCTTGGGCGTGCGCGAGGCCAACTCCGGCGTGAAGGGCATCACACAGAAGACGTCGATACCGAGCTGCTCGGCGAGTTCGGCACGACGCGTCAATGTGGTGAGCTGCGGCGGATGGTTACCTGCCCGCACGACTTCCGCGGGATGTGGGTCGAACGTCATCAGCACCGCCGGGACGCCGCGCTCGCGCGCCGCCCGCGTCGCGGCGCTGATCAATTCCGCATGCCCGCGGTGCACACCGTCGAAGACGCCGATCGTGACCACACACCGACCCCAATCCGCGGGGACGTCCTCCAGACCTCGCCAACGCAACACGCCGACCAGACTACGGCCACCGCCACCGCCAGACCAGCACCGACCGGCCGAGTGAACACGAGGTGGAACCCACCAACGATTCGGATGGAGCGGAGGTGTCCGCGCGCCGATGACTCGGCCCCGGCCATGCACTGCTTCGCATCTGGAGCCGATCGCCACATAAGCTTGCGGCCATGCCCAACAGAGGACTGCCGTCGACCAGTGGTGGGGATGACGACACCGAGCGCGCGGTGGCCACGCTGTCGACCGTGACGCAGGATTACCTGAAGGTCATCTGGACATCCCAGGAGTGGGCCGACGTCAAGGTCACCACCAAACTGCTCGCCGACAAGATGGGCGTATCGGCATCGACCGCATCGGAATCGATCCGGAAGCTCGCCGATCAGGGCCTCGCGTCCCACGAGCGCTACGGCGCGGTGACACTCACCGACCGCGGGCGGGCGGCCGCGGTGTTGATGGTGCGCCGGCACCGTCTGCTGGAGACCTACCTGGTCCGTGAACTCGGCTACGGGTGGGACGAGGTGCACGACGAGGCCGAGGTGCTCGAACATGCTGTCTCCGACCGGCTCGTGGCCCGCCTCGACGCGAAACTCGGCTTCCCCAGCCGCGATCCGCACGGCGACCCGATCCCCGCCGTCGACGGATCGGTGCCCACGCCCGACGCCAGTTCACTTGCTGATCTCGACGTCGGCGACTCCGGGACCATCGCCCGGATCTCCGATACCGATCCGGCGATGCTGCGGTACTTCGACCAGATGGGTGTCGCGCTCGACTGCGCCCTCACCGTCGTCGAGAAACGACCGTTCGCCGGCACCATCGCGATCAGCGTGAACGACGGCGCACCCATCGATCTCGGCGACATCGCCGCGCGCGCGATCTTCCTGATACCGGCCGGCTGAGCGCCTCGCATTTTCTCTCCCCGGCCGCCTCGGCCGGGTCCGATGACGTTCAGCGCAATGTCGCCGGCCGCACGACCATCACCGAGCTGGCCCGGCGTCCCCGCTCGTCGATGAGGGCGATCGCCTGCCCACGCGGGTCCACCGCTACGTGAATTCCCTTGTTGCCCAGCGGCACCAGCCACCGCCCCTGGCTGATCGACTCGGCCTCGTCGTCGTCGATATCGCGTCGTGGAAACGACAGCAGTGCCGCCTGGTCGATCGTCAGCGACAGCTCCGGAGCCTCGGCGAGTTCTTCGAGAGTGCGCGCGTGCGTGAGGATGAACGGTCCGACGGAGGTGCGCCGAAGCGCGGTCAGATGACCTCCGGTCCCCAACGCATCGCCCAGATCGCGTGCGAGCGAGCGGATGTAGGTTCCCGACGAGCAGTCGACCTCCACGTCGAGGTCGAGAAAGCGCGCCTCTCCACTGTCATCGTCGGCACGGTGCGTCGCGCGAATCTCGAAGCGCGACACCGTGACCGGTCGAGCCGCAAGGTCGAACTCGGCGCCGGTGCGCGCGAGCGCATGGGCCCGGCGGCCGTCGACCTTGATCGCACTCACCCGGGCCGGAACCTGCGAGATGTCACCGGTGAGATCGGCCACCGCTGCCGCGATGGTCTCGTCGGTCACCGTTGCGACGTCGCCTCGACCGATGATCTGGCCCTCGCGGTCGTCGGTGTCGGTGGCCGCGCCCAATCGGATTGTCGCCGTGTAGGACTTGGTGTTGAGCGAGAGCAGGCCGAGCAACTTCGTGGCGCGCTCGATGCCGACCACGAGCACCCCCGTCGCCATCGGATCCAGTGTGCCCGCGTGCCCCACCCGGCGGGTGCCGAAGATCTTGCGGCACTGTGACACCACATCGTGGCTGGTGATGCCCGCCGACTTGTCGACGATGACCAGACCGGCGTTCTCGATGGATGCGTCGGCCATCTCAGACGACCACGATCGCGGTGGTGATCAGTCCCTGGTCGACCTTCCAGCGGCCCCTGAACTCGGTCAACGGCGTGCCCCCATCGGTGGCGCGCCCGTCGATCAGGATCTGCGACCGGAACGTGCCGGTGGGCACGTCGGCGGCCGGATCCTGGTCGAAGCCGATGTGGGCATCCTCGAATCCCAGCCACCGGCCGGTGAGCGGGAACCACGCCTTGTAGGTGGCCTCCTTGGCGCAGAACAGCAATCGGTCCCAGTGCAGGGTGTCGGGTCGCCCGGCGAGCACCTCCCGCTCCTGCGGCAGGCTCGTGTGGTCGAGGACGCCGGCAGGCAACGCGTCGTGCGGCTCTGCATCGATGCCGAGCGACCGCACGGCCATCGCGTAGGCCACGATCGCGGCACGGTATCCGTCGCAATGGGTCAGACTGCCGACGACCTGCGGCGGCCACAACGGCATCCCCCGTTCACCACGCATGATCGCGACCGGTTCGATACCGAGCTGCCCGAGCGCCTGACGTGCGCAGTGCCGCGCCGTCGTGAACTCGCGACGCCGCTTCTCCACCGCCCGCGAGATCAGTGACTCCTCCCCTGGCAACGGCACCAGATCCGGTGGATCGCCGAAGGATTCGGCCGACGCCACGCCGGCCGGCAACAGTTGCTCGATCAAGAGCCGTCCTCGCTTGTCTGTCGTCGGGCGCGTTCTCTGTCGGTGCGGCGTTCTTCGATGCGGCGCCGGAACTCGGCGGCACGTTCGGCATAGTCGGGTGGTAGCTCGAAACGTGCGCCGTGCTCGGGCAGGTCGGACGGCTGCACGTCGTTCGGGATGATCTTGCGCAGCAAAGGTTCCGGGAGGCCACGGCGTTTCCACTCGCGAGGATAGCCCACCGACACCTCGTCGAAGCGGACACCGTCGTACCACGTCGTCCGCGGGATATGGAGATGGCCGTATACACAGCAGGCGGCGTTGAACCGGGTATGCCAGTCTGCGGTCTCGGTGGTGCCGCACCATAGTGCGAATTCGGGATACATGAGTGCGTCGGTCGGTTCGCGGCGCAGTGGCCAGTGATTGATCAGGACGGTCTGCTCATCGGGGTCGAGAGCCTCCAACCGCGCCCGGGTGGCCGCCACCCGGGCCCGCCCCCACGCGTCTCGTGTCGGAAACGGCTCCGGCGACAGCAGGAATTCGTCGGTGGCCACCACGTTGCGTTCACGGGCCAGAGCCAGCGCCGACAACGCCGTCGTCGTCCCCTCGGGCCGAAAGGTGTAGTCGTAGAGCAAGAACATCGGCACCACCCGGACCGGTGCCGAACCGTCACCCGGATCGAACAGCGGATAGATGTCCTCGGGCGTCACCACCCCGATGTCCCGGCAGGCTTGTACGAGGTAGTCGTAGCGGGCCACCCCGAAGATCTGCAGCGGATCCCGGGCCGTCGTGTAGAGCTCATGGTTGCCGGGTACCCAGATGACGGTGTGGAAGCGGGTTCGCAGCCGACGCAGCGTGTCGATGATGTCGTCGGTGCGTTCGGAGACGTCACCGGCGACGATCAGCCAGTCGTCGCCCGACTGCGGGCGGATCTCGTCGAGGATGTGCTCGTTGCCGCGGTGCGCAACGTGCAGATCGCTGATCGCCCAGAGAGTTGCCACGAGTATCCATCGTGCCATGCGCTCTGTTCACAGGGGGCGCCCGCCATGACCGGGTTCCGCGCCGACGCCGCGGCGACATGCCATGATGCTGTCCATGACGCACCCATACCCGTCCGTACCGCCGGCCACCGCGGTACCGGCCCGCGGTTCACGCATGCCCGGCGGACGCGGGCCGTGGTGGGCACAAGTGGTCGTCAGTGCGGTGATCGCGATCGTCCTGTGGTGGCTGGCGCTGGCGATCCTGATGATCACCTACCACGCGTTTCCCACCGACGACATGGGCGCCAACGTGTGGGCGACGTATGTCGCGTGGACGATCATCTACCTGATCGTCGTCGCCACTGTCGGGGTATGGGGCCGGACGCCCGTGCGCGGCCTTCTCGGTGCCGGGTTCGCATTCGTCGTCCTGGCGCTCAGCCGGGGTGTCGAGGTGCTGCTCGATGTCGATGGGAGCAGCTTCTACCTCCTGGCGCACGACTGGTACGACGCCGTGGAGAACACCAGCACCGTGTTGTTGCTTACGGGAACGATCGGAGGCTGGAGTATCGCACGACGCACGACACCGTTCGCATGGATCGGCGCCCTCCCGGCGATCGGGGTCGTCGCCATCGCGACATGGGTGGACGAGCAGCTCCGCGACTCTCTGTCGTGGTGGCCGTGGTCGTGGCCGTCATCCGCCTACGTATCGATACAGACAGCCTTCATCATCTTGGGAATCCTCGTCGTCTGGGGTTGCGACGCCATCGACCTGGCCGTCCGACGCGGTCGGCCCACACCGCCGTCGTCCGGGCCCGCCCCGTGGAACACCCAGCCCGGGCAAACGACGTGGCCGCCGCCATCACCAGTTGCCCCCGCGGCGTCGCCCTGGCCGGGCGGGCCACCACAGCCCTGGCCGGGCCAGCCGCCCTATCAGCCGCCGCCCACTACCTGATCAGCCCGGACACCGGCCGGTGGCGCCGCTCCCACCCGATGCCAGCGGCCGGACGCGACGCGCCAGCACACCGCGATCAGTCGCAGGATCATGAACACCACGAGGCCGCTCCATACCCCGGCCAGGCCCCAGTCGAATACCAGTGACAGCCAGATCAGCGGCAGGAAGCCGAACAGCGCCCCGAGCAGCGTGGCGGTACGCAGGAACGCGGCGTCACCGCTGCCGAGCAACACCCCGTCGAGGGCGAACACGACGCCTGCGATGGGCAGCATCGCGACGAAGAACCACCACGGCACCCCGATCGCGTCGAGGACGTGCGCGTCGGAGGTGAACACCCGGGGCAGCACACTCGCACCTGCGGCGAAGACCGCCGCCATCAGGGTCGCGGCCACCACCGACATCACCGTCACGCGCCGGGCCACCGATTGCGCGATCGTCACCGATCCCGCACCGAGTGCGGCTCCGACCAGTGCCTGCGCGGCGATGGCGACCGAGTCGAGGAACAGCGACATGAAATCCCAGAGCTGGAGTACCAGTTGGTGAGCGGCGACCTGGGCCACGCCGAACCGTGCGGCCACTGCGGCGGCAGAGACGAAACAGATCTGAAACGACAGGCTCCGCGCAATGAGGTCACGCGCCATCACCAATTGCGCCGAGATCATCGACCACCGCGGCGCGAACGCCGCGAAGCCACGCACGCGCGGGGCATCGGATGAGCGCTGCCGAACCGACGTCAGACGTTCACGCACCACACGGCTCGCGAACAACAGTCCGGTGATGGCCTGCCCGATGACGTTGGCGACGGCGCTTCCGACGATCCCGAGCCTGGGCAGAATCCACAGACCGTGCACCAGGCCGACGACGAGTACAGCCGAAATGACCAGTCCGACAACCACATAGATGACGGGCAGGCGGGTTTCTTGCACTCCGCGCATCCAGCCGTTGCCGGCCATCGAGAGAAGGATGAGCGGTACCCCGAACACCGCCACTCGCACCCATTGGGTCGCGTCGGCGGCCACGATGGACGACGACGCCGACGCGTCACCGACCAGCGCTCGCATCACATAGGGGGCGATCGGCCACGCGATGGCGACGAGTACCAGCCCGGCAATCAGCGCAATCCAGCTGGCCTGCACCCCCTCGTCGACCGCACCCGGCCGGTCGCCGGCACCGAATCGGCGTGCCGAGCGCGCCGTCGTCCCATACGACAGAAAGGTCAACTGGGTGCTGATGATGGACAGCACCAGGGTGGCCACCGCCAGGGCGGCGAGCTCGTCGCCGCCGAGGCGACCGACCACCGCGAGGTCGAGGAGCAGATACAAGGGCGGCGCGATGAGGACCGCCAGCGCCGAGATGGTGAGAACCCCGACCCGGCGCACGCCGGCGTCGAGTTCGCTCACAACGACTTTCGGAGACGCGCAATCACCTCAGACGCCGAGCCGGTGTCGCTGTATCCGGAGGATTGACGATGCCCGCCGCCGCCGTGTGCCTGCGCGATCGGCACCAGATCGACGGTGCTCTTCGAGCGCAACGACACCGTCCATCGCCCCGCTGTGATCTCCTTGAACACCGCGGCCACCTCGGCCTCTGCCGTGGTACGCACGATGTCGATCACGCTCTCCGATTCCTCCCAGCTCATCCCGGCCAGCGCCTGGTGATCCACCACCGCGTACACCAATCCCTCACCGCCACACGCGGATCGGTCCAATTGTGCGGTTCCGAGAATCGTCGAGACCATGCTCAGCCAGCCGAACGGATGGGTATCGAGCAGTCGGCGGCTCCAGGTGCGTGAGTCGACGCCGGCGTCGAGCAGCCGCGCCGCCACCCGGAATGAGTCCGGCCGGGCCCAGCGGAACGAGCCGGTGTCGGTGGTCAGACCGGCATACAGGCACGTCGCAATGTCCTCATCGAGGTCCACACCGAGATCGTCGAGTACCCGCAACACGAGCACCGCGGTGCAGTCGGCATCCGCGTCGATGAAGTCGAGATCGCCGAATCCCGAGTTCGACACGTGGTGGTCGATGACCACCGTTGTGTCCGCCGAGGCGAATCGCGGTTCCAGCTCTCCCAGACGCTCCTCACTCGCGGCATCCACCGAGACGACGAGGTCGTGGCCGCGCACGGCGACTCCGTCGACGAGCAATTTGTGCCCGGGCAGCTCCGCGAGCGCGACCGGCAACGACTCGGGGCCGGGATGGGCCACTTCCACCTCCATCCCGAGGCGGTCGAGGGCCAGCCCGAGTGCCAGCCCGCTGCCGATGGTGTCGGCGTCCGGCCGGATGTGGCAGAGAATCGTCACCCCGCCACCGGCGTCGGCGACCCGACCGATGGCCGCGGCGACAGCGACGCTCGACGCCGTGGTCACGCCTGATCGTCCTCCGGGCCATCACCGGGCTCGTCCGCGCGGTACGGGTCGGCCTCGCCCGCGTGCCGCGCATCTGCGGCTTGTCGCGCCACCAGCTCGTCGTTCGCGCGGGCCCGGGCCACCAGTTCTTCCATGTGCCGAGCAGTATCGGGCACCGTGTCGAGCACAAAGGTCAGGGTCGGGGTGAAGCGCACGCCTGTACCCGCGCCGACCTTGGACCGCAGAATGCCGGTGGCCTTTGCCAGTCCGGCAGCAGCGGCTTCGTAATCCGGGTCGGTGTCCAGGGTCTCGCCCAGCACCGTGTAATAGACAGTGGCGTCGTGCAGATCGCCCGTCACACGCGCGTCGGTGATCGTGATGTACGCCAGCCGTGGATCCTTGATCTCGTGCGCGATCGCCGATGCCACGATCGATGAGATCCGCTTGGCCAGCCGTTGCGCTCGTGCCGGATCAGCCATGATTGTCCTTCCCAAGAGGTAAGCGAGATACTCCCCCTCCGCGAGATGCCCGGATATTCATCCGGTCATGCTCGCAGAAGGGGAGCTCGGGGCCAACAAACGCGTCAGTCGCGCGGCTTCTCCTGCAGCTCATAGGATTCGATGACGTCGCCGACCTTGATGTCGGAATACGTCACCGTGAGACCGCATTCGTAACCTTCCCGGACCTCGGTGGCATCGTCCTTCTCCCGCTTGAGCGAGGCGATGGTGAGGTTCTCCGCGACGACCGCATTGTCGCGCAGCAGGCGTGCCTTGGCGTTACGGCGGACGATACCCGACTGGACCAGGCAGCCGGCGATGTTACCGACCTTGGACGACTTGAAGATCGCGCGGATCTCGGCGCGGCCGAGCTCCACTTCTTCGTAGATCGGCTTGAGCATGCCCTTGAGCGCACTCTGGATCTCGTCGATCGCCTGGTAGATCACCGAGTAGTACCGGATGTCGACGCCCTCACGGTTGGCCAGCTCGGTGGCCTTGCCCTCCGCGCGGACGTTGAATCCGATGATGATCGCATCCGACGCCGAAGCCAGGTTGACGTTGGTCTCGGTGACGCCACCGACACCACGGTCGATGACCCGCAACGAGACCTCGTCGCCGATGTCGATACCGATGAGGGCCTCCTCGAGGGCCTCGACGGTACCGGCATTGTCGCCCTTGAGGATCAGATTCAGCTGACTGGTTTCCTTCAGCGCCGAATCCAGATCTTCCAGGCTGATCCGCTTGCGGCTGCGCGCGGCCAGCGCATTGCGCTTGCGCGCATTGCGGCGGTCGGCGATCTGCCGGGCGATGCGGTCCTCCTCGACGACGAGCAGGTTGTCACCCGCACCGCACACCGACGTGAAGCCGATCACCTGGACCGGTCGCGACGGCAACGCCGCCTCGACATCGTCGCCGTACTCGTCGACCATGCGGCGCACGCGTCCGTAGGCGTCACCGGCCACGATCGAGTCACCGACGCGCAACGTACCGCGCTGAACGAGCACCGTGGCCACCGGACCGCGACCGCGGTCGAGGTGTGCCTCGATCGCCACGCCCTGGGCGTCCATGTCGGGGTTGGCCCGCAGATCCAGCGACGCGTCCGCCGTGAGCAACACGGCTTCGAGCAGCTCATCGATGTTCGTACCCTGCTTGGCCGAGATGTCGACGAACATTGCCTCGCCGCCGTACTCCTCGGGGATCAAGCCGTACTCGGTGAGCTGACCGCGGATCTTCGTCGGGTCGGCACCCTCCTTGTCGATCTTGTTGACCGCCACCACGATCGGCACATCGGCCGCTTGCGCGTGGTTGATCGCCTCCACCGTCTGCGGCATGACGCCGTCGTCGGCGGCGACCACCAGGATCGCGATGTCGGTGGCCTTCGCACCGCGGGCACGCATGGCGGTGAACGCCTCGTGACCGGGGGTATCGATGAAGGTGATCAACCGGTCCACGCCGTTGAGGTGGGTGTCGACCTGGTAGGCGCCGATGTGCTGGGTGATACCGCCGGCCTCGGCCTCGCGGACGTTGGCCTTACGGATCGTGTCCAGCAGGCGGGTCTTGCCGTGGTCGACGTGACCCATGACGGTCACCACCGGCGGACGCTGCTCGAGATCTTCCTCATCGCCCTCGTCCTCGCCGTAGCTCAGATCGAAGCTTTCGAGGAGCTCGCGATCCTCGTCCTCGGGGCTGACCACCTGAACGGTGTAGTTCATCTCCCCGCCGAGCAGCTCCAGCGTCTCGTCGTTGACGGATTCGGTCGCCGTGACCATCTCGCCGAGGTTGAACAACGCCTGGACCAGCGCTGCAGGGTTGGCGCCGATCTTGTCGGCGAAGTCCGACAACGATGCTCCGCGCGCGAGGCGAATGGTCTCGCCGCCACCACGCGGCAGACGGACGCCGCCGACGGCGGGCGCCTGCATCGAGTCGTATTCCTGACGCTTCTGCCGCTTGGACTTGCGGCCCCGTCGGGGCGCACCACCGGGACGGCCGAACGCACCCGCGGCACCACCGCGGCCACGTCCGCCACCACCTGGGCGACCGCGGAAGCCACCACCGGCGGGAGCACCACCGGGCGCACCGCCGCCGCCACCGCGATAGCCACCGCCGCCACCGGCACCGCCGCGGTTGCCACCGGGGCCGCCGGGGCGACCGCCGGGACGGGCATCCGGCCGGGCCGCACGACTTGGCATCGCACCCGGATTCGGGCGCGGGGGCATGTTACCGGGGCTGGGACGAGGACCGCCCTGACCGGGACCGGGACGCGCTCCGCCCGGACCGGGCCGGTTCTGGGCCCCAGGTCGGCCACCGCCGGGGCGGGGACCACCCTGACCGGGGCCGGGACGAGCGGCCGGCGGCCGCGGAGCGGGAGCCGACGAGTACGGGTTGTTCCCGACACGTGGTGCACGCGGGCCGGGCTTGGGTCCGCCGGGACGCGGTCCCGGGGTCGGGGCCGACGGCGCCTGTGGAGAGGCTGCCTTCTCGGCGGCCGCCGGTGCCGGAGCAGCCGTCGGTGCCGGGGCGGCTGCCGCCGGCTTCAGGCCATCCGAGGACGCCGCTGCCGGTGAGGCGGCCGGCGCTGCCGCGGGACGCTCCGGACGGGGCTGCGCGGGACGCGCCTGCGCCGGAGCGGCCGGCTCGGCGGCCGGCCTGGGGGCAGCACCGTTTCCGCCGGGCTTGGGACCCGGACGCGGACCCGCGCCGGGTTTGGGGGCGGAGCCGTTGGCACCGGACTTGGGTGCCGGCGAGCCGCCGTCTTTCTTGGGAAATGATTCACGAAGTCGACGGGCCACGGGGGCCTCGACCGTCGACGACGCGGACTTGACGAACTCGCCCTGCTCCTTGAGGCGTTCGAGCACTTGCTTGCTCGTCACGCCCAGATCCTTGGCCAGTTCGTGCACGCGGGCCTTGCCTGCCACTGCTCTCCTCACTTGGAGGCCGAGCGGGCTGCCCGCTACGGCCTCGGATTACGTCCGATACGTGCTCATCGTGGTGACTTCACGCTGTGCTCATGTCTTCTGCTACCTGTTCCGGCCCGTTCTCGGGCCTGCTGTCGTCCGTGGTCGGTGATGGCGCTGCCGCACCGATCACATCTGCGAGGTCATCCGGGCCCACTACCAGGCCCGGTGCCCTCAATGCCGGTCCGAATGCGCGTCGCCGCATCGCGGCGGACACGCAGTCCGCCCGCGGATGCAACCACGCACCTCGCCCTGGCATGGTCTTCGCGAGATCGACGACGATCGCGGACCCGTCGGCACCCTGACGGGCGACCAGACGAACCAGTGCCGGAGCCTCGGCGCGATGCCGACACCCGATGCACGTACGAACCGGACGATCCCGGCGACCATCGCCAGATGGCGAGGTCGACGGCTTTCGCTGAACCATCGCTCAGTCTAGCGCGCGCGGCCGCGACTAGGACAATCGGCTGCGGGTGGTGTCCGAATCAGCAGACTGCGCATCATCGGCATCGGAACGGATGTCGATGCGCCATCCGGTCAGACGAGCGGCGAGCCGCGCGTTCTGCCCTTCTTTGCCGATCGCCAGGGAAAGCTGATAGTCCGGTACGACGACCCGAGCCGCCTTGGCTGCGAGGTCGACCACCTCGACAGAGACAACTTTCGCCGGGGACAATGCATTCCCCACGAACGTCGCCGGGTCGGTGTCGAAGTCGATGATGTCGATCTTCTCGCCGGCGAGCTCGCTCATCACATTGCGCACCCGCTGCCCCATCGGACCAATACACGCACCCTTCGCGTTGAGTCCGCTGACCCCGGTGTGCACGGCGATCTTCGACCGATGCCCGGCCTCTCGGGCGACCGCGACGATCTCCACCGAACCGTCCGCGATCTCCGGCACCTCGAGCGCGAACAACTTGCGCACGAGTGTGGGATGGGTTCGCGAGAGCGTGATCTGCGGTCCGCGCTGCCCCCGGCTCACCCCGACGACGTAGCACTTGATGCGGTCGCCGTGGTGGTAGGTCTCCCCCGGGACCTGTTCGGCCGACGGGATCACTCCCTCGGTGGCGTTGGCCTCGTTACCGATCTGCACGATGACCATGCCGCGCGCGTTCGCGCGGGCATCCTGCTGGACGACGCCACCGACGATCTCACCTTCATGGGTGACGAGGTCACCGAAGCTCTTCTCGTTCTCCGCGTCGCGCAACCGTTGCAGGATCACCTGGCGGGCCGTGGTGGCGGCGATGCGGCCGAATCCCTCGGGAGTGTCGTCGTACTCGTGGACGACCTCTCCGTGTTCGTCGAGTTCCTGTGCCATCACCAGCACCGCGCCGGTGCGGCGGTTCACGTCGATGCGTGCGTGCGGCGCGAATCCGTCGGTGTGGCGGTACGCCGTCAGCAGTGCGGTCTCGATCGCCGTGATGACCGTGTCGATCGAGATTCCCTTGTCTGCCTCGATCATGCGCAGGGCATTGATGTCGATGTTCATGGTCGGTGACTCCTATTCACTTGTCGGCCTATTCGCCTGTCGGGCCTATTCACTTGTCGTGTTCACAATTCGGTGGGACCGGGATCCCGGCGCTGCGCTATCTCCTCGTCGTCGAGTCCGCAACGCTGGAGTTCGGCGGCACTCGGCCGGGAGAAGTCGACCTCGACAACCGCGCGCTCGACGGTGTCGAAGGGAATCGTCTCCGTGGTGATCCGGCCGCGATTGTTGACGACGATCTCCACCGCGGCATCGGTGAGCGCCCCGATCCGGCCGGTGAGGTCCGGACCGCTGTCACAGCGAACGTGCACCCGGCGCCCGCGCGAGCGTCGCCAGTGCCGCGGCAGGGTCAACGGGCGTCCGATTCCCGGCGAAGTGACCTCGAGTGTGTACGGGGCGTCGGAGTACTCGTCATGGGCGTCGAGTTCATCGGAGACATCGCGGGTCAGCGCGCCGAGAAGATCGAGATCGGTACCGCCGTCCCGGTCGACGATCAGCTGAATCTCGTCGGCACCGGACTTGTCGGGACCGGAGGAGGTAGAGATGATCACATCCTCGAGGTCGAGCCCACGATCGCGGACGAACCGTTCGACGAGTTCGCGGACCTTCGTCTGGTCGATGGCCACCGTGCTCTCCTCGTCTTCAGTTGTCCTGGATACCGGTCCGGGTTGCGCACCGGCTGTGATGCCCATCCATCGTAGAGGACCGCGCCCGCTCGGCGAAGTTCGCTCACCGGCTCGTGCGCCGCCGTGCATCCGGCGGTTCACGAGGCTGGCATCATGTGTCGGGTGAGCGCCCCGCACCCCGTTGTGACGAACGCCGATCCCGCCGGCTTCTCCCGGCGAACCCTCCTTCGCGGTAGTGCGGCAGTGGCGGCCGGAGTCGTCATGGTGACCGCTGCCGCGGGCTGCGACCGCGGCCCCGATCCCAACCAGACGACGGCGCAGGCACTCCTGCCGCTGGCGCGTTCAGCACTTGCCGATGCCGCTGCTGCCGGCGCCCTGGCGCCGCAGGTGACCGAATACTCGGCGGCGCTCGGTGTGGTCGCCGCTCAGCGTCGCCAACACGCACAGGCCCTCCGCGAAGAGATCACCCGGCTCGACCCGGGCGCGACCGCCCAGCTCGATCCCTCGAGCAGCCCGGCCCCCAACAGCCCCGCCCCCGACACCACGGCCCCGACGTCTGCCCGTCCGGTCACCTCGGTCGACGAGATGCGTTCGGCCCTGTCAGCGTCGACGAAGGCGGCCCGTGCCGCGGCCATCGGCCTGTCGGGATATTCAGCCGGGCTGGCCGGGTCGATCAGCGCATCGACGACGACTCTCATGGAGGTCCAGCTGGGATGAGCAGCACCACCGATGCACTGGCGAACGCGGCCGGCGCCGAGAACGCCGCCATCTTCACCTACGGCGTGATCACCGCATTCGTCTCGGCGTCCCGGCGCCCGATGGTCGACGACAACATCGCCGCGCACCGCACCGCCCGGGACGCCGTCAACGAGGCGATCACGAAAGCCGGTGGCACACCGCCGGAACCGGCCGCCGGCTACACCCTGCCGTTGACCGTGAATGATCCGGTCGGCGCGGCCAAGGCCGCGGAGGCCGCCGAGGACGATTGCGCCGTCGCATACCGGTCGGTGATCGAGAAGGCAGACTCCGAATCCGCCCGAATCCTCGGCGTCGACCAGCTGACCGCGTCGGCGCGGCGAGCCGCGCAGTGGCGGATCGCCTTGGGCGACAAGCCCGCCACTGTGCCCTTTCCCGGCCGGCGCTGAATCCTCCCCGGCGTCGGCTCAGCCCCGGACGCTCGCGGTGATCGCGTCTGCGGCCTCGGCCACGGGCACCTCGATCGAGTCGCCGGAGAAGCGGTCACGAACCTCGACCACTCCACCGGCATACCCCCGACCGACGACGACAACTGTTGGTACACCTAGCAATTCAGCGTCCTTGAACTTGACCCCCGGCGACGCCTTGCGGTCGTCGAGCAGCACCTCGAGGCCTGCCGAGTCGAGGTCGGCGGCGAGGGTGGCGGCACCGTCGATCGCCGCCTGGTCCTTGTTCGCGATCACCAGGTGAACATCGAACGGCGACACCGCCTGCGGCCAGCGCAGCCCCTTGTCGTCGTGCCACTGCTCGGCAAGCACCGCCACCAGCCGGGAGACGCCGACCCCGTACGACCCCATGGTCAACCGCACGGGCTTGCCACTTTCCCCGAGGACGTCGACCTCAAAGGCGTTGGTGTACTTCTGGCCCAACTGGAAGATGTGCCCGATCTCGATACCCTTGGCGCTGACCAACGGCCCCTTGCCGTCCGGTGACCGATCGCCATCGCGCACCTCCGCCGCCTCGATGGTGCCGTCGGCGGTGAAGTCGCGCCCGGCCACCAGCCCGACGACGTGCCGGTCCGGCTCGTCTGCACCGGTGATCCAGGACGAGCCATCACCGACGCGCGGATCCACAAGGTAGCGAACACCGTTCTCGGCCAGCCCTTTCGGACCGATGTATCCCTTGACGAGGAAGGGGTTGGCAGCAAAGTCGGCGTCGGTGAGCAATTCGAACTCGGCCGGTTCCAGCGACGCCTCGAGCCGCTTGACGTCGACCTCCCGGTCACCGGGGAGGCCGATTCCCAGTAGTTCCCAATCGCCGCCGGGCTCCCGAACTTTCACCAGCACGTTCTTGAGAGTGTCTGCGGCGGTGAATGTTCCGTCGAGATTCGCGTTGGCCCAGGCGACCAGGGCGTCGATGGTGCGGGTATCGGGGGTCTGGTGCACCGTCGCCGCGGGCAGGCCGTCGAACCCAACCGGTTGCGCTGCCGGCGTGACAACGGCTTCGACGTTCGCCGCATAGCCGGATTCGAGGCACCGCACGAAGGTGTCCTCACCGACCTCGCTCTCGGCGAGGAACTCTTCGGACGCGCTGCCACCCATCGCCCCCGAGGTGGCGGCAACGACGACGTAGCGAACCCCGAGACGCTCGAAGATCCTCTGATAGGCCTCGCGGTGCGCGTGGTAGCTGACCTTGAGGCCGTCGTCGTCGAGATCGAAGGAATACGAGTCCTTCATCACGAACTCGCGGCCGCGCAGGATGCCCGCGCGGGGACGTTCCTCGTCGCGGTACTTGGTCTGGATCTGGTAGAGGATCACCGGCAGATCCTTGTACGACGAGTACTCGCCCTTGACCAGCTGGGCGAACAGCTCCTCGTGGGTGGGACCGAGCAGCATGTCGGCGCCCTTGCGGTCCTTGAGCCGGAACAGCGCGTCGCCGTATTCGGTCCACCGGCCGGTCTCCTCGTAGGGGTCGCGCGGCAGCAGCGCGGGCAGCAGGATCTCCTGTCCCCCGATCGCGTTCATCTCCTCGCGCACGACCCGTTCGACAGCCTTGAGTACCCGCAATCCCAGTGGCAGCCAGCTGTAGACACCGGGCGCCGCACGCCGGACGTAGCCGGCGCGCACCAGCAGTTTGTGGCTGGGAACCTCGGCGTCGGCCGGGTCGTCGCGCAGGGTCCGCAGAAACAGATTCGACATGCGAGTGATCACAGGTGGCGAGTCTAGTCGGGGGGTCCACCGGGTTTCTCGACGCATCCGCCGCGCTCGGTATCGTGTTGCGGTGCTCGTGATCCTGCCTCCCTCCGAAACCAAATCCGACGGTGGCGTCGGTCCACCACTGAGCCTGCCTGCCCTGTCGTTTCCCGATCTCGGTCCGACCCGCTGCCGCATCGCCGGGGTGCTCGTCGAACTCGCCGCCGATCTCGATGCGAGCCGCCGCGCACTCGGCCTCGGCCGGACCCAGCTCGGTGAGGTCGACCGCAACGCCGAGCTGTGGCTCTCCCCCACCCGCCCGGCCATCGAGCGCTACACCGGCGTGCTCTACGACGCCCTCGACCACTCCGGACTCACGCGCGCGGGCAAGAACAAGGCGGCCGATCGGCTCGCCATCGGCTCGGCGCTGTTCGGTGTCGTGCGGGCCACCGATCCCATCCCCGCCTACCGACTCTCCGGCGGCTCCAAGCTGCCCGGCCTGCCGACGCTGGCGTCGGTGTGGAAGCCCGAGCTCTCGCGCGCACTCGACGCGGTCGACGACTTCGTCGTGGACCTGCGTTCGGGGATCTACCAGCAGTTGGGTCCGGTCACCGGTGCGGTGACCGCGACGGTGATGACCGAAAGTGCCGACGGCAGCCGAAAGGTGGTGAGCCACTTCAACAAGCACTACAAGGGTCTGATGGCGCGTGAACTCGTACGCACCCGACGGACGATCCGCGACATCAACGTCCTGGCCTCGGTGCTCGCCGACGCGGGACAACGGGTGGAGATCACCCGGGCCGACGAGATCGTCGTCCTGACCGGCTGAGCCACTCGGCCGATGTGCTCAGGCGTGGTCGCGCGCACTCACGTCGTTGACGTCGAGGGTGGCGTTGGCCGCCTCCTGGGCGGCCTGCCCTTCGGCGACCTCCTCGGGGGTGAACCGCATGAACATCACCACGACCGCCGCGATGACGGCGATCCCGGCACAGCACGCGAACCCGAGGCCGTAGCCGTCGGCCTGGGCGGCCAGTTGTGTGGCGTTCATCGTCTCCACCGGTGCGGTGGTACCGCCCTGGGAGAGTGCGCGTGAGGTGACCATCGCACCGACGACCACCAGTCCGACTGCGCCACCGAGGTTCTGGGCCACCTGCGCGAGTGCGGTCAGCGGCCCGATCTCGGTGGGCGCGACACCGGCGACCACCGACAGGGTCAGCGGGATGACGGCCAGGCCGACGCCGAAACCGATGACCACCACCGGTATCGCGATGCTCGGGAAGTAGTCGGGCATATTGGTGGCGATCGACGCGGCATACAGGCAGCCGGCGAGGATGACCGCGCCGCCGGCCAGGACCAGCCAGCGGGGCTGGATCATCAATGCGAGCTTGGACGCGATGGCCGCGGCGACCCCGAGACCGACCGCGAACGGCACCACGGCCAGGCCGCTCTGGATCGGCGTGTATTTCAGGATGCCCTGCAGGTACAGCGAGATGAACACCGCCATGCACATCATGATCATGCTGGCCAGCAGGATCGCCACGAGGGCGGCGACGCGGCTGCGACTGTCGAACAGCCGCAGCGGCAGGATCGGGTTGGCGGCGTGTCGCTCCCACAGCACGAAGGCCACCAGGGCCAGGCCGCCCAGGACGAAGGAGCCGATGACGATCGGCCGGCCCCAGCCGTTCGGTCCGTCGCTGACCGCCAGCACCAGCAGGGTGCAACCAAGAGTTGCCAGCACCGCGCCGGGCACGTCGAGCGGCATGCGCTCGCCTTGCGACTCGCGCAGCGCGAAGAGTGCGCCGATCACGACGGCCAGGCCGATCGGCACGTTGATCAGGAACACCAGTCGCCACGAGATCTGGGTGAGGACGCCCCCGAGGATGAGGCCGGCGACCGAGCCGACGCCCGACATCGCCGCGTAGATGGCGAACGCCTGGCTGCGCGGCTTACCGGGCGCAAAGGTGGTTGCGACCAGTGCCATCGCCGTCGGCGCGGCGACCGCGGCCGAGGCTCCCTGCAGCGCGCGGCCGATCACCAGAGAAGGCTCGTTCCAGGCCAGTCCGCACAGCAGTGACGTCGCGGTGAATGCCGCCACGCCGAAGATGAACATGCGTTTGCGGCCGAAGGTGTCGCCGAGGCGCCCGCCGAGCAACATGAGTCCGCCGAAGGCCAGCACATAGCTGGTGATCACCCAGTTCGCAGCCGATTCGCTGAGGGACAGGGAGTCGCGGATGCTGGGCAGGGCGAGCGCGGCGACGGTGCCGTCGAGCACCATCAGCAGCTGCATTCCCGACAGAACCAGGATCGCCAGACCGAACACCGGGCGGTAGTGATCCGTCGGTGCCGTCGTGGCATGGCTCGACGCCGAGGAGGTCGACATACCGGTCGACGCTACCGCCCACGGTCGCGACGATGCCAATCCCTGTTGGCGTATCGGCGCGTGCGGTTGGTGTGCGTGATGGGGTCAGCCGAGGAACGGGACGACGTCGTCGGCGTCGGTGAATCCGGCGACCGCGCCGACGACGACGATGGCCGGGGGGCGCAGTCCCTGGGTCGCGGCGGTCTGCGCGGCGTGCGCGAGGTCGGTGCGGATCACCCGCTGCGAGGGCAGCGAACCGTTCTCGATCATCGCGACCGGGGTGTCGGCGGCGCGGCCGCCGTCGAGCAAGGCCTGCGCGAAGACGTCGATCCGTTCCACCGACATCATCAACACCAGC
Source organism: Gordonia sp. DT30 (assembly GCF_049844915.1). Lineage (NCBI taxonomy): Bacteria > Bacillati > Actinomycetota > Actinomycetes > Mycobacteriales > Gordoniaceae > Gordonia > Gordonia sp. DT30. Next base: position 217,561 of record NZ_JBNCLY010000002.1, on the reverse strand, counting down.
GTGCCACGCAGCCGTGCCAGCGCCGACCAGTCGACCAGGGAATCGGGATGGTCGGGGGCCACGTGACCGGACACGATGACGACCTCATGGGTCACGCCCCGGTGGGTGACCGGGATTCCGGCCACCTCGGGCACCGAGATCGGGCTGGTGATGCCGGGCACCACCGTCACCGGCACACCGGCTGCGACACACGCCTGCAGTTCTTCGAATCCGCGACCGTAGACGTAGGGGTCGCCGCCTTTGAAGCGGACCACGAACCGGCCTTCCTTGGCCTTGGCGATCAGGACGTCGTTGATCGCCTCCTGCTTCATCGCCCGTCCGTAGGGAACCTTGGCGGCGTCGATGATCTCCACCTGCGGGCCCAGCGCAGCGAGCAGCGCCGGCGGGGCCAGCCGGTCGGCTACCACGACGTCGGCGGCCATCAGCAGCCGTAGACCACGCACGGTGATCAGGTCGGGGTCGCCGGGTCCGCCGCCGACCAGGGCCACACCGGGCGGATGTGCGGCATCGTCGACGCGCAGTTCGCCGTCGGCCAGCGCCCGGCTGATCGCCGCGCGCAACGCCGCCGAGAGCTTGTGGTCACCGCCGGCGAGCACACCGAACTGAATGTCGCGGTGCCGCCCGGATGCCGGGGTGACCGCGGTGCCGAACCGGGCGTCATCGGCACGCACACAAAACGTGTGCCGTCGCTCGGCCTCCTCGACGACCGCGGCGTTGACCTGCGGATCGTCGGTACAGGCCATCGCATACCACGCGCCATCGAGGTCGCCGTCGGCGTAGGCACGCGAATGCACGGTGACACCGGCGAACGACTCGACCGCCGGGGTCGGGTCCACGGCGATCACATGGACCTCGGCACCTGCGGCCACGAGATTGGGCAGGCGCCGCTGGGCCACCGATCCGCCGCCGACGACGACGACCTTGCGGCCACGCAGGTCCAGGCCGGCGAGATAGTGCCCGGGATCGGGACTGTCGTGGCCACGCGTCGATGGAGCATCGCGACCGGTGTTGGCGGGGGTGTCGGACATGACTCGGGAGCCTACCGGCCCGCTCGGTGGGGTGATCCGATCAGAGGGGCAGCTCACCGGTGTGGCGGATATTGGCCCATACGTCGGCGGCCGGGACGCCCAGGCGATGCGCCGACGCCTCCAGCAGCGTGCCGAGTAACAGTGAACTGCAATATTCGCCGGCCGAGGGATCGTCGGCGTGCGTGCGGATCTCGTTCCACCACGTCCGGTTGTGGCTGGCGGCTGCTTCGGCCATGGCGATCGCCGTCGCGAAGCCACGTGGCACCAGTGCACTCTCGCCCGGCGTGGGCGGCGATTCGCAGCGCTCGCAGGCCTCGGTACATCCAGCGCCTTCGGACTCCGGACCGGTGCGGAGATCGCCGCCGAGGTCGATGATCGTCACGCGCCTGCGCTCGCCTTCTTGGCCGCGCGCTCGAGCGCGCGCGCTCGCGCCTGTTCGAACTTCTCGACCTTGACGTTCATCTCCTCGAGGTAGCCGGCGAGCTTGTCGCGATACAACTCGCCCAGCGGGCCGAAATCGTTGCGCTCGAAGATGCGCCACTTGCGTAGCACCGGCATCACGACTTCCGAAAGATGTTGTGGCAGATCATAAATCCCACCCTTGGCGATGAGTACCGCATTGCGCCGGAAGTTCGGCATCGTCGCGCCGGGCATCTGGAAGTTGGTCACGATCGCATGGATGGCGACCATCGCCTGATCGGGAACGAGGTCGAGGGCCCCGGCGACGATGTTGCGGTAGAAGAGCATGTGCAGGTTCTCGTCGGCGGCCACGCGTTGCAGCATGCGGTCGGCGATCGGGTCGCCGCACGCCTTGCCGGTGTTGCGGTGACTCACCCGGGTCGCGAGTTCCTGAAAGCTCACGTAGCTGACCGCGAAGAGCATGTCGAAGCCGTGGTCGCGCTGACCGTCGTCCTCGGGCAGTGGATCGAACCCGTGGGTCATGTGCAGCATGCGCAGCTCCTCGAGCTCCACCGGATCCACGCCGCGGGTGACCACGAGGTAGTCGCGCATCACCGTGGAGTGCCGCATCTCCTCGGCGGTCCACCGTCCGACCCAGAATCCCCAGGCATCGTCGAGCGTGAAGTGCTCGGCGATGACCCGGTGATAGGACGGCAGGTTGTCCTCGGTGAGCAGGTTGGTGATCATCGCGGCCTTGGCGACCTCGGACAGCTGCGACTGTTCGGGATCCCAGTCCACCCCGCCGAGCGCGGCGAAGTTCCGCCCGTCATCCCACGGCACGTAGTCGTGTGGATGCCAGTCCTTGGTCATCTGCATGTGACGTTCGACTTCGGTTTCGCAGACCGGCAGCAGTTCGCGCAGGAGATCCGATCCGGTCATACCGGTGTCGTTGATTGCTGGTCCGATGAGGCTTGTCACTCGTCGCTCCTAGGTATCGGGGCCGTACCGCCGGGGTTACTGCGGGGCTCGCCTCCACTCTCGCGAAACCGCGCCGCGTCCACGTGAGCCGAAGGTCCCGAATAGCCCGGGACCGACGTCGCGATCTGCGGGCGGAGGTGGGGTAATTTCGTCCCATGGCCACCACCGATGCGCGTGCACCCGAGGCCACTCCGGCCCCCTCAGATCTCGCGGCTGCCGATTCTGGTACGCCTGTGCGGGTTTTCCTGGTCGACGACCACGAGCTCGTCCGGCGGGGACTGCGTGATCTACTCGGCACGGCCGGCGACATCGAGGTCGTCGGCGAGGCCGCCACGGTCGCCGAGGCGCGAACCGCGATCCTCGCCGCACGTCCGGATGTGGCAGTGCTCGACGTCCGCCTGCCCGACGGCAACGGGGTCGAGTTGTGCCGCGACGTGCGGTCCGCCGAGCCGTCGGTGCACTGCCTGATGCTGACCAGCTATGCCGACGACGACGCCTTGCTCGCCGCGGTCCTGGCCGGCGCGTCGGGCTTCGTCCTCAAGCAGATCCTCGGCCACAACCTGGTGGCCGCGGTGCGCACGGTCGGTCGTGGCGGGTCACTGCTGGACGACCGCAGCACCGCGGCCCTGCTGGCCAGGCTGCGCGACGGCAAAAAGCAGACCGATCCGCTGGCCGGGCTGACCCATCAGGAACGTGAGGTGTTCAACTTCATCGGCGACGGTCTCACCAACCGGCAGATCGCCCAGAACATGTTCCTGGCGGAGAAGACGATCAAGAACTACGTCTCCCGGATTCTGGCGAAGCTCGACATGCAGCGGCGCACCCAGGTGGCGGTGATGGCGACCAGGATCCGCGACGGCAAGGCATAGCCGGATCCCGGCGCCGAGGGCGCCCGAGATTCCGTCGCCACCGCTCGAGACACCGCCGACAGCACTCTCCCGGCGGCGAGCGCTGTCAGGCCCGACCCTAGGTCAGGTGCCGGCCGAGGAACCTCGCGGCCGCCTCCCCGGCGAACTGTGGCACCCCGGTGTGCCCGCCCATGTTGGCGTTCAACGTCTTCTCCGCGGAACCGAACGCATCGAAGAGATCAAGCGCGGCCTGCCGATCGTTGCCCTCGTCGTCCCACTGCAGCAGGACGTGCAGCGGAATCGTGACCTGCCGGGCCTCCTGGTACATGGCCCGGGGCACGAAACTGCCGGCGAACAGCACCGCGGCCGCTATCCGCGGCTCGCTCGCCGCCAGCCGCACCCCGATTGAGATCACTCCCCCGGAGTATCCGACCGGACCACCGAACTCGGGCAAGGCGAATAGCGCGTCGAGGACGCCCTGCCATTCCGGGACCGACTTGTCCACCAGCGGGACGATGAGTGCGTCGATGATCTCGTCGCCGACCGGCTCACCGGCGGCCAGAGCGCGCCGCAGCCGGGCGCGAGCATGTTCGAGCGTGTCCCATCGGGGCCGGTTCCCGCTTCCCGGAAGCTCGATGGTGACCGCCGCGAAGCCGTCGGCGGCAGCGCTTGCGGCCCGGGCCGCGAGCCGCGGGTACATCATGTCCAGTCCGCCGGGATGACCGAGCAGGACGATCGGCGCCGGTCCGCTTGCCGAGTGGGGCATCCAGATGATGCCGGGGATGTCACCGAGGACGAAGTGTCGTTCGAGGATGTCGTCCCCGATGTGTTGTTCGGAAATGAAATGCATGCCTGCGGCCTTTCGGAGTGCCGTTGCGGAAAGGCGCTCCGGACGACCTATCGCCCGACCGTGGCCCCAACGGGGAGCACCCATGTCGATACTGCGCTCACGGATACCACCTCCTCGTCGTCTGGCACGGCTGAGGTGAAACCTAGCAGAGGTCACCCGCGACCCGCGATCGGTTTTCGCCTTCTATGCCTGCAGCGGCACCGACCACGTGAGAGTGGTTCCGCCACCACGGCCGTCACGGTGGCGCGGACTGGTGTCGATGTCGAAGACGCCGTCGCACTCCTCAGCCCGGCGGGTGAGATTGTCGAGCCCTCGGTAGGTCACGGTGGCGTCGATACCCACACCGTCGTCGCTGATCTCGACGCTGAGCACATCGTCGGCGCTCACCGACACCGAGATGTGCTCGGCGCCGGAGTGGCGCAACGCATTCGACAGTCCCTCGCGCAGCACGGCGTCGATGTGCGGGCCGAGGACGTCGGGAACGATGGTGTCGACCGGGCCGACGAACCGCACACTCGGCGAGATCGGGGCGTGTGCGGACAGTTCGGAGACGATGTCGAGTACGCGCCGGCGCAGAGTGGACGTGTCGTGGTGCCCGGGGACGGTCTGCAGATCGAAGATCGAGGTGCGGATCTGGGCGATGGTCCGGTCGATGTCGGTCATCACCTGATCCAGTCGCGCCGTGGCGGCGTCGTCGACGTGGCCGTCGTTGCTGCGCGCGGCCTGCAGCGTCTGTACCGACATGCCGATCGCGAACAGCCGTTGGATGACATGGTCGTGCAGATCCCGAGCGATCCGGTGCCGATCCTCGAGAACCTCGAGATCGCGTGCCATGTCTTGCTGTTCGGCGTAGACGACGGCCAGCGAGATGATCTCGGCGACACCGGCCAGCCCGGAGATCTCCTCTTCCTCCCAGAATGGCTTGGCGCGGTGGGTGATCAGCACCCAGCCGAAAGCCCCGGAAGCCCGGTGCAGCGGCTGGACGGTCACCCACTGCGCCCCGTGCGCCCCGAGTGGCCCGAATGCCCCACCGAACTCCTCGGCCGGCAATACCGACATCCCACTCGCCGACGGCACCGTCAGATCACGCGCGTCGAGTCCATCTCTCGTGGCACCCTGCACCGACAGGTCTCCTGCTTCCCCGGTGACCAGGTATACCTCGAGCGCCCCGACCAGATCACGAACGTCGGAACACATCCGGGACAGCGTGTCGGACAATGCTATTCCGGCCAGCGGCTCGGAGCCGCGGTGCACGAGTATCTGCATCCAGCGATGCCGGGCGCGGGCCCGCTCGAACAGTCGCGCATTGTCGACGGCGATCCCGGCGGCCACCGCGAGCACCGAGATGAGTGCCTCGTCGAGTTCGGAGAATTCCGCGCCTCCACGTTTCTCGGTCAGATAGATACGGCCGAATATCGCACCGCGGATGATCACCGGCGCGCCCAGGAACGTCGTCATCGGCGGATGATTCGGCGGAAAACCCACCGAGGCAGGATGTTTCGAAAGATCCGGAACGCGCAAGACGTGCGGATCGTCCATCAGGACGCCGAGCACCCCGCGTCCCACCGGCAGCGGACCCATCAGCGCCCGCTGCTCTGGTGTGATACCGGTATAGACGAAGGCGCTCAGACCGCCGTCGGGTCCGCGGACGCCGAGCGCGCCGTACCGGGAATCGAGCACGTCGACGGCCACCTCGACGATGCGCTGCAACGCGTGGTCGAGCTCGAGTCCTTGTCCGACCAGCAGCACCGCCTCCAGCAGATCACGCAGTGTGTCGGGGTTGTCGACCCCGTGCGCGGTCAGCGCCGCGAGCGCCTTGGCCACCTCACGGCCTGGCATGCGCGTTCTCCTCCCGGGTTTCGATGCCCGCCGCCGCCTGCACGAACCGGACGACCGCCCGGGGCACCGCCACCGGATGGACGTGCAGATAGGACGCATGGACGGCCCCGCCGCCGATGCCGTCTGACACCGGCCGGCCTCGACCGTCACGCCACGCCCACGCAGGTTGTGCCGCAGCCAGTTCCACATACGATCGGTGGAATTCGTGGCCGGTGACGCGGGTGCCCGCCGGATGGAGCCCCGAATCACCGACGGCGACCGCGTCACGGTATCCGAGCGTCAATCGCGGCCCGAAGCGGCCGACGCCGTCGATGACCCCGGCCATCGGGTGGCCATCGAGTTCACGACACAGGTACAGCAGTCCGGCACACTCGGCGTGAATGGGACCTCCGGCGCGGGCGTGGGCGACGATGTCGTTGCGCAACTGCACGTTCGCCGACAACTCCGCTGCGTGTTCCTCGGGAAAACCCCCGCCCAGCACAACTGCGGCCGCCCCTTCGGGCAGGCGTTCGCCCAGTGGATCGAAGGCGGCAACCTCGGCGCCCGCGGCGCGGAGCATCTCGGCGTGCTCGGCATATCCGAAGGTGAAGGCGGCACCCGCGGCCACGGCCACGACCGGCCGGCCGGCCACCGGTTGATTCTGCCCGGCGGAGCCCGCCCCGGCGGCCTGCGCGATCGCGTCGTCGGGCGACCAGCTCCGGCCCGACGCCGTATTTCCGCCAGGTGCCGCCGTTCCGCCGCGCGCGGCATCGACGATCGCCTCGACGTCGAGAGCGGCCGACACGGTGGCCGTCATCGCCGCCACGGCCGCCACCGCGTCGGTGCGCCGCTCGGCGGCCGGAATGAGCCCCAGGTGGCGTGAGGGCACCATGAGCTCGGGATCTCGTTGCAGCACACCGAAAACCGATAGACCCACGCGATCGCAGGCCTGCCGCAGCACGGCCTCGTGCCGGGGCGAGCCGACCCGATTGAGGATGACGCCCGCGATCCGTACCGACGGCGAGTACCCGAGGAACCCGTGCAGCAGAGCGGCCAGCGACTGGCTGTGCCCGGCCGCGTCGACCACCAGGATGATCGGTGCACCGATGAGCTTTGCCACATGCGCGGTCGAACCGATCCCATCCGGATCACCGCCGCCGGAATCCTGGGCGAAGCCGGCGCCGATGCCGGTGATCCGGCCGTCGAACAGGCCCATCACCCCCTCGACCACGGCGATGTCGGCACCCGCGGCACCCCAGGCGAACAATGGTGCGATCAGTTCGGCGCCAACGAGATTGGGATCGAGATTGCGGCCGGTCCGGCCGGCCGCGAGCGCGTGATAGCCCGGATCGATGTAATCCGGACCGACCTTGAACGGCGCCACCCGATGACCGGCCGCGCGTAATGCGCCGATCAATCCGGTGGTCACCGTGGTCTTACCGCTACCCGAGGAGGGTGCGGCGATGACCACGGCCGGCGCAGCGCTCATGGCCTCACCACTCGATTCCCTTCTGGCCCTTGCGGCCGGCGTCCATCGGGTGAGCGACCTTACCCATCTCGGTCACCAGATCGGCGGCGTCGATCAGTGCCTGGGGCGCACGGCGACCGGTGATCACCACGTGCTGGCGGCCCGGCCGGGCCGCCAGCACCTCGAGAACCTCGTCGGTGTCGATCCATCCCCAGTCGAGCGGATAGGTGAATTCGTCGAGGATGTAGAAGTCATGCTCCTCGGCGGTCAGCCGCCGGGCGATCTCCGACCACCCCGACCGCGCCGCGGCCGCGTGGTCTTCGTCCGCATCGGCGTTGGCGCGCAGCCACGACCAGCCCTGCCCCATCTTGTGCCACTCGACCGGACCGCCCCGGCCGGTGCTGCGATGTACCTCGTCGAGCGCGGCGAGGGCGGACTCCTCCCCGACCCGCCACTTGGCGCTCTTGACGAACTGGAACACCGCGACGTTCATCCCCGCGTTCCAGGCACGCATCGCCATGCCGAAGGCCGCGGTCGACTTTCCCTTGCCGTCCCCGGTGTGCACCGCGAGCACCGGCATGTTCCGGCGCTGCCGGGTGGTGAGCCCATCGTCGGGGATCTCTGTCGGAATACCCTGCGGCACTGCATTTCTCCTTGACTTGACTTACCCAGGTCGCGGTCAGGCCGCCGAATACGGGGCGCGGGCACGGCCGGCACGTGGCGCAGCGGATCGGCCGATCGCGTCGAGGCCGAGGTTCGCCATGGACAGCAATTCGGCGCTCAGGTGCTCGGCGAGGTCGGCGGCCAGACCCAATCGCACCATGCCCTGCTCGCAATCGACGACGACGGCGTCGATTCCCTTGCGGCCGATCGTCGCCGCCGCGCCCCGGGCCCGGGCGGCGGCGTCGGCTCCCGCCGTGGCCCGCCCGTCGGTCAGCACCACCAACAGCGGGCGGCGATGCGGGTCGGTGCGGCGCGCCCGCGTGATCAACTCGTCGGCCGCCATCAAACCCTCGGCCAGCGGGGTACGGCCGCCGGTACGCACCTGCGCGAGTCGGCGCACCGCGATGTCGACCGACTTCGTCGGCGGCACCGCAACCTCGGCGTCCGATCCACGCGCAACAACCACCGCGACCCGGTCGCGGCGGGTATAGGAGTCCCGCAACAGTTCGACGCACAGTTCGCTGACCGCGGTGAGGCGTCGGCGCGCGGTCATCGACCCACTCAGGTCGACGACGAACACCACCAGGTTGCTTTCCTGCCCGATCCGCGCGGCGCCGCGCAGGTCCGGCCGGGTCACCCGTACCCGCCCCTGCTCGTCGATACCGCGGCCGGCGGCCGAGAGCACCGTCCCGAAGAGGTGAACGGGTGTGCTCGCGTCGAATTCCGTTGCGCCGACCGTGTGTCCGCGTCGACTACGGGCCGCCGACCGGCGCCCCGGGTCGCCGTCGCCGATACCGGAGACGCTCAGTCGATGCAGTCGCGGTGCCCGCTGGGGGTTCCCGACCGTACCGAAGAGTCCGCCGGGCGCCGGTCCGGCCGGACCACCGGCGGAATCGTTCTCGGCCGGGCCGGGCCGCGTGGGTGGTGGCGTCGGATCTGACGAATCGGTCGGCGGACCCGCTGTCTCCGGACCCGCTGCCGACGGCGGGGTCGGGCGGTCGGTGTCACCGTCGGGCCCGGGTTCCGGCGGTTCGGGTCCGTCGGGTGGTGTATCCGGTCCGGCGGCGTCGTCGCCGGCTGCCATCGCGTCTTCGAGTTCTTGCTCGCTCAGTCCGGACTCGTCGAACGGGTTGCGGCGGCGGCGATGTGGCAATGCCAGTTCGACTGCTACCCGGACGTCCTCGGTCTCGACCTCGGCCGCCCCGCGCAACGCCGCATGGGCCGTCGCGGCGCGGGCAACCACGATGTCGCCGCGCAGACCGTCGACCTGAAGGTGGGCGCAGACACCGGCGATCCGACGCAGTTGCGCGGTCGGCAGGACCACGCTTTTCACTGTGTGCCGCGCTTGGGAGATCTGTTGTGCGAGTGCCGCTTCTGCTTGCGCATAACGTTCGGCGAATGCTTCGGGGTCGGCGTCGAAAGCCATTGCGCGACGCACGATCTCCACCCGCTCGTCGACCTCGCGACCGGCACTCACGTCGACGGCGAGCCCGAACCGATCGAGCAACTGCGGACGCAACTCGCCCTCTTCGGGGTTCATCGTGCCCACCAGGACGAAATCGGCCGCCTGGGTGTGCGAGACCGCGTCCCGCTCGATGGTGACGCGACCGCTGGCCGCAGCGTCGAGCAGGACGTCGACGAGGTGATCGGCAAGCAGATTGACCTCGTCGATGTAGAGGACTCCACCGTCGGCCTGTGCGAGCAGGCCCGGGGTGAATTCCGCATGTCCGTCGCGTAGGACCCGCGTGAGGTCCAGCGAACCGATCACGCGGTCCTCGGTGGCGCCGATCGGCAATTCGACGACGCGTCCGGCGTGTGCGCCCCCATCGATCAGCGGTCCGAGACCGCGCACGATCGTCGACTTGGCGGTGCCCTTCTCCCCGCGGATCAGCACGCCACCGATCCCAGGGGACACCGCACTGAGGATCAGCGCGAGTTTGAGCCGATCCTGTCCGACCACCGCGGTGAAGGGGTAGCGGGTCGGTGGGCGGGAGACGTCGGCCGCCCAGACTCCGGTGTCGGCGCTCATCGGGCGCGCTGCCCGGCAGAGCGGATCATCGACACGTGCGGGATGCCGTCCTCGAGGTATTCCTCGCTCTCGGTGCGAAACCCGAAGGCGGCATACAGCTGTGTCAGATATGTCTGTGCCTCGATACGGCACACGTGGTCGCCGATGCGCTCGAGCGCCGCCGACAGCAGTCCGGCCGCCAGTCCTTGGCCGCGGTGGGAACGCTCTGTGCACACGCGGCCGATCCGGAACTCCGGCCGGCCGTCCACATCGGCGGCCTCCTGCATCAGCCGTAGCGTCGCCGCGACCGGAGCCGCCTCGCCCACCTCGTTCCCATCCGCCACATCGTCGGCAACACACCAGAAGTGCTGCGTCGACGCCTCCAGATCACGGCCGTCCAGTTCGGGGTACGGGCACGCCTGCTCGACGACGAACACGTCGACGCGCAGACGCAGAATCCGGTACAGCGTCGCCGCATCGAGATCGGCGGCGCGGCTGTGGTGCAGGCGAAAGGTGTGTGGGGTCGATGACGTCATGATGTCGTCACTATCTCAGACCGCGGCCGCTCCGGTCATCAGGCCGGGTTTCATCGGGCCGTCGTCGCCACCGGATCGTCACCGGTGACCAGCGGCGCATCACCGGTGAGTTGCAGGCTCGCGCTCGTCCAGTCCCACACCTGCCGGAACAGGTCGCGGTTGCCCGAGAGCTTCTGCCCGAACGACGGGATCATCTCGGTCAGCTTGGAGGTCCAGGACCGGTACTGCTCCGGGAAGCACTGTTCGAGCACATTGAGCATCGCCGGGACGGCCGTCGAGGCACCCGGCGACGCGCCGAGCAGGCCCGCGATGGTGCCGTCACCCGCGGCCACCACCGCCGTTCCGAACTCGAGTGTTCCGCCGACGCCCGTCTTGCGGATGACCTGTACACGCTGACCTGCGGTGATCAGCTCCCAATCCTGACCGACGGCTCGCGGCACGAACTCCGAAAGGGTTTTCACCCGGTCGGCGGGGCTGGCGGCGAGTTCCCCGATGAGGTACTTGAGCAGCCCGAATTCCTTCGGCGCGATCGACATCATCGGCACGAGGTTGCCGGCTTTGATGGTGGCGGGCAGATCGGTGATCTTGCCGCTCTTGAGGAACTTCGGCGACCACCCCGCGTACGGTCCGAACAGCAGACCCTTCTTGTGATTGATGACGCGGGTGTCGAGGTGCGGCACCGACATCGGCGGCGCACCGACCGCCGCCTGCCCGTAGACCTTGGCCGCATGCTGCTCGATCAGGTCCGGGTTGGTGCATCGGAAGAACTCACCCGACACCGGGAAGCCGCCGAATCCCTTGGCCTCGGCGATCCCGGACTTCTGCAGCAGGTTCAGGGCTCCGCCACCGGCGCCGACGAAGACGAACTTCGCGTGCACCGCCCACTTCCCGCCGGTGCGGCGATTCTTCAGTTTGACGATCCAGGACCCGTCGGACTGCTTGTTCAGGTTGGTCACCGAATGACCGAAGTGGATGTCGCCGCCCTGACTGACGAAGTTCAGCAGTTGCTGGGTCAGCGCGCCGAAATCGACGTCGGTGCCCTCGGTGAACCAGTTGAGCGCGATGGGATCGGAGAAGTCCCGCCCGGTCGACATCAGCGGCAGGCGTTTGCTGAACTCGGCCGGGTCGTCGATGAACTCCATGCCCTCGAACAGCACCTGCCCGGCGAGCTTTTCATGGCGTTTGCGCAGGTAATCGACGCCGGCTGCACCGTGGGTGAAGCTCACGTGCGGGATCGGGTTGATGAACTCGTTCGGCGAACCCAGGATGCCGTTGTCGACGGCATGCGACCAGAACTGCCGTGACACCTGGAACTGCTCGTTGATGTTGAGCGCCTTGTCGATGTTGACGTCACCGTCGGCGGTCTTGGGGGTGTAGTTCAGCTCACACAGAGCCGAGTGGCCGGTCCCGGCGTTGTTCCAGGGATCGCTGCTCTCGGCGGCGGCGGCATCGAGCCGCTCGAACAGGCTGATCGACCAGCTGGGTTCCAGTTGGCGCAACAGCGCTCCGAGCGTCGCACTCATGATGCCCGCGCCCACCAGCGCCACATCTGTCTTGATCACCGTTTGAGACACCTGGACCCCAATTCACGCAACCGGGACGACCCTCGCCCCTTTTTCGATAACCCATTGTCCCCCATCCGCCGCGCCCCACCGCAAGCACTCCGGGCAACTGTGGGCTGGGCGACACCGACAGCGGCGCCGAGGGGCAGCTCGTGGCAGAACTACAGTGGTGATCGTGACGTCTTCTCAGGGCCCGGCCGAGCGCGGCACCGACGAGTCGGCCGTGCGCTGGCAACCCGACAAATTCCTCGATCGCTACGAGGTCGCCACGATCGGACTCCGCCCCGACCCCGATCGGCAGGACCCGATCACCGCGACCCTCGTCCGTCGCCCGGCCGGCGATCATCACGCGGAAAACGGCGCCGTCCTCTATGTGCACGGCTTCACCGACTACTTCTTCCACGAGCCGCTCGCCGACCACTTCGCCGATCTGGGCTATGCGTTCTACGCGATCGACCTGCGCAAGTGCGGCCGGTCGCTCGAACCGCAGCACACCCCGCACTACGCGACCGATCTGAGGGTCTACGACGAGGAGCTCGGCGCGGCCCTCGACATCATCATCGACGACCTCGGCCCGCAGACCCCGGTCATCATCAGCGCGCATTCCACCGGTGGTCTGATCACCGCGTTGTGGCTGGATCGACTGCGCCGCGACGATCCCGACCGCCACCGCCGCGTCGTCGGATTGCTGCTGAACAGCCCGTGGCTGGATCTACAGGGAGAGGCGCTGCTGCGTACCTTCCCGGTGACCCTGCTGATCGCGGCCGTCGCCGCCGCGCGGCCGATGACGGTGATTCCGCAGGAGCTCTCGGCCGCCTACGGCGAGAGTATTCACGAGAGCGCCAACGGCGAGTGGAGCTACGACCTCGACAAGAAACCGCTCGGCGGATTTCCGGTCACCTTCGGCTTCCTCAACGCGGTACGCACCGCCCAACGACATCTCCATCATGGTATCGACGTCGGCGTCCCCTCACTCGTATTGCGTTCGGACAAAACACATTTCAGCCGCCACTATTCCGCTGCCGCAGATGCCGCCGATGCGGTCCTCGACGTCGCACAGATCGCCCGGTGGAGTGGTTGTCTCGGCAATCGCGTGACCACCGTTCCCATCGGCGACGCGCGCCACGACGTGTTCCTCTCGGTTCCCCATGCCCGGGAGCAGGCCTACCGCGAGGTCGACGCCTGGCTCTCGTCCGTCCTGGGCGTTTCCGTCCCCGATACTCCCGACCGCGATACTCCCAGCGCTGATCGTCCCAGCGCGGACGTCCCCTCCACCGAAAGGCCCTGACCATCGTGCCCACGCCCCCCACCACCCGCGTCGACCTGGCGATCGTCGGTTCCGGAAGCGGAAACTCGTTGCCGGACGACAGGTTTGCCGACCGCAGTATCGCGATCTTCGAAGAGGGCGTCTACGGCGGTACGTGCCTGAACGTCGGCTGTATCCCGACCAAAATGTTCGTCTACGCCTCCGAGGTGGCCGAGATCGCGGCGCACGGCCGCAGATTCGGGATCGATTCGCGGGTCGACGGGGTCGACTGGCCCGCGATCGTTTCACGGGTCTTCGGCCGCATCGATCCCATCTCGGCGGGCGGAAAGCGTTATCGCGTCGAGGATTGCGACAACATCACCGTCTACGATGCGCATGTCGAATTCGATGGGCGCGATGACGACGGACGTTATCGCCTGGTCACCGGTGACGCGGTGGTGCTGGCCGATGAGGTCGTGCTCGCGGCCGGTTCGCGCGCGGTGGTGCCCGATGTGATCGCCGACAGCGGGGTGCGGTACTACACCAACAACGATGTGATGCGGCTCGAGGAATTGCCGCGTCGCATGCTCATCCTCGGCAGCGGTTACATCGCAGCCGAATTCGCCCACGTCTTCGGCGCCCTGGGCACCGATGTGTCCATCGTCGCCCGCGGGCCCCGGCTGTTGCGCAAACTCGACGACGACGTCTCCGAACGCTTCACCACGATCGCACAGGAACGCTGGGACGTTCACCTGAACACCACCGTCACCGATGCCGAAACCCTGCCGGACGGGAGTGTGCGTGTACACCTCGCCGACGGCCGAACCCTCGACACCGACGTCCTGCTCGTCGCCGTCGGCCGCGCCCCCAACGGAGACCGTCTGGGGCTCAAGACAATCGGGTTGGAACTGGCGACCGACGGACGGGTCGTCGTCGACGAACACGGCCGGACGCAGGCGCCCCGGGTGTGGGCGCTCGGCGATGTCAGCTCGCCGTATCAGCTCAAGCACGTCGCCAATCACGAAGAACGAATCGTCCAGGCGAATCTGCTGAAGGGCTGGCAGGCCGGCGATCTGGCGTCGTTCGACCATCGATACGTCCCGGCCGCAGTGTTCACCCATCCGCAGATCGCGGCCGTCGGGCTCAGCGAGGCGGCGGCCCGCGAGGCCGGATGGGACGTCACCGTCAAAGTGCAGACCTATGCCGACGTCGCCTACGGCTGGGCGATGGAGGATGCCACCGGGTTCTGCAAACTGGTCGCCGAACGCGGCACCGGAAAACTGTTGGGCGCCCACATCATCGGCCCACAGGCCCCGACCGTCATCCAGCCCGTGATCCAGGCGATGTCGTTCGGGTTGTCCGCGGGTCAGATGGCCCGCGGGCAATACTGGATCCACCCGGCGATGCCCGAGGTGCTCGAGAACGCCCTACTCGGCCTCGACATCGACTCCTAACGCATCGTCACCGCTCAGAACAACGCGGAGCGGAGACTGATCTCGCTGGCCAATGCGGCGGCCGCCTTCTGCGGAACCCAGTGGTCGATACCCGAGAGCTCACAGAACCTGAAGTCGGAGTAGGCGTATCGCCCACTGCGCTCGGCCTGCTCACGCCCGAGCGCCGAATCGCCGTCGCTCCAGACCATCGTGGTCGGGATCTCCACCGGACCACATGCCATCGTCGTGGCGATGTCGCCCGTGAGGTTCGCGCGGTACCAGTTGAGCCCGGCCGTCAGCGCGCCCGGCTGCTTCAGCGGGGCGAGTTCCTCGGCGCTCACCCCCGCCCGGCGCAGCAGCACCCCATCGCGGGCCAAGAGCTTCTCCTCGGCACCTTCGGCGATGAAATCCTTGATGTAGGAAGACCGTTCACGCTGGTCACTCGAATCGAGGGAGTCCCGCGTCGCCGACGGATGGCCGGTCGAGACGGCGACGAATCCGGTGAACCGGTCCGGATGTTCGGCCGCCAGGCGCCACGCCACCAGACCGCCCCAATCGTGTCCGACGAGCAGTGCGTAGTGCACTCCCAGGCCGTCGAGGATGCCGATGGCGTCGGCGACGAGGTGATCGATCCGATAGTCCTCGACATTCGCCGGCCGGGCCCCCGGACTGTAGCCGCGCTGATTGGGCACGATCGTCCGCAATCCCGCCTCGTGCAGCCGGGGCACCACCGCGTCGTAACAACTTCCGTTCACCGGGAAGCCGTGCAGCAGCAACACCCACGGCCCGTTGTCCGGCCCCCCGACGGTGACATCGAAGGTCAGATCGCCGACTTCCACCGCGCGCTGTTCAATCTCCACGCGCCCAGACTAGGTGATCGTCGAGACGTCGCGCGGCTCAAGAGGTCCTCTGTTCAAGAGAGTGGGTGATCGTCGGCAACCCAGCGGTCCCCCCGGACGTGAGGATGGCGACGACCGCGTCGAGGTCCACGTGGGCGGCGAGCAGGTCGGCGATGCGATCGACCTGCGCGGCGCGCACGTCGTCCACACGGGTGTCGGAGGCGGGCTCGAATTCGGGTTTGCCGGATCGACGGGCGATCTCCCGCAAGAAGTCCCGGCGGAATGCGTCGGAGGCCAGCAATCCGTGCCAGTGCGTGCCGAACAGGGCACCGCGGCGCGCACCCTCGCCGCCGCGCTCGTCGTCGACGAGCCAGGATTCTTCGCCGGACCGAACTACCGTCCCGTGATGTATCTCATACCCACCGACCCGATGCCCGTCGGCGAGTCCGGCGACTCGCCGAACGACCTTGTCCGCCCGGAATTCGACGTCGAGGTCGAAGATTCCGAGTCCGTCGACTTGTGCTGGGCCCGTGGTGGACTCGACGCCATCACGAATGCGTCGTCCGAACATCTGGAATCCGCCGCAGATGGCCAGGGTCGGACGGTCCTCGGCGGCGCGGGTGCGCAGGGCGGCGTCGAGGCCGGCCGTTCGCAGCCAGGCCAGGTCGGCCACCGTGGCACGTGTACCTGGCAACACCGCCAGGTCGGCGGCGACGACCGAGGCCGGGTCGTCGACCCAGGTCACCTCCACGCCCGGTTCGCAGGCCAGCGCCTCGACGTCGGTCGAGTTGGACAGTCGGGGCAGCCGGATCGCCGCGACCCGCAGCCGTATGGCACCGGTCCCGTCATCGGCGTTCCGGCCTGCTGCCGGGGGCCCGACCCGCCGTCCGACCGGACTCGCGAGCGAATCCTCCGCGTCGATCCACAGGTCCCCGTCGAACGGCACCACGCCGAGGGTCGGTCGCCCGCTGATGGCGTACAGCTGATCGAGCCCGGGCGCGAGGATCGAGGGGTCGCCGCGGAACTTGTTGACGACGTAGCCGGCGATCCGCGCCTGGTCGGCAGCAGCGAGAATCGCAGTGGTCCCGAAGAGATGTGCCAGCGATCCCCCACGATCGATGTCGGTGACCAGGAGCACCGGCAGATCGGCGGCCTGCGCGAGACCCATGTTGGCGATGTCGGTGTCACGCAGGTTGACCTCGGCCACCGACCCGGCGCCCTCACAGATGACGACGTCGAAATCTTCGCGCAGCGAACGTAATTCGTCGGTGACGACCTCGAGCAACCGGGCCCGGCGACGGATGTAGTCGGCGGCTCCGACATCCCCGGCGGGGCGGCCCCGCACGATCACGTGCGAACGCCGGTCGCCGCCCGGTTTCAACAAGACCGGATTGAATCGGGTCGACGGTTCCAGCCCGCACGCATAGGCCTGCAGTGCCTGCGCGCGCCCGATCTCCCCACCGTCGAGGGTGACCACCGAGTTGTTGGACATGTTCTGCGCCTTGAACGGCGCCACGCGCACACCCGCACGCACCAGCGCCCGGCACAGACCCGCCACCACGAGGCTCTTACCTGCATCCGAGCTGGTGCCGCCGATCAACACAGCACCGCGCACCCCACTCACCTGGCCACCCTATCGGCGCCTGCGGCCGGTGGCCCGACCGGTCGGGCCGGAACTCCGATGTCGCGGCAATACTCTGGACAACGCCCGGCAGGCAGAACGTCGGCCGGTACCTGATCGACCGCGAACGCAAAGGAACATCTCATGAGTGAATCGTTGTCGGGCAAGACCGTCCTGGTGGTCGGTGGTGCCAAGAACCTCGGCCTGGCCATTGCCCGCCGCGCGGACGCGAACGGCGCATCGGTGATCGTCGGCGCACGCGATCGGCAGGCAGCCGAGCGAGCCGCGGCGCAACTGCGCAACGGCCGGGCGATCACGATCGACGTCACCGACGAGAAGTCGATCGCCACGGCCGCGGCGGCGACCGGCGCCGTCGACCACATCGTGTCGACGGCCGCCGCTCATCACAACGTGGCGGTGACCGACCTCGACCACGACGCGACCGTCACGGCATTCGAGGCCAAGGTGATCGGACCGTTGCTGCTCGCGAAGCATTTCGCGCCGTCGATGCCGCCGGGTGGGTCGATCGTGCTGTTCTCCGGCGTCGCCGCGTGGAAGCCGGCACCGGGCTTCGCGATCATGGGCATCACCAACGGTGCGGTCGCCTTTGCCGTCAGTCACCTCGCGCGCGAACTCGCACCGCTGCGCGTGAACGCGGTCTCCCCCGGCATCATCGACTCGGGGACCTGGGACGAGATGTCCGCCGCAGACCGTGACGCCTTCTTCGCCGGGGTCGCCGACGGCATTCCGGCCGGTCGCGTCGGCGCGGTGGACGACATCGTCGACGCCGTGCAGTGGCTGCTCACCGCAGGCTTCGTCTCCGGCGAGACGATCCACGTCGAGGGCGGGGCCCGCAGCGCGTAGTCGCCTCAGATGTCGGGGATGGTGAGGATCTCCGCGCCGTCGGCCGTCACCACCAGCGTGTGCTCGAACTGGGCGGTCCACCTCTTGTCGACGGTGACCACCGTCCAGCCGTCGTCCCACATCTCCCACGGCAGCCCGCCGAGATTGATCATCGGCTCGATCGTGAACACCATCCCCGGTTCGATGATGGTGTCCACATTCGGCTGGTCGTAGTGCAGCACGACCAGACCGTTGTGAAAGGTCTCGCCGATGCCGTGTCCGGTGAAGTCGCGCACCACCGTGTACCCGAAACGGTTCGCATAGGACTCGATGACGCGACCGATCACGTTGAGTTCACGGCCGGGTTTGACGGCCTTGATGGCGCGCTCGGTGGCGATGCGGGTGCGTTCGACGAGGTCCCGCGCCTCCTGTGACACCTCACCGGCCAGAAAGGTCGCGTTGGTGTCGCCGTGTGCGCCGTCGATGTAGGCGGTGACGTCGATGTTCACGATGTCGCCGTCGGCGATGACCGTGGAATCGGGGATGCCATGACAGATCACCTCATTCAGCGAGGTGCAGCACGACTTGGGAAAGTCCTTGTAGCCCAACGTCGACGGGTAGGCACCGTGATCGATCATGTACTCGTGCGCGATGCGATCGAGTTCATCGGTCGTCACGCCCGGCGCGACCGCCTTGCCCGCCTCGGCCAGCGCATTGGCGGCGATCTTGCTCGCAACTCGGACCTTCTCGATGACCTCCGGGGTCTGCACCCACGGCTCGTGGCCCTCGTCGACCGTCGGCTTCCACACGTACTCCGGCCGCTCGATGGACGGGGGGACCTCCCGGATCGGCGAGAGCTTTCCGGGACGCAGTGGGGCACGCACAGTCATGTCATCCACCATAAGGCGTGCCCGGACCGGGGCCACCGCGGACATCCGCACCATCTCGACATGACTAAGGTGAGGCTTGGCAATGCGAGTCGAGACGGAGGTATCGGTGCAACGACGGCGACAGGTCGACCGACCACCACGGCGCAACCATCGGCGCCTCGTCGCATTGGCGCTATCCACGTTGGCGCTTCTGGCCGCGGTCACCGCATGCAGCACCGCGCCGATCGCGCAGTCCCCGGCGTCGGACTCCGCCGCACACCTGCGCGATGGTCCGCAGACCGCGACCCTGCCCGACCCCGACGTGGTGCCGATCACCTCGAATCCGGCGGTCACGCTGCCGACGACCGTCGACTCGGCGGCGGGTGGCAAGGTCACGGTCACCGACGCCGGCCGGATCATCGCCGTCGACCGCAACGGCACCCTCGGCAACATCGTGTTCTCCCTCGGCCTCGGGACCCAGGTGGTGGGACGGGATCAATCGACCACCTTTCCCTCGGCGGCGAAGTTGCCGTTGGTGACCGGAAACGGCCACCAGCTCAATGCCGAATCGGTCCTCGCGCTCGATCCGAGCGTCGTGCTCATCGATGCGGGCACCACGCCGCCGCAGGCGGTGGATGCGATCCGTGCGTCAGGGATCGCGGTGGTCGGCTTCGATTCCACGCGAACTGTCGCGGCCACACCAGCGCTGATCCGCGCCGTCGCCGCATCCCTCGGTGTCACACCCGCAGGTGAGCAGCTCGTCGCCCGCACCGAGGCCGACATCGCCACCGCGAGATCTGCGGTCCCGGACCCGTCGGGAGATCCGAAGATCGCGTTCCTCTACATCCGTGGGCCCCGACTGGTGCTGCTCGCGGGCCCGAAGTCGGGGGCCGATGACCTCATCAGCGCGCTCGGCGGCACCGACGCGGGCAGCGCAGCCGGATTCAGCGCACAGTTCACCGCCGTCACCGCCGAGGCGCTGTTGCGTGCGAACCCCGACGTGATCCTGGTGATGACGCAGGGTGCCGACTCGGTGGGCGGGCTCGGCGGGGTGCTCGCGCTACCCGGTGTCGCCGACACCACTGCCGGGCGCAACCGGCGCGTCGTGGCGATGGACGAGTCCGAGGTGCTGGCCTTCGGGCCCGATGTCGGCAGGGTTCTCGGCGCCCTCGGCCACGCGATCTACACATGAGCGCGTCCGGCTCCCCCACCACCCAGCGCGCCAGAACACCGGCATCCGGGCGGATCTCGGCACCCGTCGTGATCGTCACCCTGCTGATCGCGACCGCCGTCGTGGCGATCGCATCGGCGGCCATCGGCCAGATCCCGGTCCCGCCGGCCCAGGTGCTCGGTAGCCTTGCCCACCACTTCGGGCTGAACATCGGCTCGCTGCCGACGCACCCGCAGGGTGAACACGCACTCTGGGTGGTGCGGTTCCCGCGAATCGTGTTGGGCCTGATCGTCGGTGCCGCACTCGGCGCCGGCGGATGTCTGCTGCAGGGCATGCTCGCCAACCCACTGGCCGAGCCCGGCGTGATCGGCGTCTCGTCGGGCTCGGCAGTCGGTGCGTGCCTGATGATCGTGATCGGCGGGGTCGGCGTCAACGGCTGGGCGCTGGCCGGCGCGGCGTTCGTCGCCGCCCTGATCACGACCGCCGCCGTCTATGTGCTGTCACTGCGCGACGGTTCGTCGTCGGCGATCATGTTGGTACTCACCGGAATCGCGGTCAATGCGTTCGCCCTCGGCATCATCGCGTACCTGACCTTCACCGCCACCACTGCTGCGCGCGAACAGATCGTGTTCTGGCAATTGGGTTCCCTGGCGGGGGCGAACTGGAATGCGGTGTGGGTGACGCTGCCGCTGGTGGTGGCCGGGGTGGCCGCGGCGATGTTGTTGGTACACAAGCTCGATCTATTGGCCCTGGGTGAGGTCCAGGCCGCTTCTCTGGGTGTCGACGTCGAGACCGTGCGCCGGCAGGTGATCGTGCTGGTGGCGATCCTCACCGCGGCTGCCGTTGCCTTCGCCGGCATCGTGATGTTCGTCGGATTGGTCGTGCCGCACGTGATGCGGCTGATCGTGGGACCACGCCATGCGATCCTGTTGCCGGCGAGCGTAATCGGCGGCGCGCTGGTGTTGGGGGTGGCCGACCTCGCCGCACGCACCGTCCTCGGCGGCGCCGACCTCCCGCTGGGCGTGTTCACCTCACTGGTCGGCGGGCCCGCCTTCTTCGTGCTGCTCCGCCGCAGTCGGCACGCCGGTGCCGGGTGGTGACGATGACCGAACCGGATTCCGGTACCCGCACGGGTATCCACGCGCACGACGTCGTCGTGAACCTCGGCGGCCGCGACGTCGTCGACCACGTATCGCTCGACGTGGCACCCGGCGAGCTCGTCGCGCTCGTCGGCCCCAACGGATGTGGCAAGTCCACGCTCTTGTCGGCATTGTCGGGTGCTCGGGCGCCACAGAGCGGAGCGGTCGTCGTCGACGGGCGAGACGTCGCCCGCATCTCGCATCGGGAGCTGGCGCGACGACGTTCGGTGGTGACCCAGCACAATCGGGTGGACACCCCGTTCACCGTCGGCGAGGTCGTCGAGATGGGCCGCTATCCGTGGCTGCGCTCCCCGCAGGCGGCCCGGTCGCCGGCCCTGATCGCCGACGCCATCGCCCGCTGCGATCTCGATGCCGTTGTGCACCAGCCGTTTTCACAACTATCCGGCGGACAGCAGGCGCGGGTGTCACTGGCCCGGGCGCTGGCGCAACACACGCCGGTGATGATGCTCGACGAACCGACCGCCGCGCTCGACATCCGCCATCAGGAGCAGGTTCTGCAGATCCTGTGCGAACTCCGTGATTCCGGCTCCGCGATACTGCTCGTGGTCCATGATCTGAGCTTGGCCGCGGCGTATGCCGATCGGGTCGCGCTGATGACGGACGGGCGGCTGCTCGCCTTCGGGCCGACGCGCGAGGTGCTGACGAGCGAATTGCTCTCGCAGACCTACGACCATCCCGTGGACATCTTCGAACGCGATGGCCGGCTGATAGTGATGCCCGTCCGGAAATAGCAGGTGCACTGCCCCGGCCGGCCCGACGATGCCGGCGGCTCTTGGCCCCAAACCGACTCAGACCCCGAAACCTGCGGGCAGGAACGAGAAGAAGTCGCGGGTCACACCGACGGCATTGTTGGAATCCCCGCCGCTCACCACCAGCGTCGCGAACGCCAGATCGCCCCGGTACCCCGCGAACCAGGCATGCGAACCGCCGTCGAATTCCGCCTCGCCGGTCTTGCCGAACACCTCGCCCTGCGCGGCGATCGCAGTGCCGGTACCGGTGGTCACCACCTCGCGCATCATCGGACGCAGTTGGCCGACGACGTCGGGATTCAGGGTCGCCGACGGCCCGGTCACCGTGGTCGGTCGGTCCAGCAATAGTTGCGGCACCGGCATCTTGCCGTTGTTGGCGACCGTGGCGGCAACCAGCGCCATGCCGAACGGACTCACCAGATCCTTACCCTGGCCGAAGCCGTCCTCGGTGCGGGCGACGAGATCGCTTTCGATCGGTACCGAACCGGTCATGGTCTGCAGGCCCGGGATGTCGAAGGTGCGGCCGATCCCCATGGCGGCCGCCGCATGGGCGAGATCCGACGGCCCCATCTCGCTCGCCAGCTTGGCGAAGGTGGTGTTGCACGACTGCGCGAACGCCCGCTGCAAGCTCACCGATCCGAGCGAAAAGCTGTCGTAGTTCGGAATGGTGCGCGGCCCGATCGTGACCTCACCAGGACACCCGACGGTCGAATCCGGGTGCACCATCGCCGCATTGAACGCCGCTGCCGCCGTCACCATCTTGAATGTCGAACCCGGCGGATAGAGACCGGTGGTCGCAATCGGCCCATGCGCATCGGCGGCGGGATTCTGCGCCACCGCCAGGATGCGACCGGAGGATGGCTGGATCACCACCATTGCGACCTGAAAAGTATTGCCGGCGTTGACCGCTCGCTGTGCGGCATCCTGGACCTGACGCGACAGGCTCAGCGGGACCGCAGCGGCGGGCGACGAGGCGTGATCGGCGAGCACGTCGGCGTCGAGTCCATTCGGGTTGAGCGTCACCACCCGCCAGCCCGCACGGCCGGCCACCTCGTCCTCGACCACCGGACGCACCCCGTTCAGCAGAACCGGCGCAAATCCTGCGTCCGTGGGAACGAGTTCGGACTGTTCGTTGTGCACGACACCGGGAATCGCCAATTGGTCGCGCAGCCGGTTGAAGTCGGCTTCGGAGAGACGGGCGATCGGATAGGGCCGCCCGGATGACGTCGATTCTTCGGCGATGCGTTGTGGATCGAGATCGGGGTGCAGTGGCCGCAGAACATCGACCATCCGCGTCACCGAATCGCCCACCGACCCCTGTGCGGCGGCCGCCTTGGCATCGAAGTTGATGCCGATCACGGTGCCGTTGACCATCACCTCCGAGCCGTCGGCCTCATTGACCGTTGCCCGCGGCGCCTCGGTGGTCCGCATCGAGAGACGTTGATCGACACCGAGTTTGGGATGAATATCGGTGCTGGTCCAGCGCACCTGCCAGCCGCGGGAATCAGAGCGGACAGCCTTGACGGTGCCGTCATAGCCCCACTGCCGCGCCCCCGGCAAGCGCCACGAGTAGGTGACGTCGATGTCGGCGGTGTCCTGATCGATCGACGCCTTGCCGGTCCGTGCCGACACCGACTCGGCGGACAGGCCGTTCCACGCCGAGCGCAGCACCTTCTCCGCGGTTTGCGGATTGTCGGTCATTTCTGCGGCCTTGGCTGCGTCACCGTGCCCATATGCGTCCAGGAATGCCTGTACCGCCTGACGTGGGCCGTCGTCGCCCGACGCGCACCCACTCACCGCCCCCAGTGCGAGGGTAGCGCTGACCAACACGGCCACCAGGCCGGCGGCGCGGCGCATCGAGACGTTCATCGACTGCCGATCCTAGGACGGCCAGGACGCCGAATACGGTTGCCACGCGGCATGATCGCCGAGGATCTCGGCACGACGCCGGTATCGGGCGCGTCAATCGATCAGGATGGTGGCGAATGTGCCGACCTGGGTGAAACCGATCCGACGATAAGCGGCCTGCGCCGCCAAGTTGAAACTGTTGACATACAAGCTCGGGATGCGGCCGAGCGAGGTGACCGCCGCAGCCACCGCGGCGGTTCCGGCCGCGCCGTACCCGCGCCCGCGCACCCGCGGGTCGACCCAGACACCCTGTATCTGGCCGACGGCGCGCGACATCGATCCGATCTCGGCCTTGAACACCACCTCGCCGTGCTCGAATCGGGCGAACACCCGCCGTGCCGCGACCAGCGACGCCAGCCGTCGGCGATACGAACGACCGCCGTCGCCGGCGCACGGATCCACACCGACCTCACCGATGAACATGTCGACGGCCGCGGGCAGATACGCGTCGAGGTCGTCCGGGGTCACCAGACGCACCTGCGGGTCGGGATCGACGGCCGGCGGCCCCTGCAGAACCATCAGCGGCTGCACCGGGCGGACCTCACGCGCCGGCCCCCAGACGGGGTTGATCCGGTCCCACAGCGCCATCGTCAGGTCGGCGTCACCGACAACCGACGAGCACACCCGCGCCCCGGCGGTGGCCCGGTCGGCGAAGTACTCCATGTCGGCGACCGACCCCCGCAACGGGATCAGGTTGGCACCGGAGAAACACAGCGACGTCTCCGGGCTGCCCGCACTCCACATCTCCCCGCCGAGCATGCGCGGTTCGATCCCGTGGGACTCGAAACGGGCGGCGACCATGCACATGGGCACCGGGTCGGAACCCAGGACCCGACCCACCGCGGGTGCATCCCGCGCCCCGAGCGGCTTCTCGCCCAGCAGCTTCAGCACCGCGATGCTCCTTCGTCCGTGTGCTCGGGCCGTGTGACCTCAGGAGACGGTCACGATGGGCGGACCCGCAGTCGCGCCCTCTCCAGTGTCTCCCGATTCCCCGGCAATCCGCAGCGCTTCCTCGATCAAGGTCTCCACGATCTCGGCCTCCGGTACCGTCTTGATGACTTCGCCCTTGACGAAGATCTGGCCTCTGCCGTTGCCCGAGGCGACGCCGAGGTCGGCCTCGCGGGCCTCCCCTGGCCCATTGACCACACAGCCCATGACGGCCACGCGCAACGGGACCTCCATGCCCTCGAGGCCGGCTGTGACCGCGTCGGCCAGCTTGTAGACGTCGACCTGGGCGCGGCCACATGACGGGCACGACACGATCTCGAGCTTGCGGGGTCGCAGATTCAGCGACTGCAGGATCTGATCGCCGACCTTGATCTCCTCGGCCGGTGGCGCCGACAACGACACCCGGATGGTGTCGCCGATACCTTCCGAGAGCAGTGCGCCGAATGCCACCGCCGATTTGATGGTGCCCTGGAAAGCCGGTCCGGCCTCGGTGACACCGAGATGCAACGGGTAGTCACACTGCGCGGCGAGTTGCCGATACGCCTCGACCATGATGACCGGATCATTGTGTTTGACCGAGATCTTGATGTCGCCGAAGCCGTGCTCCTCGAACAAGCCGGCCTCCCACAGCGCCGACTCCACCAGCGCCTCGGGGGTGGCCTTGCCGTACTTCTCCAGCAGCCGCCTGTCCAGGGAACCGGCGTTGACACCGATGCGGATGGGGATGCCGGCGTCGCCGGCGGCCTTGGCGACCTCCTTGACGCGGCCGTCGAATTCCTTGATGTTGCCGGGGTTGACGCGCACCGCGGCACACCCGGCGTCGATCGCGGCGAAAATGTACTTGGGCTGGAAGTGGATGTCGGCGATCACCGGGATCTTCGATTTCTTGGCGATGATCGGCAGCGCGTCGGCGTCCTCCTGCCGGGGGCAGGCGACACGGACGATGTCACACCCCGATGCGGTGAGCTCCGCGATCTGCTGGAGCGTCGCATTGATGTCATGGGTCTTCGTGGTCGTCATCGACTGGACCGAGATCGGGTGGTCGCTGCCCACACCGACCGAGCCGACCTGGATCTGTCGGGTGGTGCGGCGCGGTGCGAGCACCGGAAGTGGGGCCGCGGGCATGCCGAGGCCGATCAGCGTCGGGTCAGGTGCGGACATCTCGTTCTCCTGCGGAATTTCGGGTGTCGAGTTGTAGCTCGTAAGCGGTTGTGCGCCACAGTTGGGCGGCGTCGGGCATGGCCATCAATTCGGGATCTTGATCGGGTTGACGATGTCGGCAGTCAACGTCAGCACCATGAACCCGGCCATGACGATCACCACCGCGTACGTGACGGGTAGCAGTTTGTAGTAGTCGATCGGCCCGCCGGCGGCCCGGCCGAACCATCGACGCACGGTGTCGCGTCCCTTCTCGTACCCGACGATGGCCATATGCCCACCATCCAAGGGTAATAGCGGAACGAGATTGAACAGGCCGAGAAAGAAGTTGATGCTGATCAGCAGCAACAGGAAAGTGTCCCAGAGCCCACGTTCGGCGGCCTGCCCGCCGAGCACGCTGGCCCCGTAGACGCTGACGGGCGTGTCGGCCGAGCGTTCACCACCGGTGACCGCAATCCACAGGTTGTGCACCTTGGTGGGCATCGAGACCAGGGCGTTCCACGTCTGATGTGCCAGTTCGCCAGTGAAGACCGCCGACCCGGGCAGCACCGTCAACGCGTTGTAGTGCTTCCACAGCGGCGGCTGCTCGAACGTGATCCCGACCCGATTGATGGTCTCGGACTTCTTGACGCCGGACTGGTCGGTGGTGGTGATGGTCACCGGCTGCGGCGTCATGGTCGCGTTGAACTCGTGGCCGTCACGCCGCACCGTCAGCTCGACCGGGCCGGTGCTCTTCTGGACTCGCGGTGTCAGATCCGACGCCGTCGTGACAGCCACCCCGTCGACCGCGACGATCTGGTCACCATCGCGCAGCCCGGCGGCCTGCGCCGGACCGGCTCCCGAGCACGGGGCCGGCTTCGCCGTGTCGTCGGCGGCCACCGCGATCGACGGATTCACGCAGGAGATCTCGGCGACGGTGGTGCCGGCGGCCGGCGGCGACAGATCGGGCAGACCCCAGACCAGGCCGGCGACGACGATCAGCAGGAAGCCCAGGATGAAGTTCTGGGCCGGACCGGCGAACAGCACCACCAGCCTTTTCCACGCCTTCTGCCGGTACATCGCCCGATCCAGCTCGTCGGCGGCGAGCTCCTCATGCGGCGTCATCCCCGCGATGTCGCAGAATCCACCGAACGGCAGCAGCTTCACCCCGTATTCGGTCTCACCCCGACGAGTCGACCACAATGTCGGTCCGAAGCCGACGAAATAGCGACGCACCTTCATGCCGGTCGCCTGCGCCGCCCACATGTGCCCGCACTCGTGCCAGGCGATCGACGCCAACAGTGACAGGGCGAACAGCACGACGCCGATCGCGAAAACCACTTCTCCGATTCTCCGTTTCCCTCACCGCTGCGCGGATCACACTCACCGCACCCACGTGCTCATCCCCGCGGGACCGCAGCGTAGGTCATCGCTGCAGCGCGCCCACCAGCTCGGTGGCACGCGCACGCGCCCACGCGTCCGCGGCGAGGATCTCCTCCACAGTACCCGGGCGCCCATGCCACTGATCTGCGTCGTCGAGCACACGACCGATGATCTCGACGATCCGTGGGAACGCGATCGCACCGCCGAAGAATCCCTCGGCGGCGGCCTCGTTTGCGGCGTTGTACACCGCGGTCAGGCTGCCGCCGGCCACGCCTGCACGGCGCGCGAGTTCGATCGCCGGAAAGACCGTGTGGTCGACCGGCTCGAATGTCCACGACGACGCGGTGGAGAAATCGCACGCCCGCGACGCGCCCGGCACCCGATGCGGCCAGCCGAGCGCCAAGGCGATCGGCAACTTCATCGACGGCGGTGACGCCTTCGCGATGGTGGCGCCGTCGACGAAGGTGACCATCGAGTGCACGATCGACTGCGGATGCACCGTCACGTCGATGCGGTCGTAGGGCACGTCGAACAGCAGATGTGCCTCGATCACCTCGAGCGCCTTGTTCACCAAAGTCGCCGAATTCAACGTGATCACCGGACCCATCGACCACGTCGGATGGTGACCCGCCTGCTCGGGGGTCACCGCTTCGAGCTGCGCCGCACTCCACCCCCGAAACGGTCCGCCCGACGCGGTCAGCACCAGCCGGTCGACCTCGTCGGCACTGCCACCCCGCAGGCACTGAGCAATCGCCGAATGCTCCGAATCGACCGGCACGAGCTGCCCGGGCGCCGCCGCGCGCAGCACCAACGCACCCCCGGCCACCAGGGACTCCTTGTTCGCCAGCGCCAAACGTGCGCCGGACGCAAGCGCGGCCAGGCTCGGGCGCAGGCCGATCGAACCGACGACCGCGTTCAGCACCACATCGGACTCGACGGACTCGACCAGCCGGCACATCGCCTCCGGTCCGCCCAGCACCCCGTCGTCGAGTTCGCCTGCGACCTTGTCGGCCGCCGACGCGTCGGCGACGGCCACCCGAGCTGCCGGAACATCGAACTCACGAGCCTGGCGGACCAGCAACCCCGGATTGCCGCCGCCAGCGCCCAACCCGACCACCGAGAACAGCTCCGGATGCTCCGAGATCACCTCAAGGGCCTGTACCCCGATCGAGCCGGTCGAACCGAGAATCAGCACACGCGTCGTCACGCCGACCATTGTCGCCCATCGCCGCAGCCAAGAAGCGCAACCCGCTCGCTACGCTCCCGGCGCCGGCCCCATTCGGCCCGCTCGCTACGCTCCCGGCGCCGGCCCCATTCGGCCCGCTCGCTACGCTCCCGGCGCCGGGTGAACCCTGCGCCAGTGCTCGGCGATGTCGATACGCCGCGCAACCCACACGTCGTCGTGCTTGCCGATGTGATCGAGAAACCGTTCCAGGCTCGCCAAGCGAGCCGGCCGGCCCGTCAGCCGGCAGTGCAGCCCGACCGACAACATCTTCGGAGCGCCCTCGACACCCTCCCGGTACAGAACGTCGAACGCGTCTCGCAGATGCGCGAAAAACTGTTCACCAGAAGGGAATCCGCCAGGAGAGGCAAACCGCATGTCGTTGGTGTCCAGGGTGTAGGGCACCACCAGGTGGTCGACCTCGGAGGCCGCACCATCGACCGACCGCGGCACCTTCACCCAGTACGGCAGATCGTCGGCGTAGCTGTCGGAGTCATAGACGAAGCCGCCCTGCTCGACGACCAGCGACCGCGTGTTCGGTGAATCGCGCCCCGTGTACCAGCCCAGTGGGCGCGTACCGGTGATCTCGGTGAGCAGATCGATACCTGCTCGCATGTGTTCGCGTTCCACGTGCTCGTCGACCATCTGATAGCTCAGCCACCGATACCCGTGGCAGGCGATCTCGTCACCGCGTTCGACGAAAGCCGCGGCGACCTCCGGATTGCGGGCCATGGCCTGGGCGACCGCGAAAATGGTCAACGGCAGACCTCTGCGTTCGAAGGCCCGCAGGATCCGCCAGACCCCGGCCCGCGAACCGTATTCGTAGAGCGACTCCATGCTCATGTGCCGGTTGGGGAACGACTGGGCACCGATCATCTCGGAGAGGAACGTCTCGCTCCCGCGGTCGTTCTCCAGGACGTTGTTCTCGCTGCCCTCCTCGTAGTTGAGGACGAACTGCACGGCGATCTTCGCACCCGACGGCCACCGCGGATCCGGCGGCGCCGCACCATATCCCACCATGTCGCGCGGATAGAATTCAGTTCGATAGTCGGCAAGCGACCGAGTCGGCACATGCATTGCCGCAGTATCGCACCGATGTGCAGCGGCCGCCCGGCGGCACACACCATGGGGAGTGAGACAGCACCACCAGGCGCCCGCTATGCTCTCCAAAGAACTACTACCGACCGTCAGAGACTTTCTGGCGTCCGCAGCGAGGAGTCAGCGTGGCAAGCACCGACGTGGAGCACAGCGACGAAGTCGACACCGGATGGGTGCACGAACCCGCCGACGCGCCCTCGGCGCGCTTCGGCTGGCACGGTGTGGCGAGCCGCACGTTCTACATCGCCGGATGGGTCTGCGTCCTCCTGCTGCTCGCGATGATGTACGGCAACCAGAAGGGCCACGTCGAAGACATCTGGCTCATCGCGGCCGCAATCTTCGTCGCCGTGATCCTGCTGCGCGGCATGCTCACGAAGAAAAAGTGGAGTTGAACGCACAACCCACCGACCTCGACAGGTACTGACCTCGACAGGCATTTTGCCTCGAGAGCCCCGGCGCGATTCGTTCACGCCGGGGCTCGCTCGTAGGACGACCCCGCGGTTCAGCGCTCTGCGCCGGTCTCCCCTGCGCCCGTCTCTTCTGCGCGCGTCTCCCCTGCGCGCGTCTCTTCTGCGCCCGTCTCCCCTGCGCCCGTCTCCTCTGCGGCGAGTTGACCGCACGCCGCGGCGATCTCCTGACCGCGGGTGTCGCGCACCGTGCACGACACGCCTTGCGCGCGGACCCGCCGCACGAATTCGCGCTCGACGTCCTTGGGACTTGCGTCCCATTCCGATCCGGGCGTCGGATTCAGCGGAATCAGATTCACGTGCACCAACGAACCGAGCGCCCGGCGCAGCTTCTGCGCGAGCATGTCGGCACGCCAGGGCTGATCGTTGACATCACGGATCAGCGCATACTCGATGGACACCCGGCGCCCCGTCGAGTCGGCGTAGTAGCGGGCCGCGTCGAGAACCTCGGTGACCGACCACCGGTTGTTCACCGGCACCAGCGTGTCGCGCAACTCGTCGTCAGGGGTGTGAAGCGACACAGCCAAGGTGACCGAGAGATTCTCGTCGGCGAGCCGGCGGATCGCGGGCGCCAGCCCGACCGTCGAGACCGTCACCGAGCGCGCCGAGATGCCCAATCCGCCGGGAGCGGGCGCGGTGATCTGCCGAACTGCCGAAACGACTCGTTTGTAGTTGGCCAGCGGCTCCCCCATGCCCATGAACACGACATTCGAAAGGCGGCCCGCGTCTCCGAACTCACCATCGCGCAGTGCTCGCGCGGCCGCCCGGACCTGGTCGACGATCTCACCCGTGGACAGGTTGCGGTCCAGACCGCCCTGCCCGGTCGCACAGAACGGACATGCCATCCCGCATCCCGCCTGACTGGAGATGCACAGCGTGTTGCGATCGGGATAGCGCATCAGCACACTCTCGAGCAGAGTGCCGTCATGCAACCGCCACAGCGTCTTGCGGGTGCTGCCGTCGTCGCAGGCGATATGGCGCACCGGCGTGAGGAGTTGCGGGAACAATGCCGCACCCACCTTGTCGCGAGCCCCGGCGGGCAGGTCGGTCATCTCCTCGACATCGGCGGACAGACGGCCGTAGTACTGACGGGCGAGCTGGTCGGCGCGAAAGCGCGGAAGGCCGAGTTCACCGACCGCCGCGACGCGTGCCACCGGATCAAGATCGGCGAAATGTGTCGGCGGTCGCCCACGTTTGGGCGCGTCGAACACGAGCGGCAATGACGTCATCTCTCGATTGTCGCATGTCATGATGGGTGGATGAGCACACCGGATTCACCCTCGGAGCATCCCGTCGCCGGCTCGTCCACGCCGGCACGCAACCCCGCGCCGATGGACGAGGGCCGCGGTGACCCGCAGCGGGCAGCCGGTGACGTCAAGCACACCCGCACCCGCGCCGCCTTCGTCGGGCTGGTGATCGGCGCGATCATCCTGATCCTGCTGCTGATCTTCATCCTGCTCAACCTCAACTCGCAGCAGATCAACCTGGTGTTCTGGACGGTCAACCTGCCGGTCGGAGTCAGTTTGCTCATCGCCGCGGTCGCCGGTGCCCTGGTCACCGCACTGATCGGCGGAGCGCGGAGCCTACAGCTGAGCCGCGCACTCAAGAGAACGCAGAAGAACCGCTAGCCGGCCGCCCCGACTGGCCGTTGCCAGGTCACAGCAAGGCCGTCAGCACCGCCCACACGATGAACGCCGACGGCAGCAGCGAGTCGAGCCGGTCCATGATGCCGCCGTGCCCGGGCAGCAGCGTACCCATGTCCTTGATCTCGAGATCGCGTTTGACCTGGGATTCGACGAGGTCGCCGAGCGTTGCACAGACCACCAGGACAGGGCCCAGGACCATTCCGATCCACCACTGGGTGTCGAGCAGGAACGTGACGGTACCCACCGCCCCCGCGGTGCCCACCACCAGCGAGCCGACCAGTCCTTCCCACGACTTCTTCGGACTGATGGCCGGTGCCATGGGATGTTTGCCGAACAGCACTCCGGCCGCATAACCGCCGACGTCGGAGCACACGACGACGATCATCAGGGTCGCCACCCGGGCCGCGCCGTTGTCCTGGGTGACGATGAGCGCCCCGAACGACGCCGGTAGTGGTAGCCACGCCAGCACGAACACCGATGCCGAGAGGTTGCGCAGATAGTTCTGCGGGGCGTGGGCGAAGCCCTGCGCCAACAGCTTCCAGACCATCGTCACCAGCACGGTTGCGGCAAACGCGACGAGAATGCCGGTGGTGCCCCACGGCCAACTGCACCAGATCATCGCCTGTCCACCGATCAGCAGCGGCCAGAACGCCACGTCGTACTCGCGATCGCGCAGCCGTTTGGTGACCTCCCACGTCGCGATCGCAAAAGCAACCGCCACGACGATGTACCACACCCGTGGCGCGAACAGCAGGATCGCGATGATGCCGACGCCGAGTGTGACGCCCACCCCGATGGCGGCCGGGAGGTCCCGTCCGGCCCGAGATTTCCGTGGCGGCGAGTCGGTCTGGGCGGGATCGGTCTGGGCGGGATCGGTCTGGGCTGGATCGGGGTTCGGGTGTCCTCCCTCGCTCCCCGAGGGCTGCGCCGACGATTCGTGTGGCATCGTTGTCGTTTCCGCCTGTCGTCTCCGTCGCGTCGGCCCGTGGTGCTGGTTTCTCACACTTCGAGGAGCTCGGACTCCTTGTGTTTGACGAGGTCGTCGATCTGCGCCACATAGGTGGCGGTCACCTTGTCGAGGTCCTTCTCCGCACGCACGACCTCGTCCTCGCCGGCCTCGCCGTCCTTCTGGATGCGTTTGAGTTCCTCGACCGCCTTGCGCCGGATGTTGCGGATCGAGACCTTGGCGTCCTCTCCCTTGCCCCTGGCCTGCTTGGCCAGGTCCTTGCGGCGCTCCTCGGTCAGCTGCGGCACCGCGATCCGGATCAGGGTGCCGTCATTGGTCGGATTGACACCGAGATCTGAGTTACGGATGGCGGTTTCGATGTCGCGGAGAATCGCGGCCTCATAGGGCTTGATCACCACCAGTCGTGGTTCGGGGGTGTTGATGCCGGCGACCTGGGTGATCGGTGTGGTCGCCCCGTAATAGTCGATGGTGATCTTGCTGAACATCGCGGGGTTGGCCCGGCCGGTCCGGATCGAGCCCATGTCCTCACGGGCGACGCTCACCGCCTTCTCCATCTTCTCCTCGGCATCGAGCAACGTGTCATCGATCATTCTGGGTTCCTGTTTCGTCGTGGCGAGACGGGGTGCTGCTCGCCGGGTCGTCGGATCGGGCGGGACGCGCGGGCACGGCCGATCAGGTCTTCACCAACGTCCCGATGGGTTCTCCCGCGATGGCACGCGCGATGTTGCCGCGCTCGAGCAGATTGAACACCAGCATCGGCATCTTGTTGTCCATGCACAGACTGAAAGCCGTCGCGTCGGCGACCTTGAGTTCCTGGTCGAGCACCTCACGGTGCGTGATCTCCCGGAACAGGGTGGCGTCGGGATCGACTCGGGGGTCGGCGCTGTAGACGCCGTCGACGGCCTTGGCCATCAGCACCACTTCCGCCTTGATCTCCAGCGCACGTTGCGCCGCGGTCGTGTCAGTGGAGAAGTACGGCATCCCCATGCCCGCACCGAAGATGACGACCCGACCCTTCTCGAGGTGACGCTGCGCGCGTAACGGCAGATACGGCTCGGCGACCTGCCCCATGGTGATTGCGGTCTGGACTCGTGTGGAGATCCCACGCTTTTCGAGGAAGTCTTGTAGCGCAAGACAATTCATCACGGTGCCAAGCATGCCCATATAGTCTGACCGGGCCCGGTCGAGGCCGCGCTGCTGTAACTCGGCCCCGCGGAAGAAGTTTCCGCCGCCGATGACGACGGCGACCTGCGCACCGGATTCGACGACCTCGGCGATCTGGTCGGCGACCGTGGCGACCACATCCGGATCGAGACCGACCTCTCCCCCGCCGAACATCTCGCCACCGAGTTTGAGCAGCACACGATGGAAACCGGTTCGTTCGGACCTGGTGGGGTCAGAGGATTCGCTCATCTATTTCCTCGCTCTTGCCGACGGTGGTGAGCCGGCGCCACCGGGAACCGATCGGGGCGCCTGCCTGCCTTCTCGCAACATCTTAGGGCGTGTCCGCCGATACCCATGCGAGGGTGCTGCCCCGACGCCCGGGACGCGCCCGGCACACACACCACGACCCCGTCCCACCCGATTGCGGGTGGAACGGGGTCGTGGGTGTCAGATATCGGGTGGGACGGGCGCTCAGGCCTGGCCGACCTCGAAGCGCGTGAAGCCCTTGACTGCCACTCCGGCTTCGTCGAGAAGCGCTTTGACGGTCTTCTTGGAGTCCTGCACCGACGGCTGGTCGATGAGCACGACATCCTTGTAGAAGCCGTTGACGCGGCCTTCGACGATCTTGGGCAGCGCCTTCTCCGGCTTGCCCTCGGCCTTGGCGGTCTCCTCGGCAATGCGTCGCTCGTTGTCGACGACGTCGGCAGGCACCTCCTCGCGAGTGGCGTAGCGCGCCTTGAGAGCCGCGACCTGCATGGCCGCGCCGCGTGCGGCCGCAGCCGCAGCCTCGCCCTCACCGGTGTAGGAGACCAGCACCCCGACGGCCGGCGGCAGATCCGATGCACGCTTGTGCAGGTAGATCGCCACCGGACCGTCGTAGTAGACGACGCGGCGCAGTTCGAGCTTCTCGCCGATCTTCGCCGACAGCGCGGCCACGGCATCGGCGACGGTTCCGTCACCGAGCTTGGCGGCATTGAGCTCCTCGACGTCGCTGGTCTTGGCGACCAGCGCGGCATCGACGACCTGATCGGCCAACGCCTGGAATTCGGCGTTCTTCGCGACGAAGTCGGTCTCGGAGTTGATCTCGACCATCACGCCGTCACGGGCGGCGACGAGGCCTTCGGCAGTTGAACGCTCAGCACGCTTGCCGACATCCTTGGCACCCTTGATGCGCAATTCTTCGACAGCCTTGTCGAGGTCACCGTCGTTGTTCTCCAGTGCCTTCTTGCAATCGAGCATTCCAGAGCCGGTGAGTTCGCGGAGACGCTTCACATCGGCTGCGGTGTAGTTCGCCATCGTTGGCGAGCCTCCTTAGAGAGAGTGTCGGTTTCGTCAGGATGCGGTGGCGGAGCCACCGTCGGCGGGCACCGTGGCGGAGCCGGCCTCGGCGGGCGCCGCGGCGGAGTCGGCCTCGGCAGGCGCCGTGGCGGAACCCTCGGCGGGCGCAGTGGCCTGCGTCAGCAATTCCTGCTCCCACTCGGCGAGGGGCTCGCCGCCACCGGCGGCCGGCTTGGTATCCCCGGAAGCCTGACCGGCACGGGCCTGAACACCCTCGGCAACCGCGGAGGCGATCACGCGGGTGAGCAGGGCGGCGCTGCGGATCGCGTCGTCGTTGCCCGGAATCGGGTAGTCGACGACGTCGGGATCGCAGTTGGTGTCCAGGATCGCGATGACGGGGATGTTGAGCTTGCGCGCCTCACCGACGGCAATGTGCTCCTTGTTGGTGTCCACCACCCAGATGGCCGACGGCACCTTCGCCATGTCCCGGATACCGCCGAGTGTCCGCTCGAGCTTGTTCTTCTCGCGGGTCAGCATCAGGATTTCCTTCTTGGTGCGACCCTCGAACCCGCCGGTCTGCTCCATGGCCTCGAGCTCCTTCATTCGCTGAAGGCGCTTGTGGACGGTCTGGAAGTTCGTGAGCATGCCACCGAGCCAGCGCTGATTGACATACGGCATGCCGACGCGGGTTGCTTCTGCGGCAACCGACTCCTGAGCCTGCTTCTTGGTACCGACGAACAGGATCGTGCCACCGTGGGCAACGGTCTCCTTGACGAATTCGTAGGCCTTGTCGATGTAGGTCAGCGTCTGCTGCAAATCGATGATGTAGATGCCGTTACGGTCGGTGAAGATGAAACGCTTCATCTTCGGGTTCCAACGGCGGGTCTGATGCCCGAAGTGTGCGCCGCTGTCGAGCAGCTGCTTCATGGTCACAACAGCCATGAGGTCTCATTCCTTTTGTCGCAGTTGACGTTCGGAACCGGTCGGTCCGAACCCTGGCGCCGCGTCCGCGCGGAACCCGGATCGACCGGGACCGCCCACGCGGATGAAGATCGATCGTCACCGTTGGTGACGATCGGTGTGCGAGCGCGCGAAGTCACCTCACCGAGGGCGAGGTGCTCGGCCAGTCTACGCGTGTGTCCTGCGGTAATCCAAAAACCCGGTGGTGCGTTGACCCCGCGGCCGCCCGACGCACCGGGGCGCCGCGCCGGTCTGTCGATATCAGTACGCGTGCCGTGGAGCCGATCGCCGTCCGGCTGCGTCTGATCTGACATGATCACCGCCATCCGGTCCCCTATCGAGGGTCCTGCCCGTTCACGACGACCTCTGCGACGCGCACTTGCGCTCGCCATCGTCGAGTTCCTTCTCCTCACCTCGTTGTTGATATTCGTTCCCGTATTGGTGGGCGCGCACCCCGGCCCCGCAGGAGCCGGCTACACCGTGCCGCTGCCACCCCGGCCGACGGTCGTCCGTGGCTACGACGACCCGCCACAGCGCTGGCAGCCCGGGCACCGCGGCGTGGATCTCGCCGCGGAACCGGGGGCCGCGGTGGTCGCCACTGCAGACGGCGTGGTGCGCTTCGCCGGCGTCGTCGCAGGCAAACCTACGGTGTCGGTCGCGCACGGCGACGGCCTGATCACCACGTATGAGCCTGTGCGGGCCGGCGTCTCCCGAGGTGCACGGGTGCGCCGCGGCGAACGGATCGGCACCCTCGAGCCGGGGCATCCCGGTTGCCGGGCGCCGGCATGCCTGCATTGGGGCGCCCGTCGTGGCACTGGCCACGACGCCGAATATCTGAATCCGCTCGGGCTGCTCGGCGCCGTACGCGTCCGGCTCAAACCCGTCGGCGATCCGTCTGCGCCCGGCTGAGACCCGGCCGCTGTGCGCGTGCATGCTGGGGTGCGACGGCCTCGCGCCCATTGGCGAAGGCTATGCGCGGGGGTGTGCCTGCCGATGCGCCGCACGGAGCCGTTCGACGCTGACATGGGTGTAGAGCTGGGTGGTCGCAAGCGACGAGTGCCCTAAGAGCTCCTGCACCACCCGTAGGTCGGCACCGCCCTCGAGCAGATGGGTGGCGGCGCTGTGCCGCAGCCCGTGCGGGCCCATCGCGGGCCCGCCGACGGCGGCAACAGCCGCACCCACCACGGTCCTGGCCATCCGCTGGTTCAGCCGGCCACCACGCGCCCCGAGCAACAACGCCCGGCCCGAATCGCCGGTCACCAGCTGTGGACGTCCGTGCGCGAGCCACGCGTCGAGCGCCTGCGCAGCAGGGACGCCGTAGGGAACGGCCCGCTGCTTGTCGCCTTTGCCGATCACCCGCAGCACCCGCCTGCCGGCGTCGACGTCGTCGAGGTCGAGGCCGCACAGTTCACCCACCCGGATACCACTGCCGTAGAGGACTTCGAGAATCACCCGGTCCCGCAGGGCAACCGCGCTGGGGCCGGCGTCGGTGCCCGCACGATCCGCCTCGTCGCCATGAGCGCCGTCTCCACCGCCCACGCCGCCGCGCGCACCGGTGGCGACCGCTGCGGCCGCCTGCTCGGCGGTGAGAACCGCAGGCAACACGCGATGGGCTTTGGGGGCCTGCAGCCGGGTCGACGGATCGGTCGCGAGGATGCCTTCACGAACCGCCCACGCGCAGAACGTCTTTGCCGACGAGACCCGGCGGGCGACACTCCTGCGAGCCGCTCCCCGGCGAGTGTGCTCGGCGAGCCACGAACGCAGCAGGCCGAGATCGATCGCCTGCACCGGCGTGCCGCGTGCACCGGCAAAGCCGACCAGTCCGCGAACATCACCGACGTATGCGCGGATGGTGTGTTCGCTGTTCCCCTTCTCGAACCGAAGAAACTCGGCGAAGTCGGCCACCGACGACGATCCCCGTGCGGTGTCCCCGCTGTGGAGATCGCTCTCGGTGTCAGCCATGCCCCTGAGCACACCCGAGCGCTTCTCTGCGCGCAACCGCACACGCGTCGGCGTTGCCGGATCGGTACCTCGCAGGCCCCTGGACGCAGGACCAGGAGTCAGCGGACGAGGTCGCCGACCCGCCGGCCGTCGCGGGGCTTATCGGCACCATCCTCGGCCTCCCGAAGTTCGGCCTTCCATTTCCGGAAGCCCTCCTCGGTGCGCCCACGGCGCCAGTACCCGGAGATCGACGCATTGGCCGCGCCGACACCACGTTCCTTGCGGATATAGCGGCGCAGGTTGTGCATGACGGCCTGGGCCTCACCATGGATGAAGACATGCGGCTCGCCGTCGAGCCACGACGCGTCGCGGACCGCCGCGACGAGCGGCGCGTTGTCACCGGCGCGATCGTCGCCGACCTCCCCGGCCCCACCGCCGCGGTGCACCCAGGTGATCTCGGCGCCCGCGGGAGCCCGGAGCTCGATCTCGTCGGCGGGCCCGGCGACCTCGATGAATACCTTGGCGACTGCATCGGCGGGCATCGACTCGAGTGCAGCGGCGACCGCGGGCAACCCCGCCTCGTCGCAGGCGAGCAGGTGCCAGGGCGCATCAGGGTTCGGGTGGTAACCACTGCCCGGACCGAGGAAACGGACGGTGGCGCCCGGCTCGACGCTCGCAGCCCACGGACCGGCCAGGCCTTCGTCGCCGTGCACGACGAAGTCGACGAGCAGCTCGCGGCGCTGCGAATCGAGGCTGCGCACGGTGTAGGTCCGCAGAGTCGGTTGTTGCTCGGGCGGAAGCGTTCTCGACGTCCGCGGATCGAAGTCTTCCGGAAAATCCACACCCTCGGGCATGAAGATGAGCTTGACGTACATGTCCGTCTCGGCTCGTCCGTCCTTGCCGACCGCGGGGACGAAGTCGTCGAATCCTTCGCCACCGAGGTACAGCCGCACCATATGTGGGCTGATCTGCTCACGTCGCAGGACCGTCATCGTGTTCACTTGCTTGGCCATGGAACCTCCTTCGCCCGACCACTGTACGCCGGATTAGGTGAGCCTAATCTAGCGAGCTCGATGGCCACCGGGGCGGCACTGGTGCTCAGGGCAGCCGCCAGCCGCTGCCCTCCATTGCGACCATTCCGCCCAGCTCCATCAGCGCCAGCGCAGCGCGCACCTCGCCGATCTCGACACCGGCGGAGAACACGATCTCCTCGATGGTCACCGCCCCGCGGCCGGGAAGAGCGTCGTGGACGCGTTGCTGCACCGGGGTGAGGCCATCGGTGCCCCGCGCCGGGCCGTGGTCAGGGCCCGCCACGCCGTCTGGACGGGCCAGCGTCATGATGGCCGAGGCATCGGCGACGAGTGCGGCGCGCCCGTCGGTGATCAGCTCGTGGCAGCCGACCGAAGTCGCCGAGGTTATCTGGGGCCGTGTACAAGTGTCAGCGATTGTGCGCGACGGGCATGTTCGACAGTCGTGGACTGAAGAGTGTCCATCAGTGTCAGACACGGTCCTTACGATCCTCAAACATGACCGGCACTACTTACCACTTCCGCTCGATCCCGATCTCACCGGGGGTACGCAGAGGTGTCATATTTGAGCGGGAATCTGGCGTCATCCATGACGATGCGTGCGAATGGCTCCGGGCCCTGGCCGACTCCGGGGCGTCTCCAAACACGGTAAGAACGTACGGAGTACGAGTCGCTGGCTATCTGAGCTGGCTTTCCTGCGAGTCGATCTCCTGGGACACAACCAAGCCTTCAGCGATCGCTCGATGGAGGAACCATCTAGCGGTCACGCCCATCGCCAGAGGCAATCGGCCATCCAGACCTCGGCGCCCACAGACTGTCAGCGCCTGGCTAACCGCAGTGATCGAGTTCTACATTTGGGCGGAAGCTGAGGGTCGAGTGCAACCTGAGGTCGTTGCACGCCTGACCGAAGAAAGAACAGTGCGTCCAGGTGCCTATGGGAACGAACACGGGTACACGAGACGCGTTGCCGCCGCACGTCTTCGCGTGCAATCGAGGACGAATCCACGCCCTCCCAAGTGGCTTTCCTCCGAAGATGATCGGCGAGCGCTACTCGCACTTGCACTCCGTCCCCGTGATCGACTTCTCCTCCACCTCCTCTACTTCACGGGAATGCGAATTGGCGAGGCACTCTCATTGTTCAAGGAAGACATGCACTTGCTGCCCGACAACGCCGCGCACAACTGTCGCGTCCGAGGACCCCATCTGCACATCAAGCACAACGATTCCCAGAACGGCGCATTGGCCAAGTCGTACCGTGACTTACCCCTGCCCCCAGAGTTCGCGCTCACGTACCACGCATCTCAAGACGAGCGCATGCAGGTCGTGCACGACGACCGGTCTCCAAACGTGTTCGTGTCACTCCACGGCCCCACAATCGGAAGGGCCCTCACTTACGCCGCGGTTTACGACATGTTCAAACGCTGGTCCGATCTGTTGGGTTTCGACATCCGCCCTCACCAACTTCGCCATACCAGGGCCACGATCTGGCTCAGAGGTCTCGAAGGTGACGCAATCGATCTCGATGTCGTTCGAGTGCTTCTTGGCCACCGGTCGATAGAGACTACGTCGAAATACACGCACGCCGACGACGAAGCGCTCCGAAAAGCAGTTCTAAACTCAACCGTCTCAAGAAGGGAATTGCAATGACAAGTCTTGGTGGCACGGCATCAAGATACAAAGATGCATCCTGGGAAGATAATTGGCGGAACTACCTTTCCAGTCTGCTTTCCGAGGACTGGAACATAGGCAGCTGGGACGCGGAAACGAGAATATTGACGCTTGACCCATTTAGTCCACATAACAACTTCAAGCTATGCAAACGGGACGGATGTGTAAATCCAACGAGCTTAGGTCCGCGCGATAATCCGTATTGCGAAAAATGCTGTCGTCAAGCGACCGCGGCTGGTTTGTCACCCGAGGAGTACGTCACCGCTAACCCCAAGAAAGACAGGCGTGGAACCCGGTCCGATATCGGCTTCGTACGATGTTCAGCCCATGATTCGACAGGTACTCAATGCGGCCAAGCCGTACAAACTCGTGGCTTGTGCTACACGCACTACGGAAGAATCCGCGATCGATGTCGGCACCGTGGGATATCACTCACAGACGACGTGATCAGAGACTATCTCGCCGAACCACAAATTGATGCATTTCCACTATCTCCTTGTTCGGTTCCATCCTGCAAAAGGTTGCAGTCACACAAAGCCGGAGACGGGGTATGCGATTACCACAGGACTCTGTTCGCGAAATTTCGACGTGCGCAGCCAGGAAGCACAGTCGAGGATTTTGTCAACTCTGGCCGCGCTCTCGAACCGAATCAACTTCCAGTGCACTTACTCCACCCGCGTGCATCTGCAGAACTATTGCTTGTGATTCAGCAGTACGCCAGCCGCGGCTACGGCAGGGTAATGGCTGACCATATCGGTCGGTTTCTTTACGCCGCGAGTGAGCAACAATGCTCAGACTTGCTGGAGTGTTTTCGCAGCCATAAGCACGCTGTGGGGTTGCGAGGGGTTCGCACAGTCGGAATTCTCATACTCGAAAAGGCACACCGAAGATTCGAGGGATACGACTCGCTTCGCCAGAACCCGATCTATCTTCAAGACCTCCCCCTGCGCACGACGCAGTCGCAGCAGAACCCAGACCTCGCAGGCACTCCAATCGACACCTCGGAACTCACACAACCCTGGCTTGAAGCAGGGTTCCGCGCGTGGCTTGGCGCCACCCTCGAAACGCGTGGCATGGTTCAACATTGCTTTGCCGCGTGCGCTTTAGCATCTGAAGTGCTTCGTTGTAAGCGAAGCGATGCTGGCGTCGATCCGACCCGTTTAGCTCACGAGGACATGGCTGCAATATCCTCCAAGTTTGTTGCCAGCTGGACGTATTCGACGAGCAAGATACGATTCGCAGGCTGGTGGGATTTGTGCCTGACCGCCCGAAAATTGGGAATCTGGGACGACGTTCCTGCAAGCTTCTCCGCAGACTACTTGGACCGGAAGCGAATCAAGCGGGGTTTCCGTAAAGACCGAAAGGTAGAAAGCGATCGGACGATACCGCCGATAGTGATCGCCCATCTTCGCAACCACATCGGGCAGTTAAGTGTCGGGCGCCATTCGGCAATGTACCGATGCATTCTCGAACTCTTGTTTGACACGGGCCGTCGACCTGCAGAGATCGCCACCTTACAACACGATTGCCTGATCCAAGATCGACACGGCGGGTGGCTACTCCGATACACCGCGCACAAGACAGACGGCGCCGAACGGGAACTGCCAGTCGGTAAGGAGGTAGCCGAATCAATCCGACGATGGAAGGCCGAGCGCGAAGCAAAAGAGATTTCAACTCATTGCCTGTTCCCCACTGGCCGCTTGCGGCAACGCTCGAATCCCAACGCCCCACCGGTTAGTTCGATCTATATCAACAAGATCCTGCAGAAGTTCTGTGCCACCATCCCCCCGGTACCTGGGCCCGTAGTCGATGCCGACGGAGACGAGGTGAACTTTGACCTCGCAACGATAACGGCCTACGACCTTCGCCGCGCATACGCCCAACGTCACGCAGATAACGGGACAGAACCAGATGTCCTCCGCCAGCTCATGGACCACTCCACTATGACCACGACCATGGTTTACTACCAAGTCAACTCGAAACGACGACGCGAAGCCGTCAGCAAACTCGCACCACTTGCCCATGACCGCCACGGCAACGAAATTGGGATCTCACAGGGCCGGATTCAACTCAAGATCACACCGGTGCCGTACGGCGATTGTGCAGAACCCACAAATGTCGCCGCCGGCGGAACCGCCTGCCAGCTCAGATATCAGTGCGCAGGCTGTGGATTCTTTCGGCCGAACCCCTCACACATTCCAGCGATTGAAAAGGAGATAGTCAAACTCCGATCCCAACTGCGAATAGCTGAGGCGTCAGACACTGCGGACTACCTTCTTGACGCCCAACGTGGATTGATCGCAGATTACACAAAGGTCTTGACAACAATGAAGGACCGACTTGATCAGTTGCCAGCCGCGGAACGTACAGAGATTGAGGCGATGGCCGAGATAGCACGAAGAGCTCGCAGCGCTGCGCTCGCGGGCAAGAAGGTCGAGTTGAGGGAACTATGAGCCAGGACCAGCCACGGCGGAACAAAGGGAACACCAGCGCGCTC
The DNA here is from genome assembly GCF_049844915.1 of Gordonia sp. DT30. NCBI lineage: Bacteria > Bacillati > Actinomycetota > Actinomycetes > Mycobacteriales > Gordoniaceae > Gordonia > Gordonia sp. DT30. Next base: position 174,160 of record NZ_JBNCLY010000002.1, on the reverse strand, counting down.
AAACGCGCACGGTCCGAAGCAGCGGCGAGGAAGCTAAGAGACGTTGTAGTTGCTCTTCAACAGGCCTCAGACCGAGCGATGCCGCTTACCGTATCCACGCTCGCATCCGCAGCAGGCGTAAGTCGTCAATTTTTGTATAGCCACCCCGAACTGATTCGGCAGCTTCGTGCGCATCAAGAACGTTATCCATTGCAAGGAAACACGACACTCGCGGACACGAAGCTGGCTGATCTCGCCAATGCACACGCTGTCATCAAACGGCTACAGAAGCAAGTAGCAGAACTGAACTCACAACTCGACGCCGGCCTCGCCGCACAGCTCGAGCTCCGCGACGAGCGGCGTTTACGTCAAAGCTATGACCAGCGCGGCGATGACCTCAACCGAGTGCTCACCGAAAACTTTTCTCTCAAGCAGACAGTGTCTGCGCTGCAAGAGCGAATCCGAACCCTTGAGGACGACCTCACGGTCGAACGATCGGCGCTACGTGAATTGGTCTCCTTAAGCACGACGGTCAGGCCACTTCATCCGGATAAGACCAACGCCATCGGCGATTAGCGACCAGAAGTTTCGCTTCGCCGATACCGACGATCGGCGACCACCAGGAGAACGCTGGATTGCTTGGGGATAGACAAGAGCGCTCCCCGAGATCGCGGGAAGTCGCTAACATTTCCCGACCGAGCCACGGATCGGTGTAGTCGCAACGTGTCGCGAGTGTGCGATCGGATCGCGATCGCCGAGGCGTCGGCGCCAACACCTTCCACAGCCCGGAGAATCGTCACGATCGGGGCCAGCAAACCGTTGATCCTGACCAGCAACCGCGCCCGCAAGGACTGGTACCCGCTGTTTCCCAACCCCGTCGTCGCCGAATCCTTGCTCGACCGGCTCATCACACCAGCCACCAAATCCTGATGGACGGACCGTCCTACCGGCCACGCAAACGGCCCGAACGCACCGCCAAAACCAGCTGACCACCCGCCCCGGCCACAGCACACCTGAACATGGGAAGCACGTGAGAGAAACCCCTGGGCAATTACGTGACCGTCGACAGTTCGGCTCGCTGAGGGCCACTCTGAATCCGGAAGAGCCATATTTGGCGCGCAGCAGCATGGTAATTGCAGCGAATACATTCCAAGGAAGTCCTGTCCATCACAGCAAGGTTGTACGAGCCGCGCCGACATACCGAACCCGCACAGTCAGTACAGGGGTGAATCCATTCCACCGAGGTCGGAAGATGCAAGGAAATCGTCCATAGCTCCGGGGCATAGAAACCGGTGGGGCTGGAGGCTGCGCCCGTTTCTTGGGGGGATCTCGAGTTGGTCGACGGTCAGGGTCGAGCGGCGGATCGCGTACCACTGGCCACCGACAACATCGGCGGCTGCGCGTTCTGCGGCTTCAAATTGACGTCTACGTCCGCTGGTCATGGTTAGCCACACGACGCGGCTTCCGCAGTGTTTACATTTCTGAACAGGCGCAGCCATTTGCAGTCTCCAATCACCTTCGGGTTCCGATCAGACGGCGCAACGTAGCGCGCAAGTTGATTTCGGCAGACGAGGTTCAGCTCGGATGCCATGAGCACAACGCCACTGAGCGTGACCACACACTAGCCAAAAAGCATCACTAGTAGGGCAGACTTTCGAGTTCTGCTAGTGCGTACTCGAAGGGTGCCCACCCGCCCCAGTCAACGCGACCCCGAGCGCGAAGAAGACTGGCATCAAAGGCGGCGCGAAGTAGGGGCACGCATCCGTCGGCTCCGCATACAGCGAGGGCTTACCCAGGAGTCACTCTCATTGGAATCGGGCGTCAGTCGCAATGTGCTGATCCAGGTGGAGCACGGCGTGCGTGGGCTGATGTTCGAGCGCCTATTCGATCTAGCCGACGCACTCGGCGTGGACATCACCGACATCGTGAGCGACACGTTGGGCCCTTTGTCGGGATGACCGCACGTTCGGCACCTGAGGTCCGCGTGCGGTGCGGTTGCGTGATCGAGTCCGACCCTCAGGTGCCAGGGGCGTGATCCTTGAGTGCCGCCTCGACACCGAGTCAGCAGACGGCCGGCCGCGAGCGAACGGTCGCGCATGAGCATGCCGAGGATCTGTTCGGCGGCGAGCCCGTAGGGCGCGTCCGGGTCGAACGCTGTGTCGACGAAAAGACCGCTACCAGAACCAAAGGTGACGCTGAGTGAATCGACGCAGCTCCGGCCTTTCCGGCCACGTATCCGCCAGTGGCTTCCTCAGAAATCGAGTCACTGCTCAGAGAACTCGGTGGCACCGATTCTGTCGACTAGCACGGATACGCGGGCGAATAGGGGTGACTCGCTTGCTGTGAAATCTGGAGCAGCGCATCGGATCATGGTATCCAGCGCATTACCCGACAGCGGTCTCGTCGCTCTCGAACTCATGCAAAGACCGGTAGCCTTCGTCATTGTTCGAAAGTAGCCCGTCTGGGATGACGTCTGCGTGTTCCCGCCGCAGGTAGTCCTTTGCTTCGTCGAGCGAAGGGTCGTGCTGCAGGCTCTTCTGGAAGTAGTCGAGCCGGTGCTTGGCGGCGTTGATGATCTGGCCCCAGTCTCGAACCCAGACTCGCACCGTGGCGCCCGGAGCGTCAGGCAGTTGGGGCTCGAACACGACGCCTTGTTCGCGGCCGACCTGGTTAGCTTCCTGCCGGACGTCATCGTCGAACTCGCCAGTCACCAACCAGAAGTCCCAATGCGTTGTGCTGCTTGAGAAGCGCGGATCCATGGCCACGGCCTTGGCATACGACTTGATCTGGCGCAGTTCGGTCTCACCGACCACAACCCTCGGTGCCTTCAGCTCGACGACAAGATGTCTGTTGCGGTCGTGGTCGGTCGCTGCGGCCGACAGCAGCAGGTCCAGTCGGCCGACGGTGCCATCGAGCCGTTTCACCGGCGTCTTATCGGTTCGATCCATGCCGAGCAGTTCGCGGTGACGGTCCAGCGCCGCGGTTAGACCTCGTTCGCTGACCATGAAGTTGTACTGCTCGCCGAACACCCAGAGCTCGCGCTCAAGGATCTTGTGCAGGTGGTCCCGCTCGCCGACCAACTTGTTCTTCTCCGGGTCGAACACCATGTGTTCGAGCGCTGCGAGAAAGGCAAGACGGTTCGTGACATCGGTCGAAGCCTGTATGACCCTGGACAGACCAGTGGTCCGCAGGAGCTGATCGAGCTGATCCCGCTCGTCCGCGTTGAGACCCACGTACTCGTCGAGCAACGCCGTCACGTCGCCTGGCCGCTGCTGGAGCGAGTCCTTGAGCAGCCCGAGGGTGAGCCGCTGCTTACGCTTGTCCTTCGGGATGTGCCGGCCGACGGAGGTCGCTATAACATCGAACGCCGCACGTTCGACCTCTTCCTCGACTGACTCCGGCTCACCGTGGTACGGGTAGACGTTGTTGGACTTCCACACCTGGACCTGTTCGCGACGCCGTTCGTCACGCCGCGCGTCCAGGTAATCGGCCAGCACCTGGTCGAGTTCTGCAAGCGCGGTGCCCAGCACGGTGGGCGTGCTTTCCATCTTGGCAAGAGGCCACTGCCCTTGGTGCTCGGGCATCTCGGCCCAAAGCAGGTAGGCCGAGTACGAGAAGTCCGGTCCGGGGGCCGAGTCGAGCGTGTCGACCACGACTGAACTGGCATCGCAGAGGTGAATCTCGCGACCGGCCGGCTTCTTCCACTCGATCACGCGCAGCTTGGCGTGGCGAACCGTGCCGTCGTACTCCCATTCCACCGGCAGCTCCGTATCCCGCGCGATGTTCTCAGCAGGCAGGATTCGCTGGCCGTCGTAGGCGACCTCGACACTGTCGTGGGCGATCAGGTATGGCGCCAGGGTCGTGCCGAGCCGCTCCGCAGCGGCGTCCTTGTCGAGCGGGTCGATCGATTCCTTGCCCTCTGCGGCGAACTTGGTGCCGGTGTCTGCATTGGTCTCGACCGCGTCGGAAACCTCGATGTGGTTCCGATCACCCGAGCGGGCAGTGACGATCGATCGCAGACGCTTGCCGTCGGTGCTGTCGCCGACGGTGTCCCAGGTGATCTTCGTGCCGAGCGCGAAGGCTCGCAGTCGACCCTGGCCGAACTTCCCGTGGAGGGGTCGCCCCTCATCCCGGCTGCGCAGCGCTGTCCGCTTCCACGAGTTACCGACGAATCTGAACGCTGTCGAAATCTCTTCGGGAGCCATGCCGTGCCCGTCGTCGTTGACTTCGACGCCGACGACAACATCTGTCTGACTTCGATGCAGGACTACATCGACGCGGTGCGCGTTGGCATCGAGGCTGTTCCAGACCAGTTCGATCACTGCCCTAACGGGGTCGTTCTCATGAGCCAGCTTCTGGACGTGGTCGTCGCCAGCTTCGAGTGAGTACGTCTTCACTCGGACATTCTGTCAGTCGCCACAGACATATGGCGTGCGTCTCACGGATACGACATGCCCTCGGCGTCGAAGATTGCCGCAATCAGGTTCTGGTTGGTTGCCTCGGCAACGCGCTGGTCGATGCCGGGGATAGTGAGGTCGAGCGCCTTGAGTGAACCGCCGACTACTGCAACCGCCAGGCAGCGGCGGATGCTCTCGGTGTGGTCCTGTGCGTAGCGCGAGAGCGCCGACCATTTGGCCGAGGTGTCGGCGAGGTCGAAGCGGTGTGGATCGACGATGTCCATGACGTACTCGCCGTCACCGTCCTCGTGCCAGAACAGGAAGTCCGGGTGCATGAGCTGGTGCTTGTCGCCGAACACGTACGGCACGGCGAGTGCATGACGGCCCGACGAGGGGTTGCGGTACCAACCGACGAGGGTGTTGGAGTCGAGTTCGGCGGCCAGCACCTCGGCCTCCCACGACGACCGCGAGGTATCGACGGGAAACCTGCCGGCGTTGGGCTTGCCCTCGGGAATGACGTAGAGGTGCCTAGGGTAGGTGTCGATGGGCACGGTGGTCTTGTTCTTGAGCTTCTCCGTGGCGGCTGGATAGACATCGCGAACCTCGACCGTGGTGGGCAGCATCGGCGTCTTCCCCAGGTGCCACAGGGGCTCGATCTGCTCACGGACATGTCGCGGTTTGGCCGACACCTTGGCGGCGTGCTGCTGGCGCCAGTCGCCGATGAGCGAGGCGGCCTGTTGCTCGACAATGTCCTTGAAACCGAGCTCGGCCATCGCTGCCAGGCGCGCATAGGCGTCGACGTCCTCTTCACCTCGATCGCACAGGTCGGCGAAGTACCAAGTCGCCGAGGCATCGGGTAACAGCCGCTTGGCCTTCTGGAAGTAGCCCTCGATGTCGCGCTCGTTGGTCGCGGTGTCGGACCTACCGACGCTCTGCATCACCATTTCGCCGTAGGCGACCATCGTGGTGCTGACCGTCAGCGAAAGAATGTCGACGACCTTGGCGTCGATCTCGTTGCTGTGCTGGCCATCAGCGGCGCGCATCTGGTCGATTATCCAGCGCTTGGCGGTCGCCGAGCCCTTCTTGATGATCCCGTACTCGGTGAGCGCGGTGGCCAGGCTCAACAGCTGTGCGGTACGCGAGGCGAACGTCGCTTTCTGCCGCGTGTAGGAATGCAGCGTGTCGAGCAGGTCGAACAGTTCCGCCGGTACGTCGGTGGACTTCTCACACACCTCCGGCGCCACCACTACCTCGACCTCGACGGTCTCGTCCTCGGTCAGCGCGGTCACGACGCGAGCCACATGCTCGGAGCGGAAGCCGGGTAGGTATGCGGCGACCTCGTCGAGGCGGTCGTAGCCGCCGTCGACCCGCTTGGCCAGCGGGGTACGGACGAGCCGGCCGATCAGTTGGGCAATCTCGGTGTAGCTGTCCTTGCTCTGGAACGAGATCATGACCTCGGCCCGGGGACAGTCCCAGCCGGTGGTCAATGCCGACTTGAACAGCACCGCGCGTACCTGGTCGTCGCCGGAGATAGCCTCCGGTGGCAGGTAACGAATCGTCTTGTCCCCCACCTTCTTCGGGCCGTGCGGGTCGCCGAAGGCATGTGCGACGGCGTAATCCGACAGGGCAGGCCAGGTCGACTCCATCACCGACAGGATCTCGGCGAGTCGCACTTCCTCCTTGGCCGGCGTCATGCCCTGCTCGACCTGGACGACGAGCAGCGGCTCGACGAGCCGGTCTCCGGTGGTCTCGTGGTGGGTGCGCCATGCCTCGTCGGAGGACTTCAGATCCTCCACGGCCAGCGCGAGCATCGTGTTGGGAGCTGACTGCGATTCGCCGAGACTGCGCAGCAGGATGCGGTCTTTGAGCAGACCCGACTCGCGAACGTCACCGGCCTTGACCTCGACCAGTCGTGGCGTGCGGTTCGCGGCGTTCATCGCCGCAAGGAAGCGGTCGGGAGTAGCCGAAATACCCAGGACGACCGGAGCCGGAGGTTGAATTGTGCCGATGTTGGTGGTGCCGCCGTCGACGATCGTCCCTGCAATCGACTTGCGGTCGGTGTTCTTGGTGCCCGAGCCGCGGTGCGCCTCATCCCAGATCACCAGGAAGTCCTCGCCCCGGTCCCGAATGGTGTTGGCGATCATGTCCCAGACGCCATGCGTGCGTTTGTCGTTCTTGGTGCCGTCGGGGCGCACAGCGTGCAGCGTCGAGTTCTTCTGCATCGCCTGGATGTGCACGAAGTAGATCACGCCCGGTTCCAGCGTCCGATGGTCGACCTCACCGATGAAGCGGATTCGGTTGATGTCGATCGAACCGCCCGCGGCCTGGGTGATCTTGGAGATCGTCTGCGCGTTGAGCGCGCGATCGTCGGTGATCCACAGGACGGTGGTGCTCGGATTCGGCGGACGTGTCCCGGTGCCCTTGTAGATGCCTTCGAGCACGGCGGTGGCGATGACGGTCTTGCCGGCACCTGTGGGGGCCGTCAGCCCGACGGCTGTGCGCTCGCCGTCTTCGAGGTAGCCGGCGCGGGCTTTGGCGAGATTGGTGAGCACCGAGTCGACCGCATCGCTCTGGTACGGCTCCAGCGTGAACTTCACCGCGCACCACCGGTGACGTTGATGGTGTAGTTGGACAGGTAGTCCTCGTAGAGCTGGACTGTCTCGATGCCGACCGGCAGACGTTCGACGGCCTGCTGGTACTCAGCCTCCGAGTCGGTGATGATGAACAGCGCCGCTGGCGGTGTGCCGCTGGTCGCGGCGTCGGTGACGGCGGCCGCGAACGCGGTGAGTGCGTCAACGTCGAGCAGCACGCCGTAGGCGTCGGTCAGCGCCCAACCGTCGTCGGGTTCTTCGTCGATGCATGGACCGCGGGCACCTCCTTCGAGCCACAACAGCGGTGCGACCGACTCGAACTCGTGGCCGCGTCGGACCATCCCAGGGTCGAGGTAGGTCAGGTCGAACATCTCGACGTTGGCCGACAGTCCATCGGAGTAGGTGGAGCCGTCGAGGCGCTCGCCGGTGACAACGGTCGAGATCCGCGGGCGGCAGACGTACTGGAACACGCCGCGCTCTTCCCATTCCGGGTCACCAGGATGCAGTCCGGATTTCCTCAGCTTCTTAGCCTCGGTCGCGCCGACTTCGTTGTTGGTCACGAGGATTGACTGGCGGGTCCCCCGATCCTCCGCGTTGAGTTGCATCACGGCTTCGGTGGTCGTGCCGGACCCGCCAAAGAAGTCGACGATCACAGCATCCTGAGGCGCGGCGAGACGAAACCACCGCATCAACACTTCGTGGTCTTTGGGAAACGGGAACCGCTTGTCCCCGAATACATCACGCAGGTGCCTTCCGGAGTGCGTCCGCAATCGCTCGAAAACTGATTGGACCACGTTCCCTGATGTTTGCTCTAATGGCCGCTTCATACTGACCACATCTGTATGTGAGTTGCGGAAGATGATGCGTCCGTCCTCGATCATCTTCTGCATCGTCGCCTTTGAGTAGACCCAACCGTTGGGGTGCATGCGACAGGGCTCCCCTGTCACCGGATGTGGGAGGTCATATCGCAGATTTGGGCGTGGACTTGGGCTCCTGGTATCTGCATCCCTACACAGGGTTCCGTCAGGAAGAAACCACACGTTGCGCGAGAGAGCCTGAACAGCTGAGTCCTTGGGTTGAGCCTTGAACCAGGCACGCATCGCGGCGGTTGCAGCAGATTCGTCGGGGCCGTACTCACTCCAAGCTGCAGCGCCCTGAGCCAGTACTTCATCGACACCAGGTTTCTCCTCCCGCCAACGAATCTCACGAGCCGCCAGCGCCGACTCATCGCGCGCGTAGACCAACATATAGTCAGCCCCATTGGAGACGTAGCGAGAGTCATTCTTCCGACCTCCCTGCCAAACGATGTCCGACAGGAAGTTGGAGTCCCCGAACACCTGATCCAAGAGCATCCGGAGTCGATGGTGCTCCTCGTCACCGATGGCCACGATCATCACGCCCGTCGGCTTGAGCAGATCACGCGCGATAAGCAGCCGTCTTTCCATGAAAGACAACCACTTCGAGGACTTCGCCCGATCGTTCTGGTCGACATAGCGGTCGTTGTAGATCCAACCGTCGTTGCCGGTGTTATACGGCGGATCGATGTAGATCACGTCGACCTTGCCCCGGTGGGTCGACCGCAACGCCTGGAGCGCGTGGAAGTTCTCGCCGTTGATCACCACGTGCCATGGCGCGTCGGCGGGTCCGTTCTCGATGCGTTCCGCAGAACGCAGCCCAGGATAGATCGGCTCGCCGAACTCGCGGACGACGATCAGTTCCGAGACGTGACGCTCGCCGCCATCGCCACGCAGTACGGCAACCTCACGGGTGCGGTCGGTGAAGTGGTCGACGACCCATGTCTCGGCCGAGGACTCGTCGCGTAGCGCCACGCGGATGCCCTTGCGGATCGGATGATCGGGCAAGCGGACCGACTCCGGGAGATGCCGGTCGAACACGAGTCCGAAGCGACGCGAGCCGCGCAGCAGGTCGACCTCCTCTGCCAAGCGAGCACGCAGGATTTCATCTTCGATGCGCGAGATCAGCTGATCCAGGACGTTCGATTCGTCGGCCATCCACCTCACCTCTCCCGCCACAACAGTTACCGGAGAAGCCTATGGGTCCGCATCCGTTCGGGCGTCATCGGGTAGAAGCCGGATCACTGAGACAAGACAGTGCAATCCCGAGATCGACGTGGTCGGCCCGACCAGCATCATCTACGGGAAGAACTACCTCGAAGTCGTCGTACCCCTGATCGAGGCGGTGGCCGGGGGCTCCAGTCTTCGCGAGGCGATGGCGACCCTGGACACGGACCCGCGCCCTCACGTGGCGGGGTGGAAGCTTGCCCCGTCCCCAACTGCGGCGATACCGCACCTCGATAGCAGGATCGTATCGAGATCTTCTAAGCCACAACGACTACGACGATCGGGTGATCACCATCGCGTCGCTGATAGCGTCGTCGACCATCCCATGCAGTACGCGGAACCGGCGGGCCAGGTCGTCCAGCACGTTATCGGTCCAGTCCCGCACCAACTGGTAAGACGGCGCTTCACCCCGCTTGGACTTGCCGCGCTTCATGGTCATCCGCAAACGCCCACCGCCGAGGAACAGCCCGTGCACCACCGAGTTGCGGTGCTGCAGCAACTCACGCATCTCGTTGACTATGGGTTGTAGGGCTGGATCGCCGATCTTCTCGACGGCCTTGGCCAGCGTTTCGCCACTGGCCCACCAGGTCGGATCAGGCTCGGTCAGACTCGTCCGCAGGACGATCAGTTCGCCGATCAGATCCTCGGCCTCTGCGGCCTCCAGCACGACGTAACCAACCGCCTCGGCCAGTTCGGGCGGGTACATGGTCTCAGCGATCATGGTTTGAGTATCCCAACGAGAACGCCAGCAATCTAGAGGTGTTGTGAGGTCGACTCCGCACGCGAGGTCCACCTCTATCACGGCGTCCGCACCCGCGGCGACCTCTACGACGTCGACTTCTGGGAATCGCTCGCCGCCCGGCATCCCTCAGTGCGATACACGCCGTGTCTGAGCCGCGAGGACGGTTTCGGGCGGCGCGGGTACGTAGGCGACGTCCTGGTCGAGGACTTCGACTCCCTTCGCGGATACTCCGCCTACCTCTGCGGGCCGCCCGCGATGGTCGACGCCGGCGTCAAGGCGTGCAAACGCCGCCGGATGGCCGGGCGGTTGACCCACCGGGAGAAAGACACACCGTTCGCGGCGGCCGTTCCGGCGTGATCGTGGCACCCTCCCGCCGGCTAGCACTTGGCATGTGCGCCGTGACCTTTCCGTTCCTGATACGGATCCATCCCTGAGTCGACAGCCAGCGCAGTTGGTGTCGCGCAGTCCCAGGAGAAATCACATCACCAAAGTCAGGACCCTCAATGCCACGCCGAACCCTCCGTGTCGTTGGCCATTCGCCGATTTCGGTGCGGTCGAGTATGACAGCCATCCTGACCCGTCTTCCGATCGAGGTGGGCTCGTGGACAATGACGTTCGTATCGCTCGACGCGTAGTAGCTCGGGCCTGCGCATACGGACCGCGGCCGGTGTGCCGTCACCACCCATCCGCGCTCGGTCAGCAACCACATCAGCGGGCGACGCAACCTACTCGACAGCTTGATCTGCGCGAGATGAGCGTCTGCAATACTTGACAGCGCCTCGCTCCAAGTCGGTCCACGCCGTTGTTCATCCCAGAAGCCATGCACAGCTTGAGCGATCGCGAAGCCAAGTTCGTCGCATTCCAACGCACTCAACCCGAGGGAGCGCCTCACCTGCCTGCGCCGCTTTCGGTGGTCTTTAACCCAATGCGCAACCTGCCCGGGTTCAGGCGCGACACCTTCGTCGAGCGCCGACAGTATGGCCCGCGCGGACTCGCTTGTCACAGCGGGTAGTTCGAGCGCCTCATCGTCGACGGGACCGGCCGAGAGCCGCAGTAACTCAAGATGGTTGGGTGTGTCGCCTCCGACCGCCAACAACCACTGTCGACATTTCCGAGTCAGTTCATCCATGTGGGACCCTCTTCGACGACTAGTCTGCACCACTAGTAGGGCAGACTACTAGTGGGATTCAACCCGCTGCCAGCGAGTTCGCGAAATCTCCCATCCCGCCAACTTCGCCTCGTGACTGCCGGTGCAGGTCCGAATTGCAGCCTGTGTTCACTGACCGACTCGTCGCGCGCAGAGACCTCGGAGAATCTGGTAGGCCGAGCGTGAACAGCCCGACCGAGCAACCTCGAGTGTCGCTCGCAGAGCCGAGAATCGCGCCCGCCATGCCCTCTGTCGTCGAGCAAGACGCCCGCAACGACGCTGCCGCCGCCGACGCCTCGGGTCAGTTAGCAATCCTGCACCTGAGGCGATTTACTTCAGTCACTGACATCGATGACACTTAGATTCCGCGTTCACCTCGGCTTACGCTTGACAAGCCCCAGATAACTGTCGTGACCGGTCCGGGCACCGCACCCAGCGGCCGACCGAGCTTGACCGCCCAGGCTGCGGTGCTCACCGCCCCGGACCTGGCCCCTGCCTCGACCACGACAACCGCGTTCGACAGCGCCGCGACGAGCCGATTGCGTGTCAGGAACCGGTGGCGGGCCGCGGTGGTGTGCGGTGGGTACTCCGAGACGATGACCCCACGGTCGGCGATCTCGGCAAGCAGGCGCGAGTGTGCGGCCGGGTAGTCCCGGTCGATTCCGCAGGCCAGCACCGCCATCGTCGGTCCGCCGCTCGCCAGAGCTGAGCGGTGGGCGATGCCGTCGACGCCGAACGCGGCACCGGAGACGATGCCCCAGCCGTGGTCGACGAGTTCTCCGGCGAGCAGTCCGGTCACGTGTTCGCCGTACGAGGAGGCGGCCCGCGAGCCGACGAGTGCGATCGAGGCGGCCGCGAGATCATCGACGCGCGCGGGGCCCCGAGCCCACAACGCCAGCGGCACGCCGCCTCGCTCACCGGTGTCGGCCTGTGCCAGTGCGAGCAGCGAAAAGCCCGGCCATTCGTCGTCGTCGGGAGTGATCAGACGCGCTCCACATCGGTGCGCGACCTCGAGATCCGACGCCGACCGGTCCTCGGCGGCACGTGCCCGCGTCGCCCGCAACACCGACTCGTGGCCACGCGGCACCTGTTGCCGGGCGATGGCTGCGGCGGCATCGACGGCCCCGATCTCGGCGATCAGTGCGGTCAGCGAAACGCACGGTGGCTCGGCAACGCGGGCGAGATATGCCCACGCACGTCGTTCGGTGTCGGTCATCATCGATAGGTCCCCCGGTCGCGGTAGAGAAGTGCTTGGGCCACTTCGGTTTCGGTGGGTGCCACGCCCCCGGCCAGGTCGGTCAGCGTCCACGCGAGCCGAAGTGCGCGGTCGGCGCCGCGCGCCGTGAGCCGGCCTTCTCGCAGGCTCGCCTCCACCGGCGCCACGACGTGCGGGGGCAACCGGAAGCGCCTGCGCAACACCGGACCCGGCACTTCGGAATTGGTGCGCCACCCGTACTCCCGCCATCGTTCGGCCGCCGCACCCCGTGCCTCGGTGACCCGTTCGCGAACGGTCACACTCGATTCGCCGGTCTCGGTGGCCAATGCGGCATTGCCTGGCGGATCCATCCGCACCCGGATGTCGACCCGATCCATCAGCGGGCCCGACAACTTGCCCAGGTAGCGGCGACGCACCACCGCACTGCAGACGCACTGCACGTCACGGACCGGGGCACACGGGCACGGGTTGGCGGCGAGGATCAGTTGAAACCGAGCAGGATATTTCGCGACTCCGTCGCGCCGCGTGACTCGCACCTCGCCCTCCTCGAGTGGCTGGCGCAGCGAGTCGAGAACCTTGGCACCCATCTCGGCACATTCGTCGAGGAACAGCACCCCACGGTGTGCCAGCGACACCGCACCCGGCCGTGCCATCCCGGTTCCGCCGCCGAGGAGCGCGGTGGTCGAGGTCGTGTGGTGCGGATCGATGAACGGCGGGTCGGTGACCAGCGGCGCACCAGGGGCGAGTACACCCGCGATGGAATGGATGGCGGTGACCTCGAGCGATTCTTCGCTGTCCAAGGGCGGCAGAATGCCCGGCAACCGCCGCGCCAACATCGTCTTCCCGATGCCCGGCGGACCTGTCATCAGTAAGTGATGGCCTCCGGCAGCGGCGATTTCGAGGGCGTGGCGCGCCTGACTCTGACCGACCACGTCGGCCATGTCGGGCACCTCGACAATCAGTGGCCCCGTCGCGGAGTCGTCGACTGTGTCGAGTACGGTCGCTCCGGCCAGCCAGCGGACCACCTCGGCCAGATTACGTGCTCCGCCGACCTCCATACCCGTCACCAAGGCCGCCTCGGCGACCGTGGCCAACGGCACCACCGCCCGGGTGAAACCCGCCTTACGCGCCGCGATCACCGCGGGCAACACCCCGTGTACCGGTCTGATCCCACCGTCGAGTGCGAGCTCACCGAGCAATACCGTCGACGGCAGCTTCGCCGGTGACACCAATTCGCGCGCGGCGAGGATCGCCACGGACATCGCGAGGTCGTGCGACGAGCCACGTTTGGGCAGATCCGCCGGTGACAGACTCACGGTCACCTTCATGTCGGGAAACGCGAAGCCGGAGTTGGTGATCGCCGCGCGCAGACGTTCCTTCGCCTCCCGCAGGGACGTGTCGACGTTGCCACCGATCGTCACGCCGGGAAGGCCCTGCCCCACATTTGCCTGGACTTCGACCACGTGTGCCTCGAAGGCGTTCAGGCCCACCGAGTACGTACGTCCCAACGACATCCGCGCCGGCACGAGTTCCTCACTCGACGATACCGACATGGTGGCGCACCTCCGCCCGGTCCACCGCCGACGGACGCCCTGGGTCGAGCTGGACGGAGATGATGTCGAACCGGATCTCCGGCCACCGCATCTGCTGCTGCGCCAACCACATCCGGGTCAATCGACGCATCCGCATCAACTTGTCGTGGGTCACCGCGGCCACCGGATCGGCGAATACCCGCGACGCGCGGGTCTTCACCTCGATCACGACCAGCCGCCGACCGTCGAAAGCGATCAGATCGAGCTCTCCGTACCGATTACGCCAATTGCGCTCCAGGACCGACCAACCCAGACCACTGACGAACTCGGCCGCGAGATCCTCGCCCAACCGACCCACATCCGCCCGCCGCGAGCGAGTACGCCCGTCCCCCACAGATTCCGCTGTCATGGGGACAAGAATCGCTTGTCACCCCGACTCGCCACCCGGGATCAGACCGCGCGGAGACCTATGCTGTGGACACAAGGAACACTGTGCACAACTCAGGGTTCGTCGGGCAGTCGCAGCTCGGGCTTTTCGAGTTCTTCGATGTTGACGTCCTTGAAGGTGAGCACCCGCACCTGCTTGACGAAGCGCGCCGGCCGGTACATGTCCCATACCCAGGCATCGTTCATGCGCAGTTCGAAGTAGACCTCGCCCTCGGCGTTGCGGGGCACCAGTTCGACGGCGTTGGCAAGGTAGAAGCGGCGCTCGGTCTCGACCACATAGGTGAACTGGCCGACGATGTCCTTGTATTCGCGATACAGGGACAACTCCATCTCGGTTTCGTACTTCTCGAGATCCTCAGCGCTCATCCTGTAAGCCTATCGCGGGACACCTGCTCGTCGGTGTCGGGAGCGGCGGGTCCGCCCACGGATATTTGTGGCTCGGCCGGGGCGCGCAGCCGCCTCGATGCGACATTCCGGTAGGACATCCGGTGTTGCGGTGACGGTCCCAGCTCGTCGAGGCGGGACATGTGCAGCGCGGTGCTGTACCCCTTGTGTACGCCGAAGGAGTAGCCGGGCAACTCGCCGTCCATCGTGACCATCATGCGATCGCGGGTCACCTTGGCGAGGATGCTGGCCGCGGCGATACACGCGGCCGCACCGTCGCCGCCGATCACCGGCAGCGAGGGCACGGTCAGGCCGGGCACCGCGAATCCGTCGGACAACACGTAACCCGGCGCCACCTCCAGGCCGGCGACTGCGCGTCGCATGCCCTCGATATTGGCGACGTGGATTCCGATGCGATCGATCTCTTCGGCTTCGACGACGACCACCGACCATGCCTGCGCGTGGCGGGTGACTGCCCGATAGAGCCTCTCCCGGGTGATCTCGGTGAGCTTCTTGGAGTCGTCGAGATCGGCGAGGGAACTCGGCTGCGTCGGCCGGAGCACACATGCGGCGACAACCAACGGTCCGGCGCAGGCTCCACGGCCGGCCTCGTCGACTCCCGCGACCGGACCCAATCCGCCGCGGTGCAGGGTGAACTCGAAGGTCCGCAAGCCGGCGGCGCGGCGAACCTGCACGCGTGGGGGCCACCGACTCATCGCGACGACCCGGTGGCGATACACATGGCGCTGGTGTTCATCGGACTGGCGGTCACGGCTGCGGATCGACCGAGTCCACACCGCCCATCCGTGAGAACGGATAGATGATGAATTGCGTCTTGCCGCGGATGTCGTCGACGGGGACGGTGCCACCGTAGTTCGCGCCGTTGGCATCTTGGATGTGATAGCGCGAATCGGAGGAGCGCGTACGGTTGTCGCCCATCACGAAGACCTGATTTGCGGGCACCTTGATCGGCCCGAAGTCGGCTCCGAGACAACTGTTGAGGGAGCCGCTCGAGGTGATCGCCTCCGGCCGGACGAAGCCGTTGGCCAGGTTCTGCCGCTGTAGATCCATGTTGATGTACGACTCGTGCAGTGCCTTGCCGTCGACCTTCACCCCGACGCCCTCGTCGTTGCGGCATTCGATGGTCTGCCCGCCCACGGCGATCACACGCTTGACGTAGTCGTTCTCGTTGGGTGGCGCGAAGCCGAACCACGACAACGCGTCCTGGAGACGGTGCACCACCACATTCGACGAACGTGGTGACGCCCACCCGCTCTCACCCCACTCGTCGGGCACCTTGAACACGACGACGTCACCGGGTTCGGGATCGCCGAAGGTGTACGACAGCTTGTCGACGAAGATCCGATCATTGGTGCATCCGGAGCAGCCGATGAGCGTCGATTCCATCGACTCCGACGGTATCACGTACTGCCGACCGATGAAGGTCTGCAGAATCCAGCTGATCAGCAGGACGCAGACGACGATGATGATCGTCTCGCGCAGCAGCGAACCCTTCTTCTTCTCGGGTTTGTCGCTCTTGGTACGCCAGGGCCGTCGCGCCGTCGAGGGCTCGTCGGACTCATCGGCGGCCGCGCGGGCACGCTCGTCGCCGGCGTCGGCGTGATTGGTGTCAGCCACGTCGTCAGGGTAGACGCGTCAGCGCTTTTCCTTGATCTTGGCGGCCTTACCGCGCAGATCACGCAGGTAGTAGAGCTTGGCGCGCCGCACGTCACCACGGGTGAGGACGTCGATCTTGGCGATATTGGGGCTGTGGATCGGGAACGTGCGCTCCACGCCGACACCGAAGGACACCTTGCGGACGGTGAAGGTCTCGCGGATGCCGCCGCCCTGGCGGCGGATCACGACGCCCTTGAATATCTGCACGCGCTCCTTGGCACCCTCGATGACCTTGACGTGGACGTCAAGGGTGTCACCGGGACCGAATTCGGGGATATCGTCGCGCAACGACTGCTTGTCGAGAGAGTCCAGGATGTTCATGTGTCGTGGTCCTTGTTCTTGCTTGGCGTGAACAGAGGAACCTGGCGGCCCCACCCGGTGCCTGACCCAGGCAGGGTTGGGGTTCGACCGGTTCGTGCTCCGAGTCATGGCGTGTACTGACGGCGCGTCCGTACGGACCGCCACCAGGCAACCCGACTATTGTGCCAGATGCACCCCTGGGCGACGAAATCGCCGGTCGGTGGACCACGACCGATCACCTCTCCGGGGCATTGCGCTGCCGCGGCGCGAGCAGCGGGCGAATTCCCGCATCGGCAAGTGCGGCACGTGCCGCCGGGGTCGGCGGCTGCGTCGACGCGACGGCCAGCGGCACCAGTCCGGCGCGCATCATGTGGTCCAGGACCGCGACCTGTGGGTCACGACCGTCACCGACGAGTTCTTCTGCTGCCCGCAACACCATCCCGACCCGCAGGTACGGCACCGGATCACTGGTGGCAACAACCACGATCCGCCCGTTCTGCCGATCGTCTCCGACGCCGACGGCGGTCTGCACCCACGAAGCGACGTCATCGGGCAACGACGCCTGCACCGCGGCGGCGCGTCTCATGATCGCATCGCACTCGGCGCGGGTGAGCTCGGGCGGTTCGTCGTCGTCGATGCCCATCTGCGTCCGCTCCGCAGACGCGGCGCGGATCGCCCGGCCACCTGCCGCGCCTGCGCCCGCCGCGGCCGCACCCATCCCCGCGAAGCCGGCCATCGGCATCATGGCGCTCGTCGCGGCCCCCGCCGGCGCGCCGACCTGCCCGTCGTGATCGCCCGCGCTCTGGTGGGCGGCCGCCGTGTCGGCGGATTGCTCGGCGTAGTCGTCTCCGGCCGCGGTCAAGGCGAGTCGTCCGGCGCTCGCCGCCCGAACGGCAAGGGTGTCGTCGCCGAGGGCGGCCCCGATCTCGCCGAGCAGTCGGTCTCGATCGACGATGGCGGCGATGAGTTCGACCCGGTGCCGGGCGGTGACGGTCAGATCGGCGAAGGCGACGGTCCCCGCGGCCATGGCGGTCAGCTCGTCGACCAGCCCGCTCAGCCCCTCGGCACCGGCCCCGAGGAGGCGATCGCGGCCGTCGAGGACTGCCCGCGGGAATCGGCCCACGGAACACTCGACGTCCCGGTGCATCGCCTCGATGTCGCGTGCGATCTCCTGCACCCGCCGGCCCAGCCCATCCAGTCCGGCCGCGACCGCGCGCAGGGCCTCGTCGTCGCTGGTGGGCCAGCAGCCGGGTACCGATTGCTCGACGAGCGTTCGCGCATCGGGAGACGCCGACACCTCACCACCGGGCGCCCTCGGGCTCTGCTCGGCCATGGGTCGATCAGCTCGTGCCGGACGCATCGACGCCTGCGCCGGGACCCGATAGGTGCCGGGCCGCCCGGGCATCGGTGTCGTCGAGGCGACGCGCACCATCGCCGACGAGGACCGCATGGTCGCCGACACGTTCGGCAGCGGCGGTCACCGACGCCGCCAGAGCCGTGGTGGTGGCGATGACACCGCCGCGGAACCGTTGGGCACCGACATCGTCCCCCAACGCCGAATCCAGCTGTGCCAGCAGCACTTCGAGATCGGCACGGGCATCACTCAGCCGATGCGCGAGGCCCCGGAGCCGGTGAGCGAGCACGTCCAGAGCATGGGCGTCGACATCGACGCCGCCGAGTTCAGTGCTCATCGGGCGGTGACTTCCACGTCGGCGAGGCCGGGTTCGGCGCCGGCGGCTGCGCTGAGGAGCACCTCACGACGATCCCGCAGGCTGCGATCGGCGGCGGCGACAAGTCCGGTGATCATCTCCGACAGTTGCTCACTTCGGTACCGGCGCATTGCCACCGGAGCCATCTCGAGCCCGATGAGCATGCCCCGGGCGTTCACGGTGACCGTCACCGATCGGTCCGCGCTCGTCGCCCGGGCGGTGAGGCCGGCAAGCGCGTCGGCCGCCCGCCGGATCTCGGCACGCTGCCGGTCGACCTCGTCGAGCATGTCGGCCCAACGAACACCATCGAATTCCCCCACTGCCGCCTCCCCCGGTCGCGTCGCCCCGCGAGTCGGCGGCGTGCGCGAATTGCCCGAGTTTATCCCCAGAACGCGGTGTTCGCCGGAGATCGATTCACAGGTCGGGGCCCGCGCCGCGCTCTCCGGGGTCGCAATCGGGCAGCAGATCCGGGCGGCGTGCGCGGGTGCGCTGCAGCGACTGATCGTGGCGCCAGCGGGCGACCTTCGCATGATCACCCGAGAGCAGCACCGGCGGGACCGGCAGGTCGCGCCACACCTCGGGCCGGGTGTAGCTGGGCCCCTCGAGCAGTCCGTCGGAAAAGGAATCCTCCTGATGGGAGCGGGGATTGCCGAGGACGCCCGGCATCAACCGGACGGTGGCCTCGATCATCGCCATCGCGGCGACCTCACCACCGATGAGAACGAAATCGCCGAGCGAGACCTCCTCGACCCGGACCCGGCGTGCGGCATCGTCGAAGACCCGCTGATCGATGCCTTCATAGCGGCCGCAGGCGAATACCAGATGTGTCTGCTCGCTCCAACGCGCAGCGGTGGCCTGCCGGAACGGGACGCCGGCCGGGGTGGGGACCACAAGCACGGCGTCGTCGGGGCACACCGCGTCGAGGCAGGGGCCCCACACATCCGGCTTCATCACCATGCCCGGGCCGCCGCCGTAGGGCGAATCGTCGACGCTGCGGTGGACGTCATGAGTCCACTCACGCAGGTCGTGCACCTCGACGTCGAGAAGTTCACGCTCAATGGCTTTGCCCAGCAACGCCACTCGCAGAGGCTGCAGATACTCGGGAAAGATCGTGACGATGTCGATCCGCACCGTCAGCGCGCCTCGCCGTCGGGCGCCGGGGTACCGGCAGTCGGGATATCGGAGTCATCACCTAGTTCGTCGTGATCACCTAGTTCGTCGATGAGCCCCTCCGGTGGGTCGATCACGATCCCGTCGAGACCGACCGTCGGCACGATCTCGCGCACGAACGGTACGAGGATCTCTCGTTGATCAGGGGTTCGGACGAGCAGGATGTCGTTGGCCGGCAGATGCAGCACGGAGTCGACGATCCCCACGTCGGCGCCGTCGATCGTGGTCACCGCCACACCCTCGAGTTCGTGATCGTAGAAGGAATCGGGATCGTCCCCGGAATCGACCTGCGAACTGTCGACGAGGAACAGGGTGCCCCGCAGGGCGTCGGCGGTCGAACGGTCGGTGGCCTCGGCCAGCGACAGCAACAGCCGCCCGGAATGTTCCCGGGCGGCTGTCACCGTGAAGGTGCGCTCGCCGGCGCCACGCGGCAACCGGCCATGCAGGGTCGCACCCGGCGCGAATCGCTCCTGCGGTTCGTCGGTGCGGATATCGACGACGAGTTCGCCGCGAACGCCGTGGGATTTGACCACCCGGCCCACCACGAGCTCCATTGCGCGACTGATCAGCGGTCGGTGTCGACGATATCGACACGCATCCCGCGGCCACCGATCCCGGCAACCAGGGTGCGCAGCGCGGTGGCGGTCCGGCCGTTGCGGCCGATCACCTTGCCCAGATCCTCGGGATTGACGTGGACCTCGACGAGTCGGCCCCGTCGTCCGGTGATCAGATCGACGCGTACGTCATCGGGGTTGGACACGATGCCGCGGACGAGATGTTCCACGGCGTCGGCGGCCACAGCGCTCACGCCTGGTCCTTGGCGGCGGTCTCGTCAGCGGCGTCGGCCGGCGCATCGGCCTTCTTGGCGGGCTTCTTCTTGGGGGTGGTGGCCTCGGCGGCGGGCGCACTGTCGGCCGCGGCCAGCGCCGCGTTGAACAGGTCGAGCTTCGAGGTCTTGGGCTCGGCGACCTTCAGGGTGCCCTCGGCACCCGGCAGTCCCTTGAACTTCTGCCAGTCACCGGTGATCTTCAGGATGGCGGCGACGGGCTCGGTCGGCTGGGCGCCGACACTCAGCCAGTACTGGGCGCGCTCGGAATCGACCTCGATGAAGCTCGGGTCTTCCTTCGGGTGGTACTTGCCGATGGTCTCGATGGCGCGGCCGTTGCGGCGGGTGCGCGCGTCGGACACGATGATGCGGTACTGCGGGTTACGGATCTTGCCGAGCCGCGTGAGCTTGATCTTGACAGCCATGTCTTCTTCTTTCGTGGCCACTGCGCAATTCAGCGACCCCACCGGTTGTGGGGCCCGGTTTTGCGATCTGTATCGGTGTGACCGTCGGGCGGTACGTAACCGGGTCCGACGAACCAGCGGTTCATTCTGCCAGACCGACCCGAGGGAAAGAAACCGACCCGAGGGAAAGAAATCGAGTAACGCGCGCCACCCGCCAGGTCCGGGGTGCAGACATGCGGTTACCCACCCCGCGAAAGGTAACCGCATGTCCGACTTTCTCTCGACCCGCCTCGCGTCCGCGGCGGTCGGACCCACCCCTTGACCGGGCCGCCCAGATGACCCGGATGCTGTTGCAGGCTGGTCACGCCTGCAATGCATCTGTGACCCTACCGAAGAGTAAGTATGGGTATCAACGGACAGCTGGTGATTTGAATCACATTTGAACCGGGACGGAATAGATCCGTGACGCACCCTTCAGAGGTGAAGCCCGGAGCACACGATCGCCTGCGGATGGCGCAGGATACCGAGGTCGGTCGCCGGGTTGGCATCGAAGACGAGGAAGTCGGCACGGTCGCCGTGCGCGAGGAGTCCGGCCCTCAGCCAGCGCCGCGGTTCGGTGCTCGCCGCGGCCAGCGCGCCCCGCGCGCCGAGCCCGATGCCGGCCAACCGTTCGACCTCGTCGACGATGCGGCCATGTTCGACGAAACCCCCGGCGTCGGTGCCGGCGAACATGGTCACGCCGGCCTCCCGCGCCGCGGCGAAGACGTCGATGGCGTTGGCGTGCAGAGCGCGCATGTGGGCGGCGTAGGTCGGGAACCGATCTGCGCCGTCGGCGATCCCCGGAAAGTTGTCGACTTGAATCATGGTGGGAACCAAGGCAATCGACCGATCAACCAACAAATCGAGATGGTCGGTCCGCAGCCCGGTGCCATGTTCGATGCAGTCGACCCCGGCCGCGATCAGATCATCGAGTGCGTCGGTGCCGAAGACATGCGCGGTGATCCGCGCCCCGTGATCGTGTGCCACGCGCACCGCCGCCTCGAGCTGCCCGCGCTCCCACAACGGCGCAAGATCGCCGGCCTCGCGGTCGATCCAATCACCGACGATCTTGACCCAGCCGTCGCCGTTGGCGGCCTGCCGGGCGACCTCGTCGGCAAGATCGTTCGGATCGGCCAGATCGACACCGTAGTCGCGAAGGTATCGCTTGGGCCGGGCGATGTGTTTTCCCGCTCGGATGAAGCGCGGGCAGCGCGGGTCATCGTCGAGTGGATGGGTGTCCACCGGTGATCCGACCTCACGGATCAGCAAGGTGCCCGCGGCGACGTCCTGGCGTGCGAAGTTCCGCGCCTGCTCGATCGTGACGCCCAGTCCGGGCGCGATCCCCACGTGGTTGTGGGCATCGACGAGTCCCGGAAGGATCCACGAACCGTCGGCGACGGTGAGCGCGCCGGGCACCTTCGCCAGCGAGATGCGGCCGTCGACAACCCACAGTTCGACAGGTTCGTCGGTGATCGGGTCGCGCCCCCGGTAGTGCCGGGCCGCGACGTCCTCGCCGGGCACCGCCTGAACTACTTCTTCTTCGGCTGCTGGAATTGCGACACGTCGATGCCCTCGAGACCCGGCGGGAGCTGGTCCAGACCGGCGGGCATATTCGACAGATCCGGGAATCCACCCGGCATGCCCGGGAACCCGCCGCGCACCTTCGGTGGGGTGGGTCCGCGGCCCTTGCCCTTGCCCTTCTTTCCCTTGCCCTTCTTCCGGTTCGTCTTGCGGCCCGGACCCATCATCCGGCCCGACATCTGCGCCATCATCTTGCGTGCCTCGAAGAATCGATCGACCAGCTGATTGACCTCGGTGACCGTCACACCCGAACCGTTGGCGATCCGCAGGCGCCGCGAGGCGTTGATCATCTTCGGGTTGTCGCGCTCGGCGGGCGTCATGCCCCGGATGATCGCCTGCACCCGATCGAGCTGCTTGTCGTCGACCTGAGACAGCGCCTCTTTCATCTGCCCCGCGCCGGGCAGCATTCCGAGAATGTTGCCGATCGGGCCCATCCGGCGAATCATCTGCATCTGTTCGAGGAAGTCCTCGAGGGTCAGCTCGCCCTGGCTGATCTTGGCGGCGGCCTCCTCGGCCTGCTGCGCGTCCCAGTGTTCTTCGGCCTGCTCGATGAGCGAGAGCACATCGCCCATGCCGAGGATGCGGCTCGCCATCCGGTCGGGATGGAAGACATCGAAGTCCTCGAGCTTCTCGCCGGAGGAGGCGAACATGATCGGGCGGCCGGTGACCTCTCGTACCGACAGCGCCGCACCGCCGCGGGCGTCACCGTCGAGCTTGGTCAGCACGACACCGGTGATCCCGACCCCTTCGGCAAAGGCCTCGGCCGTGGTGACCGCGTCCTGACCGATCATCGCGTCGACGACGAACAGCACCTCGTCTGGCGCGGTGGCGTCCCGGATGTCGGAGGCCTGCTTCATCAGATCGGCGTCGATGCCCAGGCGGCCGGCGGTGTCGACGATGACGACGTCGTGGTGTCTGGTCCGCGCCTCGGCGACACCACCCCGCGCGACCGCTACCGGGTCGCCGGCGGTGACCCCAAGCGAGTTCCCGTCGGCGGGTGCGGTCTCGCCGGCGATGCTCGTGCCCGGATGCGGCGCGAACACCGGCACCCCGGCGCGCTCACCGACGATCTGCAGCTGCGATACCGCACCGGGACGCTGCAGGTCACAGGCCACGAGCAGCGGGGTATGTCCCTGCTTCTTGAGCCAGGCGCCCAGCTTCCCGGCGAGCGTCGTCTTACCGGCGCCCTGCAGACCGGCCAGCATGATGACAGTGGGCGGGGTCTTGGCGAACCGTACGCGCCGCGTCTCGCCGCCGAGGATGCCGACGAGTTCCTCGTTGACGATCTTGACGACCTGCTGCGCGGGATTCAGCGCCGCCGCGACCTCGGCACCCTTGGCGCGTTCCTTGATGCGTGCGATGAAGGCACGGACGACCGGCAACGAGACGTCGGCCTCGAGCAGTGCGAGCCGGATCTCGCGGCAGGTGCGGTCGATGTCGGCGTCGGAGAGCCGGCCCTTGCCGCGCAGGTCCTGTAACGCACCGGTCAACCGATCGGAGAGGGAGTCGAACATTCCACCATCTTTCCATGACCGCCGCACCGCATGCCCGATGCGGGTGCGGATATGCGACGCCCGGCGGGCCGAAGTGCGCTCAGCTGATGGGCACGCCGGATCTACCTGTGCCGCCGTAGCTGTCCGGACCCCCGTCGTCGGATTCGGTCCGCGGCCGCGGTGGCGGGCACACGGCCAGCACCGCGTCGGCGAGCTCGGACCGCCGCTGCGGGGTGTCGCGCCCCAACACCAGGCAGAACGTGTCGACGACGGTGTTGCCCAGAGTGGCGACCTTGGCCCACCGCACACTCACTCCGGCATGTTCGATGACGTCGCTCACCCGGCTCAGCAATCCGAGACGGTCGTCGGTGCGCAATTCCATCAGTACCCCGCCGTCGACCGTCGACTCCGCCCACAACACCCGCGACGGCGCCATCGCGAACAGTGCGGGCACCGCATTGGTGGCCACCGTGGCCGGGTCGTCGGACGCGTGGCCCGTGCCGGCCACCGATCCCGGAGATGCGGCGACCGTGCCGATAGTCGGTGTCGGCGACTCGAGTTCGCGCTTGTCGAGGCGCTCGAGCACACTGAACTTGCCCTCGACGGTCGCCATCAACTGTTGTCGCAGCAGCCCCGCCTCGGGCGGCGTACCGAACACCGGAACCACCTGAAAGCTGTTGACGGCCCGGCCCTGATGACTCTGCACCGCCGCCGACAACGACCGCAGTCCGTTCAGCGCCAGTACCCCGGCCATCTTCGACAACGTGCCCGGCCGGTCCGGTGCGACCATCAGTACCGAGTACGTGTGCAGACCGTCGGAGGGGACGAGTCTGACGGCGAACTCGCCGCTCTGCGCCAGCGCGACCATCTCGTCGGTCAACGGTTCGGGCACGGGTAGTTCACCGCCATCGAGCAGACGCGTTGCCCGACGCACCAATTCGTTGATCAGCGAGGCTTTCCAGTCACCCCACACGCCCGGGCCGGTCGCGAGCGAATCCGCCTCGGCCAGCGCTGCGAGCAGCTCCAGCAGCATCCGGTTGTGCCCGAGCTTCTCGACGACCTCTTCGGCCGTCGCCGGATCGTCGAGGTCCCGTCGGGTCGCGACGGTCGGCAGGAGCAGATGGTGGCGAACCATCTGCGACAGCAGCATCACATCCTGCGGCCAGAGCCCGATCCGACTGCCGACCTGGATGGCGAGTTCCGCGCCGACGACCGAATGGTCTGCGCCACGGCCCTTTCCGAGATCATGGATCAGTGATCCGAGTAGCAGCAGATCCGGCCGGGTGACGCGGGTGGTCATCGCACTGGCATGGACCGCGGTCTCGACGAGGTGGCGATCAACCGTCCACGTGTGGATGGCGTCGCGCGGCGGCAGATCCCGGACCGCACCCCACTCCGGCAACAACCGTCCCCACAGCCCGGTGCGATCGAGCGCCTCGATCGGCGCGACCATGTGCGACCCCGCACCGAGCAACAAGAGCAGATCGCCGAGCGCGTCGCTGGGCCATGGCTCACGCAACTCCGGTGCATAGTCGGCCAGCCTGGCCAGCGTGGACGCGCTGATCGGTAGACCCGTCCGTGCCGACGACGCCGCGACACGCAGGATCAGCCCCGGGTCCTTACTCGGAATCGCATTGCGCGCCAACACGATCTCGCCATTGTGTTCAACGACCCCCTCGTCGAGGGGTCGCCGGATCGGCGAGCGGCGGAGCTTGGCGAGCCCACGTCGGGGCAATGCGTTGCCTGCCGTGCGCAACCCGACGTCGGTGGAGTATCCGATGGTGCGCGCCGCGTCACTGATGAGCCTCGCAAGCTCGAACCGATCCCCGATGCGCAATGCGGCACCGATCTCGTCGGCGTCCTGTGCGCGGACCTGCTCGCGGGCGCGCCCGGCAATCCGATGCAGCTCGGTACGGATGTCGAGGAGCCGGTGATAAGCCAACTGCGGTCCCGCCCCGGGCGAGTCCGGGCGCAAGCTCGCCATCCCATCGGTCAGTTGGGCGATCGACAAGGCGCCGAGTAGCTGCACGTCGCGCAGACCTCCGCGGCCGTTCTTGAGATCCGGCTCGGCGCGGTGGGCGATGTCGCCACTGCGCCGCCACCGCTCCCGCGCATGTTCGACGACCGCCGGGAACCTGGTGCGGATCTCCGAGCGCCACTGCTGCCGGACCCCACCGATGAGCAACGCGGACAGATCCTCGTCGCCCGCGATGTGGCGGGCCTCGAGCAGCCCGAGCGCCGCTGTGATGTCGTCGGAGGCGACCTGCAGCGCCTGCGGCACCGTCCGCACACTGTGATCGAGCGCAATGTTGGCGTCCCACAACGGATACCAGAGTCCGTCGGCGACCTCCGACACCCGTTCGGGCGACTGGTCCTCGTACAGCAGGATCAGGTCGAGGTCGGAGTACGGGAGCAACTCGCCACGGCCGAGTCCACCGACGGCCACGATGGCCAGTCCGCTGCCGGGTTTGATCCCGAGTTCGGCACCCTTGCTGGTGAGCCAGAATTCGTGCAGGTCGACCAGCACCTGCCGCAGTCCTGCGGCATCAAGTCGATTGGGTCCCGACGCCGCGGTCAGCTGGCGTCGGGTGGCGGCGAGATCGGTTGCCGCAACCGGTGTCTGGGAAGGACGCGGCCCCGCGCCCGATTCATCGTCGGGCGCGGGGCCGTGACCGGTGTTCACGAAGGGCATCGACCCTGCGCTACAGTGCGTCGGCGCCGCGTTCGCCGGTGCGGACGCGAACGACCGACTCCACCGGCGATACCCAGACCTTCCCATCGCCGATCTTGCCGGTGCGGGCGGCCTCGACGATCACGTCGACGACTTTGTCCACGGCAGCATCATCGACGACGACCTCCACCCGAACCTTCGGGACGAAGTCCACCGAGTATTCGGCGCCACGATAGACCTCGGTGTGGCCCTTCTGACGGCCGTAACCCTGGACCTCACTGACGGTCATGCCCAGGATTCCGGCCTGCTCGAGCCCTGCCTTGACATCTTCGAGCGTGAACGGCTTCACGATTGCGGTGATCAGCTTCACTGTGGATCATGCCTCCTTGCCGGCACCAATGACGCCTGCCTGAGCGAAGGGCGAGCCCCCGCTGATCGGCGCGAAGTCATATGCGGATTCTGCGTGCTGCGATTCGTCGAGACCCTGAGCCTCATCGGCGTCGTCCGTACGGAGACCGATGGTGAACTTGATCACGGCTGCGATTATTGCAGTGGCGATGGCCGAATAGGCCAATACGGCACCTGCGCCGAGCACCTGACGCCACAGCTGATCCCAACCACCACCGTAGAAGAGACCGTCAACGGCGGCCGGGGCCTTCTTGGTGGCCAGGAAGCCGATCAGCACGGTACCGAGGATACCGCCGACCATGTGAACACCGACGACATCGAGCGAGTCGTCATATCCGAGTTTGTACTTCAGACCCACGGCCAGTGCGCAGATGATGCCGGCGAGCACGCCGATGATCAGTGCACCCCAGATGTCCACCGAAGAACATGACGGCGTGATGGCCACGAGTCCCGCGACGATGCCCGACGCGGCACCCAGGCTGGTCGCATGGCCGTCACGGATGCGCTCGGTGATCAGCCAGCCGAGCATCGCTGCCGCGGTCGCGACCGTCGTGGTGATGAAGGTCGAGCCGGCGACGCCGTTGGCCGAGGTCGCCGAGCCGGCGTTGAAGCCGTACCAGCCGAACCACAGCAATCCGGCACCGAGCATGGTGAAGGGCAGGTTGTGCGGCCGCATCGGGGTCTTCGGCCAGCCCTTGCGCTTTCCGAGGAACAGCACCAGAACCAGACCGGCGACGCCGGCGTTGATGTGGACGGCCGTACCACCGGCGAAGTCGATCGCCTTGAGGTTGTTGGCGATCCAGCCACCCTTCTCTGCGGTGATGCCGTTGAAGGCGAAGACCCAGTGGGCCACCGGGAAGTATACGATGGTCGACCAGAGGACGGTGAATGCTGTCCATGCACCGAACTTCATCCGGTCGGCCACCGCACCGGAGACCAGGGCGACCGTGATGATGGCGAACATCAACTGGAACGCCACGAAGACCATCGCCGGAATCGTGCCGAAGATCGGAATTTCGACCGCCGGCGACGCCGCGGTCTGCGTTGCGGGATCGGCGGCCACCGCTGCGGTACCGTTGACGCCCGCGAGCAGGTTCTTCAGCCCGAAGTATTCACCCGGATCGCCGAGCAGTCCGCCGTTATTCGTTCCCAGGATGTCGTTGCCGAACGCCATCGAGAACCCGTATATCGTCCAGAGCACGGTGACGATTCCCGCCGACAACGCACTCATCATCATGATGTTCAGGACGTTCTTCGCGCGGACCATGCCGCCGTAGAAGAACGCCAGACCGGGCAACGTCATACATAAGACGAGCGCCGAACTGGCCAACATCCAGGCTGTGTCGCCCGAATCCGGCACACCCATAGTGGGGAAAGCCACTAGTCTCCTCCTCATCCCACCGCTCACAGGCCGCGGTTTTGACCTGGAGAGAAGATTGCTTGGTGTTTGTTTCGGCGAGAGCTATTCGTCGTTTCCGATGTGTGAACCAGCGGGCAGTTTATATTTCGTAGATGTTAACTCCCTGGTCGGTATGCAGCGGTGCGCATGATTGTGCAGCAGACAATCACACGTTCACGCATCGATGAAGCCGTCAACGCCGGCACCCGGGAGTCGGAGGACAAGAGGTGGGTGACGTCAGCGGCGTGCGTGGTTCAGAGAAGCGCGTCGACGAACGCGCCCGGCTCGAAGGGCGCCAGATCGTCGGCGCCCTCCCCCAGCCCGACCAACTTGACCGGGACACCGAGCTCTTCCTGCACGTGGAAAACGATGCCGCCCTTGGCCGTACCGTCGAGCTTGGTCAGGACCACACCGGTGATGTCGACGACGTCGGCGAAGACCCGGGCCTGGGTCAGGCCGTTCTGGCCGACGGTGGCATCGAGGACGAGCAGGACCTCGTCGACCGGCGCCTTCTTCTCCACGACGCGCTTGACCTTGCCGAGCTCGTCCATCAGGCCGGTCTTGGTGTGCAACCGTCCGGCGGTGTCGATCATGACGACGTCGACGCCCGACTCGATACCTTTGGCGACCGCGTCGAAGGCGACCGATGCCGGATCGGCCTGTTCGCGCCCACGCACGATCTCGGCACCGACACGCTCGCCCCAGGTCTGTAACTGATCTGCCGCCGCCGCCCGGAAGGTGTCGGCAGCGCCGAGCAGGACGCGTCGGCCGTCGGCGACGAGCACGCGAGCGAGTTTGCCGGTGGTGGTGGTCTTCCCGGTGCCGTTGACACCGACGACCAGGACAACGGCCGGCGTCCCGGCGTGCGGAAGCGCCCGCACCGAGCGGTCCATCTCCGGATGCAACTGGGCGACGAGCACTCGCCGCAGCAGCGCCCGGGCCTCCTCGGCGGTGCGGACCGGATGGGTGGCGAGCTCGGTGCGCAATCGTTCTACGACCGCGCTCGTCGACGCGGCTCCGAGGTCGGCCATCACCAGGGTGTCCTCGATCTCCTCCCAGCTGTCCTCGTCGAGGTCGCCGGCCCCGAGCAGCCCGAGCATGCTCTTGCCGATGGCGCCCTGCGAGCGGGACAGCCGGCCCCGCAGACGTCCGAGACGTCCGGCGGTGGGTTCGATCTCCTCGCGCGGCGGGACCACCGTCGCATCCGCCGCGTCGGTCGGGGCGGTAGCCGGAGCACTGTCGGCGGTGGCCGGAGCACTGTCGGCGGTGGCCGGAGCACTGTCGGCGGTGGCCGGAGCACTGTCGGCGGTAGCCGGAGCACTGTCGGCGGTAGCCGGAGCACTATCGGCGGTGGCCGGAGCACTGTCGACGGCATCCGGAGCGGTAGCGACGACGTCGGGGGCGCCGTCGACGACATCCGGAAGGGTGACGTCGGTCATGCCACGCTGCGTGGAGTCGCGCGGGATCGACGCGTCGTCACCGACGCCCGGCTGACCGTCGGTCTCGGTACGTTCGGCCTCGGTACGTTCGGCCTCGGTACGTTCGGCATCCGTGCGCTCTACCGAAGGCGTGACCGGCTCGGCCGGTGGGACCGCCGTCGTCCCGGCACCGCCCTGAGTGAACGTGAACCCCGATCCGGCCTGGTAGCCGCCGGATCTGTCGACCTGCGGCTTGCTCCCGTCGATCACCTGGGTGTCGGACTGGTCGGTCAGCGAGACCCGGCGGCGCCGCGCGAGCACGATGCCCGCCACGATGATCGCGAGGATCACGACCACCGCTACGACGATGCCGATGATGATTTCGGTGTTCACTGCTGCATTGGTCCTGTTCTCAATCGGAGCCGGGTTCGGCGGGGGCGGTCGCGGTGACCGGGATGTCCATCCCGCGCAGCCGCTGCGAGATCACCGTGGTGATCCCGTCGCCGCGCATGCTCACGCCGTAGAGCGCGTCGGCGACCTGCATCGTCGGCTTCTGGTGGGTGATGACGATCAGCTGTGATCGTTCGCGCAGTTGCTCGAACAAGCTGATCAGGCGCCGCAGGTTGGTGTCGTCGAGAGCCGCCTCGACCTCGTCCATGACATAGAACGGCGAGGGCCGCGCCCGGAAGATGGCCACCAGCATCGCCACCGCGGTCAGCGACTTCTCACCGCCGGACAGCAGCGACAGACGTTTGACCTTTTTACCCGGCGGCCGGGCCTCGACCTCCACACCGGTGGTCAGCATGTTGTCTGGTTCGGTCAGCACCAGACGTCCTTCACCACCGGGGAACAGCGTGGAGAACACCTGGGCGAATTCGCGCTCGACATCGGCGTAGGCCTCGGTGAACACCTGGAGGATGCGCCCGTCGACGTCCTCGATCACCGACATCAGGTCCTTGCGCGCGGCCTTGACATCCTCGAGCTGTGCCGAGAGAAAGGTATACCGCTCCTCGAGCGCGGCGAACTCCTCCAGTGCGAGCGGATTCACCTTGCCCAGTGTGTTGAGGTCCTTCTGCGACTTCTTGGCACGTGCCTCCTGGGCGGCCCGCTCGTAGGGCATCGGGGCCGGCGCGACCACCTGATCACCCCTGGCCTTGGCGGCCTCGTACTCTGCCACCTCCAACGCGGACGGCGGCATCGGGACATCCGGCCCGTACTCGGCGATGAGGTCGTCGGGGGCCATCGCGAACTGCTCGAGGACGTGCTCCTCGAGCTGTTCGATCCGCAAACTGGCCTGCGCGCGCGCGACCTCATCGCGGTGCACGGCGTCTTTGAGTGTACTCAGGCGCTGCGACAGCACATTGACACGACTCTTGAGTTCGTCGACGGCCGCCGTGCGGTGGGCCCGGACCCGTTCGAGCTCGTCACGTCCGGCCTGCGCCGTCGCGACCGCAGCCGCCACCCGTTCGGTCACCTCGGCCGCCGATACGGCAACCGCCGCGGCGACTGTCGCCGCCTGTCTGCGCGCTTCCTGTTGGCGGCGCGCACTCTCACGCGCATCGCGCTCGCGCTGCGCTGCCCGGCGCAGCGAGTCGGCGCGCCCGCGGACCGACGAAAGCCGTTCCTCGGCGGTGCGCATCGCCAGACGCGCCTCCATTTCGGCGGCCCGTGCGGCAGCCACCGCCTCTGCGGCCATCGTCCGGTCGCCGGAGTCGGCGTCGTCTGTGGGTTGCTCGGCCCCCTCATCCCGCGCGAGCGCCAGACGTTGTTCGAGCTCGTCGAGCTTCGCGGTCGTCTCGGCACGACCGGTCTCGACGAAGGTGCGTTGCCGGGTCAGCCGGTCGCCTTCGTCCTGCGCCGCCCGGATCTCCTGGCCCAACCGGGCGAGCTGTTCGTAGGCGCCGCCGACCGCGCTGTCGGATTCGTGTAGGCCCGCCAGTGCCTCCTCGGCGGCCTCCCGGCGCTCCTGCTGTTCGGCCAGCGCACCCTGCAACGCGGCGCCGAGTTCTTCGAGGCGACGCCGGGTGGCAGCAAGATCGCCGGTGGCCGTATCGATCGCCGACTGCACCTCGAGCGTTGACGGCCGATGCGCCGAACCACCCTCGACCGTCGCACGCGACACCCGGTCGCCATCGCGTGTCACCGCACGCACACCGAGTTCGACGGTCACGCCGACCGCCGACGCCGCGGTGTCCACCACGACGGTGTCGGCCAGGATCGCTTCCACCGCACCGCGGATCGACGGCGCGCAGCTCACCACCGACGATGCCCATGCCACACCTTCGGGCAGACGGCCTGCCGGCGCGGACGCGTCCTCGGCGAGCCCGCCGAGGATCATCGATGCCCGGCCGCCGTCCCCGGCCTTCAAGGCCTCGAGCGCCCGCAATGCCGATGCCGGGTCGGCCGCAGCGATCGCGTCGACCGCACCGCCGAGGGCGGCGGCAATGGCGGCCTCGTAGCCGGGTTCGACGGTGATCAGTTCCGATATCGGCCCGAGCAGACCGTCCGCGGAGTTCTCCAGCAGCCAGGCACCACCGTCACCGCGCTCCAGACCCACCGACAACGCCTCGATGCGGGCTGTCAGTGACGCGATCCGCTGTTCGGTCTCGCGATCCTCCGCCTGCAAGGTCGCGGCCCGCTCGTTGGACAGGTTGAGGGCGGTGACGCACCGTTCGTGATGGTCGTCAAGGCTCTTCTCCGAGGCCTCGAGTTCGCCGAGCGATTGTGCCACCACATCTTGCTGCGTCTGCGCGGCCTGCGCCCGCTGCGCCGCAGCGGCGATTGCTGCGGTCAGTCGTGCGGTCTCGGCGTCGATGGAATCCGCCTTGGTCCGCAGACTGTCGACCTGCCCCTCGAGGCGGGCCAGACCTTCGCGGCGGTCGGCGATCGCGCGGACCGCGGCCATATGGGCCTGCTCGGCGGCCGCGCCGGCACGTTCTCGCTCGGCGAGCTCGTCCTGGGTTCCTTCCAGGAACTCTGCTGAGCTCTCGAGAGCCGCCTGCATCTGCGCCTCGTTCTCGGCGGCGTCGTCGGCCTGTCGGTCCAGTTCCTCAGGGTCGGGGCCGGTCGTACCGGACACCGGTTCGTCGAGATAGCGGGTGCGTTCGGCCGCGACGCGCGCGGTGGCGTCGACTCGTTCGGCCAACGCCGACAGGGTGAACCAGGCCTGTCCGGCCGCCTCGGCGGCGGGCACGATCTGCGCGAGGTGCTCCTCGTGATCGGCGAGTTCACCGGTCACGGCGTCGAGTTCGGCCGACACCTCGTCCTGCTCGCGGCGGATACCGTCCTCGACCTGGGTGTGCTGGGCCATCTCACCGCGCCGGGTCACCAGGTCGTCGGCGGCGAGGCGCAGCCGGGCGTCGCGCAGATCGGCCTGGATCGTCTGCGCGCGCCGGGCGACCTCGGCTTGTCGGCCCAACGGTTTGAGCTGGCGGCGCAATTCGGCGGTCAGATCGCCCAGTCGATCCAGATTCGCCTGCATCGACTGGAGTTTGCGGACGGCCTTTTCTTTGCGCTTGCGATGTTTGAGAACCCCGGCGGCCTCTTCGATGAAGGCACGCCGGTCCTCCGGCCGGGACTCCAGGATCGCGGCGAGCCGACCCTGACCGACGATGACATGCATCTCGCGCCCGATGCCCGAGTCCGACAGCAACTCCTGCACATCCATCAGCCGGCACGAGTTGCCGTTGATCTCGTATTCGCCGGCGCCGTCACGAAACATGCGGCGGGTGACCGACACCTCCGAGTACTCGATGGGCAACGCGCCGTCGGAGTTGTCGATGGTGAGCGTGACCTCGGCGCGGCCCAGGGGCGGGCGACCCGAGGTGCCCGCAAAGATGACGTCCTCCATCTTCCCGCCGCGTAATGCCTTGGCGCCCTGCTCCCCCATCACCCAGGTCAGAGCGTCGACGACATTCGACTTGCCGGACCCGTTGGGCCCGACGACACACGTGATCCCGGGCTCGAACCGCAAGGTGGTCGCCGACGCGAAGGACTTGAAGCCCTTGAGAGTAAGCGACTTGAGGTGCACGACCGTACAGCCTACCCACCTCCGACGGACCTCGAGACGGGCCGGCGCCGGTCGACTCCTACTTCTCCACGAACCCGGTCAGATCCCCACGCGGCGCGTCGTAGCTGTCGACGACCAGGTCGACGCGCCCCGGCGTCGCATCCGACCGCAACGCGTCGACGAGGACGTCCACCGCCGCCTGCGGCCCCTGCGCGACCACGAGCACCCGGCCGTCCGGCTGGTTCGCGGCATAGCCGACGAGCCCGAGTTCCAATGCCCGCGAGCGTGTCCACCAGCGGAACCCCACCCCCTGGACATGTCCGTGTACGTAGGCGGTGAGCCGCACGTCACCGGCGTCGTCGTCGCTCATGCAGCCTGCTCCCCTGCCGTCACTCGGTGTCGATACGCAGATCGACCTCGGCGCCCGCCTTGATGGTGCGGCCCACCGTGCAGACCGCACCGATCGCACGCTCGACGACCACCAGGAGCCGCTGCGCCGCCTCCGGATCGAGTTCGGAGAGATCCACCTCCAGCACTTCCTCGAGCCGCGGATACACCTCGTTCTCGCGGTCGGCGGCCCCATCGACACGGATGGTCGCGTCGTAGTCGTCACCCAGGCGCCGCGACAGCGGCCGGTCCGACGACATCCCGGTGCACGCGGCCAGCGCGATCTTCAGCAGCTCACCCGGCGTGAAGACACCCTCGACGTCCTCGGAGCCGATGAGAACCTCGGCGCCCCGCGAACTGTGACCGGTGTAGCGCCGGGTTCCGCTGCGCTGCACCCACAGCTCGGTGTGCGGCTTCCCGGAATGACCTCCGGGCTGCGAACTCTCGGCGTGTTGCTCGACGGTCATCGTGACGGGGCTCCTTCGGGTACTGGCCGGACCGGGTCGGTGGCTTCGGTGTCGGCAACGCCGACGGTGGCTTCGGTGTCGACAACGCCGACGGTGGCTTCGGTGTCGACAACGCCGACGGTGTCGCTCGCCTTCCCTGTTCGCCGAGCGCTTTCGAGCCGCGAGACATCAGCGCGAGAGGCGCCACACACCCACGGGGGATCCTACGTCCGCATCAAAGGTGACGGCCCGGGTCCATGTGCTGGTGCAGGATCCGGATCACGTCCACGCCGTCGGAACGCTCCACGTAGAAGAGCAGGTGGCTGCCGATGCCGTACCGACGGTACCCATGGCGGATCTCATCGCACGCAAGACCGCGACGGGGGTCGGCCGCGATGCGCTCGATCGCCGCCCCGATCTCCGTCACGTACGTCTCGGCCTGGCCGACGTCCCAGCGCTCCTCGGTGAAGTCCCAGATCGCCGAGAGATCACGCTGCGCCGCCGGGGTGAGGCGGTATCCCGTCACGACTTCTTGGCTGCGATGAAGGCATCGAAGTCGAAGTCCTCCGGCGCGCCGCTCTCCTCGCCTGCGACGAGGGCGGAGTGGAGCGCTGCCAGCTGCGTCTCCCGATCCTCCAGAAGCCGCAGACCAGCGCGGACGACCTCGCTTGCGGACCGGTAGCGGCCCGACGCGACCTCTCGCGAAAGGAAGTCCGAGAAGTGGGCGTCAAGGCTGATCGAAGTATTCTGAGCCACATCGAGACAATACCAAAAATTGGTACTCCACTGTCCGTCTGCCTCGTTCAACGCAACGCAGGCCTGCACGGCACGAGCCGCTCTGGAAGACACCAGATCTTCGTCATTGCACGTGCAGGGCGTCGAATCGAGACCTGTCCAGCAGAAGCTCGGCGCGTCGCTACAGCCCGGCATCGGCCAAGGGGCAGTTAGCGTTTCCGCTGGCAGGACGGACAAGAATAGCTCGAGCGATTCATGAACTGCTCGCGACGCATCATGGCGCCGCAGCGCCGGCACGGCTGCCCCTCGCGTCCATAGGCGTTGAGCGAACGCTCGAAGTATCCCGACTCACCGTTGACGTTGACATAGAGCGCATCGAAGGACGTACCGCCAACCTTCAATGCCTGCGCCATCACGTCCCCAGCGGCGTCGACGAGCTCACGTAATCGCTTGGGCGCCAAAGTATCGGTCATTCGGGTGCCATGCAGCCGCGCTTGCCACAGCGCTTCGTCGGCGTAGATGTTGCCGATCCCGGAGATGATGGTCTGGTCGAGCAGTGCACGTTTGATCTCGGTGTGGCGCGCACGCAATTTCGCGACGACGGCCGCGCGGTCGAAGACCGGGTCGAACGGATCCGGCGCGATGTGGGCGATCGACGCGGGCACGAGCGGCGTCGGTTCCGGATCGGCCACCCCAGAAGCGCTGGAATACGGGTCGGGCACATGCTCGTCGAGGTGCCAGCCGCCGAAAGTGCGCTGGTCGACGAAACGCAGTTCGTCGCCGCCGTCGAGGTGGGCCCGCACGCGCAGATGGGTGTGGTCGGGAGCGCCGGCCCGCGCGATCAGCATCTGCCCACTCATCCCGAGGTGGACGACCAGCGCGGCGTCATCGTCGTCGTCGGCGACGTCGAGCCACAGGTACTTTCCGCGGCGCCGGACCGCGGTGAGAGCCTTTCCGCGCAAACGGGTTTCGAGGTCGGCGCCGCCCCCCACGTGACGGCGCGTGGCCCGGGGATGCAAGACGTCCACGCCGGTGATGCGTCGCCCGACGACATGCTCGGCGAGACCGGAGCGAACGGTCTCCACCTCGGGAAGTTCAGGCATCGCCGCGGCTCAGATGTCCGAGTTCTTCCGAGCCGTATTGTCGCGCGAGCCGCCATTCGTCCTCGCTGACGTACTTTCCGAGAGTGATAGCCAGGAGACCGAGCGCCTGGCCGACCAGGAAGAGGCTACCGACCGCGAGCAGTCCGCCCGCCAGCGATGAACCCGCAGTGGCCGTGAGTCCGGTGGTCACTCCTGCCGCTCCGCCCACCCGGACATGGGCCGGGTTCTGGGGGGCAAAGCTCATCGGGTGGTGCGCGGCACGATCTTCTGGCGGGCGCCGAGGCGTGAGGTATGCGCTATAGCAACTCCACACCACCGGAATGGCAGCAACAGCAATAGCGCCGACGCGACCGACGGGCGATGCGATGAGGTCAACGAGCGCAACGATCAACGCCGAGATTCCTACCGAGACGGCAAGGGCAAGCAAGAGCGCAAAAGCTGTCAACCAGCAGCGCCGACGCCAGTACGCGAATCCACGGTCGTACCAGCTCGTCGCGAAGTATTTGATCGACGGTACCGGCCTCGTCGGTCGGTCACTCATCCGGACACGCTGTGCCATAGGATCTTTGCTCCACCCCTGTCGGTACCCATGTCCGGCACATAGTGCTTCGCCGCGCGGTTCATGTGTGTCGATCGGGCACGGTCACGAGGCGCCGGCGCGATCGGTCAGCGTCTGCCAGGCCAGGGCCGCCGCCTTCTGCTCGGCCTCCTTCTTGGTCCGGCCGATACCCTGACCGACGTGCTCGCCGGCGATCACCGCCATCGCGGTGAACTCTTTGCTGTGGTCGGGCCCCGTCGAGGAGACCTGGTACTGCGGCGGGCCGAACCCGCGCTCGGCAGCAAGTTCCTGCAGGGACGTCTTCCAGTCGAGTCCGGCGCCGAGATCGCCTGCGCGCTCGATCATCTCATCGAACAAACCCAAGACGACCTGCTGCGAGGTGGCGAGCCCATGATCGAGATAGACTGCGCCCAATAGTGATTCGAGGCCATCAGCAAGGATCGAATCCTTGTCGCGGCCGCCGGTGAGCTCTTCTCCCCGACCGAGATACAGGTAAGCTCCCAGCCCGTCCTCTCCCAGGCCGCGCGCCACCTCGGCGAGGGCATGCATGTTCACCACACTGGCCCGGATCTTGGCCAGTTCACCCTCGGGCCGCTCGGGAAATCGCAGATAGAGCCGCTCGGTGATGACGACACCGAGTACCGAATCCCCCAGGAACTCCAAGCGTTCGTTGGTGGGTAATCCGCCATGTTCGTAAGCGTAGGAACGATGCGTCAGCGCCAGGGTCAACAATTCGTCGGAGATCTCGGTACCGAGCGCCGCCAACAGCGGACCGCACGACGGGGGCCGCTTGCCCCGGCGCTTGCCATCACTCACTGCACGCCTCGTGTCCGGCCACGATCGTCGGAACCTCCCTGATCGCTCGATGTCGTGGTCGTGCCGTCGCCGAGATCACCGAACTTGTCGACGAGCCCGGCCCACCGCGGATCGATGAGCTCGTGTCCGTGACCCGATTCGGCGCCATCCAGCGGCACCCCGCAGACACTGCACAACCCGGGACAATCCTCGCGACACAACGGCGACATCGGCAGTTCGAGGGCGACCGCGTCGATGATGGCCTGTTCCAGGTCGACCCGGTCGTCGACTATGCGATGTACCTCGTCGTCATCGGACGTCTGTTCGGTCTCGCTGTTCGGGTACGCGTAGAGCTCGGTCAAAAAGACCGTGACGGTGCCGTCGACGGGTTCGAGGCAGCGCGCACACTGACCCTGCGTCTCCCCACAGACCGTTCCGGTGATCAGGACGCCCTCACTGACCGACTCGAGTCGGAGATCGAGATCGACCTCGGAATCAGCGGGGATGCCGATCATCTCCACGCCCAGCCGCTCCGGTGTGCGAACGGTCTGGTGCACCTCGGTCATCGTGCCCGGACGGCGGCCGAGCGAACGGATGTCGAGTACGAAGGGACCACGCGCATGCGCGGGAGCCGCACCCGAACGGGAACCTGGAGTCACTGCATTTTCGGCCACAAATGCACCATACGCCAAGGTCAGCGAATCATCGAATGAGCGCGAACCCCCGTGTCGACGCACGCGAGAGCCTCCGTAGATGGCCTACACGGCCAGCGGCGACACCGAGTCGTCGGCATCATCGCGCGACCGGCCACGCGGGTGATCGTGGTCGACGCTGCGGGGGTATTCGACGTAGTCGTGCATCCCGGCGCCGGTGCGCAGCTGATGGCGTCCGCGGTTCACCGACCGCATCGTGTTGGTGAGCACCTCTTCGAACTGCGCCAACTTCTCGTCGACGTAGACATCGCAGTCTCCGCGCAGACGATCGACCTCGGCGTGCGCCGCGTCGATGATGCGTTCGGCCTCGGACTTCGCCGCCGCCACGACCTCGGCCTCCGACACCAGCCGCTGTTGCTCGGCGATCCCGTCGGCGACCGACTTGTCGTAGGTGTTGTTGGCGGCGTCGATGCTCCGCTGCGCCTCGGCACGGGCTCGCCCCGTCACCGCTTCGAACTCGCGCGCCGCGCTGGTCGAGAGCCGCCGAGCCTCGTCGGCGGCCTCGTCGACCAGCGACTTTCCGTGGTTGTTCGCCTCGTCGACCATCCGGTCGGCATGCGCCTTGGCGTCGGCGAGGATGCGATCGGCCTCGGCACGAGCGTGTGCGAGGACCGCCTCGGACTCCGAATCGGCGTTGCCGGTCACGGTGTCGGCATGCGATCGGGCGTCTTCGAGCATCGAGTCACGGCTGTCGAGTACGTCCTGCGCGTCGTCGAGCTCGCCCGGGATCGAGTCCTTGATGTCATCGAGCAGTTCCAGCACGTCGCCGCGTGGAACCACACATCCCGCGGTCATCGGAACGCTACGTGCCTCCTCGACGATTGCGACGAGTTCGTCGAGTGCTTCGAATACGCGGTACACAGCCACCCCAATCCGGCTCACGCCATTGGTCATCTGGTGAAACTTCTGTGACTATTGTGCCGAATGGGATCGCTGTGGTTATGGAGGTCAGAGTGGTCGGCGTGTCACGTGATACCCGAGGGATCACTCAGGGACGCGGATCGACCCGAATGTCAGCTCCTTGCGCAGCTCGAACCCCAACGATTCGTAGAGCCGGATGGCGCCTCGGTTGTCGGCTGCCGCATGCAAGAACGGGGTCTCACCGCGTCGCACGATGCCGTCGGCAACGGCGAGCACCAGCCGCGCGGCCAGCCCTTGCCCGCGGTACGCCGGATCGGTGCACACCGCGCTGATCTCGGTCGCGCCCACGGGATGCAGACGCTCGCCGGCCATCGCGATCAGTGCGCCATCAGCGATGATCCCCCGGTAGGTACCCATCTCGATGGTCCGCGGGAGAAAGGGCCCGGGACGGGTGCGCGCCACCAGATCCATCATCGCCGGGACATCGTCGTCGGTCAGCACCACCGCAGAGCGATCGGCCATTGCAGCGACCGATCGCGCGATCATCTGCACTCCGGGCAGACTCATCGTGATCTCCCAGCCGGGCGGCGGGGTGGGCATGACTCCCGAGATCGGCACGGTGCCACCCGGACCGAAGAACTCGGCGGCGTCGGCCCAGTCCGCAGGTCCGGGATCGTGCGGGAATGCCGCGAATATCGACACGTCGTCCCGATAACGCAGGATGCGGCCGTGTCGCTGCGCCAGGTGCCGGTGGTGCCCGGTCAGCGACGATCGGATCGGGTCGTCGAGAACGCTTGTGTCCGTGCCTGTCCCACCATCCCGGTCGATATCCATGAGGTGATGATGTCCCATCGGCGAATCCTCCTGTTTCTCAGGTCGCCAGTTGGCGAGCCGGAGCCGGCCACCACCTGCACATGAGCCCCTCAGCTGTCGTTGCGGGGCAGCCCGGGCGGGTTGATCTGCGAGGCCGGCAACGCCTCGGCCGACAGATGCCACGCCGCGAGCAATTTGGCGTAGGCACCGGTGGAGATCAGGTGATTGATCGCATCGGCCAGCGGCCCGACCAGTCCGTTACCCTTCTTGGTCGTCGCGGCGATGAGACCCTGCAAGGTGGAGCCGGCACCCGAGTAGGTTCCGGCCACCCGCGTGGCCTTCGGGGTGTTGGCGGTCTGTACGACGTGGTACGAGATGGTCGGATTGGGCGCCAGATACGCGTCGATCTTGCCCGAGGCGAGCGCCAAATTGAACGAGTTGCCGTCCGGGAAGTACACCACGTTCAACGTCTTGCCCTCGGCAGCGAGTTTGTCGCGCCACTTCAGCAGGATCCGTTCCTGATTGGTGCCCGACCCGACGGCCACGGTCTTACCCGCAAGATTCTCGTAGTTTCCGTCGAAGTTCCACGCGTTCGACTTGAGCACCTCGAAGGCCAGTTCGTCCTTGCGGTACGTGGCGAAGTCGTATTTGTCCTTGCGCTCCTCGGTCACCGTGATGTTGGAGAAGCCCACATCCGAGCGGCCGCTGCTGATGCCGACGAAGAGATTTTCCCACGTGGAGTTGCCGACCACCGGCTTGAGGCCGAGTACCGCCGCGACGGCGCGCCCGAGATCGGGTTCGACGCCGGTCAGCGTGTGCTGATCGGAACCGATGAACGCCAGCGGCGGATTCCCCGAGGGCAGGGCGCCGATGCCGATCGTGAGCTGACCGGAATCACGCACCTTCGCCGGCAGCGCCTTGCGAATCGAATCCACCTGCGGCACAGAGAGCGTGGTCTCCTGCGCCGCCCCGTTGGAGACAGCGCCGATGACGACGCTGCCCGGCGTGCCCGACGAGTCGGCGGCATCACTGGACCCGCCCGAGCAGGCGGTGACCAGTGTTGCGGTGAGTACTCCGCCGATGGCCACGGCGCCGAGCCGGGCGACGAGGGATCGAGAAGATGACATGGTGTAACTCCATTTCTGCAGGGGATGATCGACGAGGCCGGGCGGACACTGTGTCCTCCGCACCCGTCGGCATAGGTGTGACGGACGCGGAATTCAGAGGACCCGCGTCAGGAAATCCTTTGTCCGGGCGTGCGATGGGCTGTCGAGTACCTGTTCCGGCGTGCCCTGCTCGACGATCAGGCCGTCATCGAGGAAGACGACGGTGTCGGCGACCTCACGGGCAAATCCGATCTCGTGGGTGACGATGATCATCGTGGTGCCGGTGGCAGTGAGGTCGGCGATCACCGCGAGCACCTCACCGACGAGTTCGGGATCGAGCGCCGAGGTCGGTTCGTCGAAAAGCAGGACCCGCGGATCGAGCGCGAGCGCCCGAGCAATCGCCACTCGCTGCTGTTGTCCGCCGGAGAGCTGGCGCGGGTATGCGTCGAACTTGTCCGAAAGTCCGACTCGCTCAAGGAGTTTACGCGCGATGTCGCCGGCTTCTGCACGCCGGGCGCGGCGCGTCGACACCAGCGCCGCGGTGATGTTCTCCGCGGCAGTGAGATTGGAGAACAAATTGAACGACTGGAAGACGTAGCCGATGTTGCGCCGTTGACGCAGGATCGCCCGTTCGGGCAGCTCCTTGAGGTGCCCGTTGAGCCGGCGCACGCCGATCAGCTCTCCCCCGACGCTGACATGGCCGGCATCGAGTCGGTCGAGATGGTTGATCGCCCGCAGCAGCGTCGACTTTCCGGAACCCGACGGGCCCAGGACCACCGTCACCTCGCCGGGACGAACACTCAGGTCGATGCCCTGGAGAACGTGATTGTCCCCGTACCAACGGTGCGCGTCGACGATGTCGACACCGGCGCCGCGAGCCCGGTCGGAGGGGGAAACAGCCTGAGCTGTATTCGATTTCACACTCATACCGCACGCATCCAGGGCCGCAATGCGATGCCACGGCGAACTGTCACCACGGCCGTGCGGGCACGTTGCAGCGGAGTCGGCGGCAACGTTCGCACCGCCCCCCGCGCGAAGTGGCGTTCGACGTAGAACTGGACGACCGATACCACGCTGGTCAAGATGACGTACCAGACCGTCGCCACCATGAGCAGGGGAATGATGTCACCGGAGTATGTGCTGCTCTGGGTCGAGACCACGCCGAACAGATCGAGCAACGAGACGTAGTAGACCAGCGAGGTCGACTTGATCAGTCCGATCAGCAGATTCACATAGGACGGCACGATCGTGCGCAGCGCCTGGGGCAGCGTGATCCGCAGGAATTGGTAGCCGCGCGGGATGCCCAGCGCGGCGGCCGCCTCGTGTTGCCCCTGATCGACCGACAGGATCCCACCCCGCACGATCTCCGCGGCGAATGCCGCCTCGTGCACGGTGATACCGACGACCGCGATGATGAAAGGTGTGGCCAGGTCGGCTTCGGATATGTGGAAAAGTCCTGGACCGAAGGGGATTCCGAGACTCAGGCTCTGATAAAGGGCCCCGAAGTTGAACAGGATGAGCAGCAGGACGATCAGCGGAATCGATCGGAAGAACCAGACATAGGCCCAGCTCACCGCCGCCAGGACCGGGTTCTTCGACAGTCGCATGAGCGCGAGCACGATACCGACGCCGAGGCCCAGAACCGCACTGTAGGCGGCGACTTCGAGAGTCACGCCGAGTCCCTCGATCACCACGGGACGAAAGATCCAGTAGCCGAAACGATCCCACTGAAAGAAGGAGTTCGTGGCCACTCCATGGATGATCTGTGCCACGACGACAAGCACGATCGCCGCCAGCACCCAGCGGCCCGGATGCCACAGTGGCACCACACGTTCCGGCCTGGCGACGTCGGGCACCTCGGTGGCTGCCGACGGTGGTGACGGATCGGGCGGCGCATGACCGCGGGCCTTCGTCGACGGCGATGGGGCGGCTGACATGTGTGAACTCTCCTGTACGGGAACGGGGGCAGCACGATGACGCTGCAGACCACACCGACACCCGCGCAATAGCATCAGGCGTCGAGAGACCACGGCGACCGGCGGTTCGATGCGGAACCGGCACGTCGAATCCATCGCGCTTATCGGGGGAAACCCGATCCGGTCGTCACCTGGGGCACCCCACCGCGATGCGAGGGTTGCCGGTCAGCAAGCCAGGGCTTGTCGCTGACGCTCATGACCGTCGAGCTCACGATAGTGAGGCGGCCCTCGCCGGTCAGCGTTCACATTCTCGGAGATTTTTTCCCGGCGCAGGCGCCTCGGATTCGTCCGCTGCAGGCGTCACCGCGCGGCCGGTGACCTGCCGGCTCAGATGGTGCGTTCGCCCGCAAGGTTGGCCTCCAGTCGCCGGAGGATGTGGGGCGCAAGGAACGGCGCCACGTCACCGCCGAGTTTGGCGACCTCCTTGACCAGTGAACTCGATACGTGCGCGTATCGCGGATCGGTCAACAGGAAGACGGTCTCGACGTCGGCCAGTTCCCGGTTCATCTGCGCCATCGGCAACTCGTAGTCGAAATCGACCGCCGAACGCAGCCCCTTGACGATCGAATGGATCGAGTTGTTCCGCAGATAGTCGACGAGCAGTCCCTGCCACCGGTCGACGCGGACGTTGGGCAGATCGGCGCAGTCCTCGGCGATGAGCTCGAGTCGCTCCTCGACGGAGAAGAGACCACGCTTGTTGGGGTTGACCACGACGGTGACCACCAACTCGTCGAAGCACCGGGCCGCGCGCTCCACGACGTAACGGTGTCCGCGTGTGAAGGGATCGAAGGAACCGGGTATCACCGCACTGGTCATGCTCTGCAGAACCTACTCGTCCGCGGCGACACCGGGGCGTGCGACCTTCACCGTGGTGTCGCCATAGGATTTGTCGACGACCAGTTCCCAGCCCGGGGGCCACGAGAGGACGGCTCGGCGTCCGCGCTCGAGGACCACCAGCCCGTCGTCGGTGAGCCAACCACCGGTGGCCAACGCTGACAGATCGGCGGCCACCTCATCATCGGCGAGCGCATACGGAGGGTCGGAGAACACCACGTCGAATCGGCCGGGCGCGGCACCGGCAAGGAATGCCGACACCGGCGAGGTGATCACACGCCCCGAGGCGGCCGCCCCGACGGCCGTCAGATTCGCGGAGATCGTGCGAGCCGCGCGCCCCCGGCTGTCGACGAAGACCGCCGACGACGCCCCGCGCGAGAGCGCTTCGAGGCCGAGCGCGCCGGACCCGGCATAAAGATCGAGCACGTGGGTACTCGTCAGATCGATGCGCGCGTCGAGCATGCTGAAGACCGACTCACGCACACGGTCGGAGGTGGGTCTGGTGCCCTCGTCGGGAACTGTGAGTCTGCGACCGCCGAAGCGACCTGCGATGATCCGCGTCACCGCTCCATACTGCCCTCCCCGTCACCGCGATCCGCACGCCGTAGGCCCGTGCGCAACCGTTTGTGTCCCGCATCACATCTGCCGGGTGAACTGGGGTTAAGTGGGAGATTCGAGGTCCGATTTGT
This sequence comes from Gordonia sp. DT30, assembly GCF_049844915.1. Classification (NCBI taxonomy): domain Bacteria; kingdom Bacillati; phylum Actinomycetota; class Actinomycetes; order Mycobacteriales; family Gordoniaceae; genus Gordonia; species Gordonia sp. DT30. Next base: position 129,523 of record NZ_JBNCLY010000002.1, on the reverse strand, counting down.
GCAGGCGGGTGAATTCGCCGACACACGTTGTTAACGTCGAGTGCGTTATGAGCCCGTCCCACACAAGTTCGGCCACATCAACCCAACTAGTTCTCGACTACCGCGCGCCGAAGGTCGCCGACGGTACCCGCCTCTGGGAAATCGCCAGGGACTCGCAAGTTCTCGACGTCAACTCGAGTTACGCGTACGTGCTGTGGTGCCGCGACTTCGCCGACACCTCGATCGTCGCCGAAGTCGACGGTCTGCCAGTAGGCTTCGTCACGGGCTACCGCCGCCCGTCAGATCCGTCGACGCTGATGGTCTGGCAGGTGGCCGTCGACGACACCTATCGCGGCCACCGGATCGCCGGGACGATGCTTCATCGTCTCTTCGATCGCGTCAGCGGACGCGGTGCCGTGGCGATGCACACCACCATCAGCCCGGACAACGTTGCCTCGCAACGACTTTTTGCCTCAGTCGCCGCAGCGCGCGGACTGGGGTTCGAACGCCGCGACCTGTTTGCGGCCGACGACTTCCCGGACGCCCACGAGCCCGAGGATCTCTACCTCCTCGAGCCAGAAGTTCCAGAACCATAGGGGCGCAACGTTTTTGGTGTTCACTGACTGCGCCGTGGCGCACTCAGGGTGCAATTGTTGCCCCAACCGGAGCACCGCATCGTGTGTCGCCGGAGGACTTGTCCGGGGTGTCTTCCGGCAGCGGCGCCCTCTCGGTCGGATGATGCGGCCGGTCACCTGCGATACACACTCGCACCGGTCATCGCCGACCCGACGATTTCCCATATTGGAGGAATGCCCATGAATAAGCTCGATACCACGATCGATGATTCGGTCTTCACGCAATACGAGTCCGAGGTGCGCAGCTATTGCCGCACGTGGCCGACGGTGTTCGGACAGGCGCGCGGTTCGTGGCTGACCAACACCGACGGTGCCCGCTACCTCGACTTCTTCGCCGGCGCCGGCGCCCTGAACTACGGGCACAACAACCCGGTGCTCAAGTCCGCCCTGCTCGATTACATCGAGTCCGACGGCATCACCCATGGTCTTGACATGTCCACTGTGGCCAAGGGTGAATTCATCCAGGCATTCGCCTCGAAGATCCTGGCCCCGCGCGGCCTGGACTACAAGATCCAGTTCCCCGGCCCCACCGGCACCAACGCGGTCGAGTCGGCACTGAAGCTGGCCCGCAAGGTGACCGGTCGCGAATCGATCGTGAGCTTCACCAACGCCTTTCACGGCATGACGTTGGGTTCGCTGTCGGTGACCGGCAACTCGATGAAGCGCGCCGGTGCCGGCATCCCGCTCGTGCATGCCACGCCGATGCCCTTCGACAACTACCTCGGTGGTTCCGTCGAGGACTTCAGCTGGTTCGAGCGCGTCCTCGACGATTCCGGCAGTGGTCTGAATCTGCCCGCCGCGGTGATCGTGGAAACCGTGCAGGGCGAGGGTGGGGTGAATGTCGCCCGGGCCGAGTGGCTGCGCGCACTATCGGAGCTGTGCCGCCGCCGCGACATCCTTCTCATCGTCGACGACGTGCAGATGGGATGCGGCCGCACCGGCGAGTTCTTCTCCTTCGAGGAAGCCGGCATCAAGCCCGACATCGTGACCCTCTCGAAGTCGATCAGTGGCTACGGACTGCCGCTGGCCCTGGTACTCATCCGTCGCGACCTCGACGTGTGGTCACCGGGCGAGCACAACGGCACCTTCCGCGGCAACAATCCCGCCTTCGTGACCGCCACCAAGGCGATCGAGCACTATTGGTCCGACGACACGCTCACCCGCGACGTCCACATGAAGGGCCGTCAGATCGACGAGGTGCTCAGCACGCTAGCCGCCCGGCACGACGGTGTCTCGACCCGCGGACGCGGTATGGCCCGCGGACTGGTGTTCGGCGAGGCCGCCGACGCAGGCAAGGTGTGCGCCGCCGCCTTCGGCGCCGGATTGCTCGCCGAGACCTCGGGGCCTTCCGACGAGGTCGTCAAACTGCTTCCGCCACTGACCATTTCCACCGAGGATCTCGACCGCGGTCTGGGAATTCTCGCCGACGCCACCGAGGAGGTGCTCGCATGATCGTGCGCACCACAGACGAGATCACCGGAACCGACCGCGACGTCGCCGACCCCAAGGGCAATTGGGTGTCCAAGCGAATCGTGCTCGGCGGCGACCGGGTCGGGTTCTCCTTCCACGAGACCACGATCGACGCCGGCAGCGTCAACGAGTTCCATTACGCCAACCACATCGAGGCCGTCTGGCTCGTGGAGGGCACCGGCACCCTTCTCGACCGGGAAACCGGCGAGACCTATCCCTTGGCCCCCGGCACCATGTATCTGCTCAACGGTCACGAGCGGCACACCGTCACCGCAGATACGCAGATGCGGATGCTGTGTGTCTTCAACCCGCCGGTCGTGGGCACCGAGGTACACGACGAGCACGGGGTGTATCCACTGGTGACCGTGCCCGAGCAACAAGGCGGCAAGCACGCGGATACCGCCAACGCCTGAGGCGGCGCACCCGCGCACGCGAATCGATATCCTCGATCAGGTGCGCACCCGCTTACAGATCGGCTGGGTCCCGGCCGAACCGACGCCGCTCGACGAGGATCTCGACATCCTCCTCGAGCGGCTTTCGGCACTTCTGGACGGGGCGCGGATCACCGCACTCACCGGGGCGGGCATCTCCACCGACTCCGGCATCCCCGACTATCGGAGCCCCGGCGCGCCGGTCCGCACTCCGATGACCGCCCAGATGTTCGCGTCCACACCAGAGTTCCGCAGGCACTACTGGGCCCGAAATCACCTCGGCTGGCGCCACATGGACGCCGCGCGTCCCAACCTCGCCCATCACGCGCTCACCACGATGCAGGCACAGGGACGTCTGGCGGGGATCATCACCCAGAACGTCGACATGCTGCACACCAAGGCGGGTAGCCGGCGGGTCATCGAACTGCACGGCTGTTACGGGCGGGTGCGCTGTGTGGCGTGCGGCTTCACCCTGTCGCGGCACCGGCTCGCGGAGACTCTGGAAGAGCTCAACCCCGGTTTCGCACAACGGGTCCGGGGCCGCGGGGCGATCGAGGTGGCCCCGGACGCCGACATGATGCTCGACGACACCGACGATTTCGTGGTCGCCGATTGCCCGCGATGCGGCGGGATCCTCAAACCCGACATCGTGTACTTCGGCGAGAACGCACCCAAGGAGCTTGTCGCGCAGGCATTCTCGCTCATCGACGACTGCGACGCGCTACTCGTCGCGGGATCGTCGCTGACCGTGATGAGCGGTCTGCGCTTCGCGCGCCACGCCCAACGCACCGGCAAGACCCTGGTGGTGCTCAACCGGGGCGCCACCCGGGCCGACGCGATTGCCGACCTCAAGATCGATCACTACTGCGGCATCGTACTGCCCGCGCTGGCCGGGGTCGGCGAGCGCGACACCGATCGCTTGGCTCAGACGGTCACCAGATCGTCGGCGTGAATCACCGGGCGCCGCAACTGTTCTGGCAGCTGCGAGGTCGATCGCCCGACCATCCGCGCCACGTCGTCGGCGGCGTAAGACGACACGCCACGTGCGCGGACCGTGCCGGTGGAATCGACGAGTTCGACGACGTCACCGTCGGAGAACCCGCCGTGCACCCCGATCACTCCGGCGGCCAGTAGCGAGCGCCGCCGGGCGCCGACCGCATTCACCGCCCCATCATCGAGGACGATCTGTCCGCGCGCGTCGGCAGCATGGCGCACCCAGAATCGCCGCGCCGACAATCGGTCGGGCCGGGGAGCGAAAACCGTTCCCACCGAGGCGGTCCCGAGTGCCTGGGCGGCGTCGGCGGCGGCGGCCAGCAGTACCGGAACCCCGCCGTCGGCCGCCAGCCGCGCCGCGGCCAGCTTGGACGCCATCCCGCCGGTGCCGAGCGCACCACCCGAACCGGCGATCACACCATCGAGGTCCTCGGGCCCGTTGACCTCAGAGATCAGTTGCGCGACCCGACCGCCGGGGCCGGGCTTGCGCGGATCACCGTCGTAAAGGCCGTTCACATCCGACAGGAGCACGAGCGCGTCGGCGCCGGAGAGATGCGCGACGAGGGCCGCGAGCCGGTCGTTGTCGCCGAATCGGATCTCGTTGGTGGCGACGGTGTCGTTCTCGTTCACGATCCCGACCGCGCCGAGGGATCGCAGTCGATCCAGGGTCCGTTGCGCGTTCGCGTGGTGGGCGCGGTTGGAGATGTCATCGGCGGTGAGCAGCACCTGGCCGACGGTGCGCCCGTATCGGGCGAAGCTGGTCCCCCACGCGTAGGCCAACGTCAATTGACCGACGCTGGCGGCGGCCTGCTTGGTCGCCAGATCGGTGGGGCGCTTCTTGAGGCCCAGCGGCGCGATACCCGCGCCGATCGCACCGGAGGACACCACCGTCACGTCGGAGCCGGCACGCATCCGCGCTTCGAGTACATCGGTGAGCCGATCGAGCCGCGCCATGTCCAGGCCGGTCCCGAGATCGGTCAGCGCCGACGACCCGATCTTGACGACGATGCTGCGCGCACGTGCGATCCGTTCGCGCACAACGCTCATTGCCGGTCGGCCTCGTCGTCGGGCAGACCACGACGCATCCGGCGCGCCTGCTTGCGCTCGGCAGCCCCCATCCGGTCGGACCGCTCCAGACGGATGTCGGTGCCCCGCTCGGTGATCGGTACGTCATCACCCATCGGCGTGGTCGGCTCCCAGTCGAAGCTCACCTCACCGATGGTCACCGGGGCGCCGGGCTCGGCGCCGAGACGCACCAGCGCATCCTCGACACCGAGACGGTTGAGCCGGTCGGCGAGGTAGCCCACCGCCTCATCATTGTCGAACTGGGTCTGCGCGATCCACCGCTCGGGACGGGTTCCGGTGACGATGAATCCGCCGGGCGTGGCCGGATCGGGTGACACCGCGAACTGCGCCTCGTCGACGGCCTTGGGCCGGATGACGGCTCGGCGTGCCTTCGGCTTCGGATGAGCCTCGTGATAGTCGTCGACCATGCGCCGCAGCGCATTGGTCAGCTCACGCAGCCCCTCGTGGGTGACGGCGGAGATCCGGAACACCGGCCAACCACGCTGCGCCAGTTCAGGTTCCACGAGATCGGCGAGATCGGCTGCATCGGGGACGTCGATCTTGTTGAGAATGACCACCCGCGGGCGCTCCGCGAGATCACCGAGCCCGTGGTCGGCGGCCAGCGCGGGCCGGTAGGCAGCGAGTTCGGCCTCCAGCGCGTCGATGTCTGACACCGGGTCACGCCCGGGTTCGAGAGTGGCGCAATCGACGACGTGCGCGAGCACCGCGCAGCGTTCGAGATGGCGCAGGAATTCCAGACCCAGGCCACGTCCGCTCGAGGCGCCCGGTATGAGTCCGGGTACGTCGGCAATCGTGAAGACGCCACCGGGAGCCTGCACCACACCCAGATTGGGCTGCAGCGTGGTGAAGGGATAGTCGGCGATCTTGGGCTTGGCCGCCGAGAGCACCGACACCAGCGACGATTTGCCCGCCGACGGGAACCCCACCAGGCCGACGTCGGCAACCGACTTCAGCTCCAGGACCAGATCTCGCTGCCTGCCCTCTTCACCGAGCAGCGCGAAACCGGGTGCCTTACGTGCACGTGACGCCAGGGCGGCGTTGCCCAATCCTCCGCGGCCACCCTGTGCGGCCTCGAAGGCCGTGCCCTCGCCGACGAGGTCGGCGAGGATGCTGCCGTCGCCGTCGAGGACCACGGTGCCATCGGGAACGGCGAGCACCAGATCCTGACCATTCGCCCCGTCGCGGTTGTCACCCTGACCCGGGTTGCCGTTGCCCGCCTTGGCGTGCGGGCGGAAGTGGAAGTCGAGCAGGGTGTGCACCTGCGGATCGACGACGAGACGTACCGAACCGCCGTTGCCCCCATCGCCACCGTCGGGACCGCCGAGTGGCTTGAATTTCTCCCGGTGAACCGATGAACAGCCGTGGCCGCCGTTACCGGCGGCGACGTGAATGGTCACCCGGTCGACGAACCGCGACATGACAACGTCCTTCGTGTAGGGCCTTCCAGTCGGGCGCTGCCGGACTCTGGCGCCGAAAGAAAGGAGGTAGAACACCAACAGGGCGGGCCGGGTGCCTGCTGCCCCTGCCCGCCCTGTCGCAGTGTTCTGGTGGTTCTCGTGAACCGCTCGGTCAGGCCTGAGCGGTCTCCGGAACGATGTTGACGGTCTTGCGACCACGCTTGCTACCGAACTCGACGGCACCCGCCGCGAGGGCGAACAGGGTGTCGTCGCCGCCGCGCCCGACGTTGACGCCGGGATGGAATTTGGTGCCGCGCTGGCGGATCAGGATCTCACCGGCGCTCACCTGCTGACCACCGAAACGCTTGACGCCGAGGCGTTGGGCGTTGGAATCGCGACCGTTGCGCGAGCTGGACGCGCCCTTCTTGTGTGCCATCTCAATCCTCCTGGCTACCTGAAAGTGTGTGGGGTTCATGGGGGCTCGGCCCCCACTGCGTTTACTTGATGCCGGTGACCTTGAGGAGCGTCAGCTTCTGACGATGGCCCTGACGCTTGTGGTAGCCGGTCTTGTTCTTGAACTTGTGGATGCGGATCTTCGGGCCCTTGACATGCTCGACCACCTCGCCGGTGACCGAGATCCCCGCCAGCTTGTCCGCGTCGGTGGTGAGGTTCGAACCGTCGACGACCAGCGCCACCGGCAGATTCACGGTGGTGCCCGGCGCGCTGTCGATCTTCTCGACCTTCACAATGTCGCCCTGTGCGACCTTGTACTGCTTACCGCCGGTCTTGACGATCGCGTACGTTGCCATCGAAGCTGTCCTCTTGTTCATCATCTCGGGCCGTGCCACGCATGTGCGTCCACGGGGTGTGTGGGTGTGTGCATTCGGTGTGGCCGTGCGAAACCCTGCTCGCGCCGGGATTGCATGGAACACTCCGAAGACCTGCCGCAGAGAAGCTCTCGGCCGTGGATCCCATCGGGACCCCGCACAGCTCGAACCCTCCGCCAGAGGCGACCAAACAAGGTTACGGGAGCCGGTCCGGTCAGGTCAAACTCGACTCGACCGTCGGTTCCGGGCCGTGTCGCGGTCGCCGGATGGCGCCGCTGACTACTCGTCTACCGGCGGTCCCGCCGGCCGGCCCGCAGCGCGCCGACGCGGACGTCGACGGACCGCGACCGCCGACTCGCTCGACTCGACACTCGTCGGACCGAAGGTCGTCAGCGGTGTGCGCGGGGACTCGGGAGCGACATGGACGGCAGGAGCCGCGGACGCCGTGGCCGGTGCCGCCGCAGGCCGTGCCACCCGGCGCCGCGCCCGACGAGGAGCCGGGCCCGACCCGCCGTTTCCGGTGCCCGCGAGCCCGGTCCCGACCTCTGCTGCGCCGGCGTCTCCCGCCTCGGGGATCCCGTCGACTCCGGTGGACGCGGCGGTGTCCACGGACCCGGTCGCCGGTCCGGCGGTGCCCACATCGGTGGTGTCACGATCGGTGGTGTCACGATCAGTGGTGTCACGATCAGTGGTGTCACGATCAGTGGCCGGGCGGTCGGCGGTGCCGCGCTCGTGGTCGTCGTGATGAGCGGCGTCGTGATGAGCTGCGTCGTGATGAGCGGGGTCGTGATGAGCGGGGTCGTGATGCTCATCGCCCTCGTGGACGTGGGCAGCCATCGCCCGGAACATCGGGTGCTCGGCCGGACTGTGCGCGGCCTGCTGGTGCTCGACGGACTGCTCGTTCTTTCGCTTACCGCGGCGCGCCTTCTTCGAGCCGGAGTTCTCCGAGCGGGCGGCATCGTCGGAACGCACTTCCACCGGACTCGAATGGACGATCACCCCGCGCCCCGCACAGGCGGTGCACGTCGTCGAAAACGCTTCCAGCAGACCGGTTCCCAAACGCTTACGAGTCATCTGGACCAGACCGAGCGACGTCACCTCGGACACCTGATGGCGGGTGCGGTCGCGTGCCAGGGACTCCGTCAGTCGTCGTAGGACGAGGTCGCGGTTGGACTCGAGAACCATATCGATGAAGTCGACGATGATCATGCCGCCGATGTCGCGCAGCCGCATCTGCCGCACGATCTCCTCCGCCGCCTCGAGATTATTGCGGGTGACGGTCTCCTCGAGATTGCCGCCGGCGCCGGTGAACTTGCCGGTGTTGACGTCGACGACCGTCATCGCCTCGGTGTGCTCGATGATCAGGGTGCCACCCGAGGGCAACCACACCTTCCGGTCGAGAGCCTTGGCCAGCTGCTCGTCGATCCGGTACACCGTGAACGAATCCGGCGCATCGGCGTGTGCCCTCTCGAACTTCTCCACGCGCCCGAGCAGATCCGGGGCCACCGAGCGGACGTATCCCTCGATCAGATTCCACGACTTGGCACCCTCGATGACGAGTTTGCGGAAGTCCTCGTTGAACAGGTCGCGGACCACGCGCACCAGCAGATCGGGCTCCTCATACAACGCCCGCGGGCTCTGCGATCCGCTGCCCTTCTGCGATCCGCCACCCTTCTGCGATCCGCCACCCTTCTGTGAGCCATTGCTCTTCTGGGCGCCCGCTACCGACGACTCGATCGACTTCCATTTCGATTCGAGGCGCTCGACGTCGGCGGCCAGCTCCTCGGCGCTGACACCCTCCGACGCGGTCCGAATGATCACGCCCGCGTCATCGGGGACGAGCTTGCCGAGGATCTGCTTGAGTCGCTTGCGCTCCACGTCGGGCAGTTTGCGGCTGATACCCGTCGACGACCCGCCCGGTACGTACACCAGGTACCGGCCCGCGAGCGAGATCTGCGTCGTCAGGCGCGCTCCCTTGTGCCCGACCGGGTCCTTGCTCACCTGCACGACGACGTTGTCGCCGGGCGACAAGGCCTGCTCGATCTTGCGGGAGCCACCGTCGAGGCCTGCCGCGTCCCAATTGACCTCGCCGGCGTAGAGGACTCCATTGCGCCCACGCCCGATGTCGACGAAGGCGGCCTCCATCCCCGGAAGCACGTTCTGCACACGTCCGAGGTAGATGTTGCCCACCATCGACGACGAGGTCTCGGTGGTGACGAAGTGTTCGACGAGCACACCGTCTTCGAGCACCGCGACCTGCGTGTAATCCTCGATCGCTGCGGCGTCGGCGTGGTCGGTGCTGTGCAGTGAACTGTTGGCACTGCGCTCGCGCACCACCATGACCCGCTCGACCGCTTCGCGCCGGGCCAGGAACTCCGACTCGCTCAGGATCGGCGGCCGGCGACGACCGGCGTCACGGCCATCACGTCTGCGCTGCCGCTTGGCTTCGAGCCGGGTCGATCCGGAGATCCCCTGGACTTCGTCGCGAACCCGCTTGCTCCGGGGCTCGCGTTCGTGAACGACGGTGTTCGGCGGATCGTCGACCGATGTCTCGTCGGACTCGCCACCACCCTTGCGACGACGACGTCGACGGCGGCGCTTGGACGTGGGCATGTCGGCGTCGTCGGCGTCGTCGGTGGTCTCGAGGTCGGCATCCTCGGCGACGTCATCCGAGTCGTCGCCGCTCTTGGCCGCGCCGCCCTTGTCGGCGGCTCCTTTGTTCTTGCCGGCGTTGTCTTTACCGGCGTTGTCTTTACCTGCGTTGTCTTTGCCTGCGTTGTCTTTGCCTGCGTTGTTCTTGGCAGCGTTCTTCTTACCCGCCCGGTTTCCCGACTTCTTCTCGGAGTTCGGGCCGGGGCCGGCTTCGTCGGTGTGCACCGATGCCGTCGGGTCCGCACTCGTGGAGGTCGTGCCGGTGTCCGAGTCCACATCGCTCGTGCGGTTCCCGGAAGAGTTGGATCCAGATGAATCAGACCCGGAATCGTCGGTGTTGTCGTCGGACTCGGGCCGGTCGCCCCGCCCACGTCCCCGTCCACGACGTCCACGCCGGCGGCGTCGGTTGCGTCCACCCTCACCCGAGGAGTCGGTGTCATCGAAATCGGTGTCATCCGAGTCGGTGTGATCGGAGTCGGTGTGATCGGAGTCGGTGTCATCGGGGTCGGTGTCACCGCGGCCGATATCCGCCCGACGATCCTTGCCGGCGGCGGGCGCACTCGAATGCGACCCGGCTCTCGTTGCCGCGGCGCGGCTGGACCCGTCATCGGCGGTGTCCGCGGCGGCACCGGAGCCGGTCGCACTGCGCTGCGGCGCGGAAGCCGGCGCACTCGGCTGCAGGAACAACGGTCCCGCCCCCACCTCGTCGACTGCCGAAACGGGTGCATGGCTGCTGGCGTCGGCCGCCGAGAACAACACGGCGGTTCCGGCCGCCGATTCGTCGGGGCCCCGATCACCGGCCTTCTCGTCTTCGGCCGGGGCCTGGATCTCGCGCGGGCGGTCCGTGCCCTCGGGCGCGGCAGCGGCCACCGGTGCCGACTCTCCGGCCCGGGGCTGCTCGGCGCTATTCGATACGGAAGCTTCCGGTACCGGGACATCGGTTACCGGGCTCGCCGTCTGCGGAGCGAGCGACTCGCTTCCATGCTCTCGAACCCGCTGCGCCACCGCCTGCGCCAACTCGCGCTCAACACTCGATTGGGCGCTACGCATGTGCGACCCCAACTCGGCCAGGTGTGCGAGTACCTGACGACTGGTCAGGCCGAGCACTCGGGCGAGTGCGTGCACACGAAGTTTGCTGGGAAATTCTTCCACCGGATCAGACGCTGCGTTCGCGTCATCCGGCGACCCGTTGTCGGTCACTCGTGTCTCCTTGAACCCCCGGGCGCGTCCTTGCGACGCGGCCACGCGAGGGTCTCTGCTGTGTGTCCCGGCCTCGGCCGGTGTTGTGTGGTCTGCGCGCCCCCTCGGCTCGATCGGAGCTGCAGGGCGCTCTTGCTGGGTGATGGGTTACGGCCCACCCTCCACGCCATCGGCTCGGAGGCTGTGGCCGGCGGGTCACCGTCGGCGAACCACCGCGATGGGGAGAGCGGCTGGGCGGGCGGGCACGAGGTGCTTCATGCCGGGCGTACTGCATTCCGGTGCACTTCGTGCTGGTCCGACCCATTTCCGAACGTCATCGGTGTCGTCGCGGGCAAAGTGTGTCCGCGACAACTCCCCAAGTATCCCACACTGCGGGTCGACGCCGGCACACATGTGCATCCACGCGCGCCGACCCGCCGGGTGACGGGATGTCAGGAATCGATGTCGGGGAACCAGATGGCGATCTCGCGTTCGGCCGATTCCGGAGAATCCGAGCCGTGGACGAGGTTGTTCTGCGTGGTCAAGGCGAAGTCGCCGCGGATGGTGCCGGGTACCGCCTTTTCCACCGGGTCGGTGCCGCCGGCTATCTGCCGCCACGCCGCGACGGCGCGCGGTCCCTCGACGACAGCCGCGACGAGCGAGCCGGAGGTGATGAATTCCAGCAATGCCGGGAAGAAGGGTTTGCCCTCGTGCTCGGCGTAGTGGAGCCGGGCCAGCTCGTCGGTCACCGACTTGAGTTCCAGTGCCACCAGGGTCAGACCCTTGCGTTCGATGCGGGCAAGGATGTCGCCGACCAGGGCTCGGGCGACACCATCGGGCTTGATCAGTACCAATGTCCGTTCAGTCACGTGGACACCTTATCGGCGTAGCGGCCACCGCTGACACCGGACTCATGAGCAGTACTGGCCCGAAACCGCATAGACCCCGTAGTCGAACAGTCCGCCAGAACTCGATCGAGGGTTCACGATGATCTGCACGCAGCCCTTCGGATCGGCGAGCGCTCCCTGCACCGCCCGGTCCAGCGTCTTGGCGAGTCCGAGGTTGGCGGGGCGGTACTGGGCGGGCACGGGCAAGGCCGCGATCGAGTCGGCGACCTTCATCGTCGACATGCGTTTGGTCAGATCGTGGGTGGCGAGGTAGCCGTAGGAACCGGTCGGTACCGGCATCGGCGACCCGGTCTCCGGCAGATCGACGACGGCCTGGGCGTCGGGCGGCGGCGGAGTCGTTCCAACCGCGGCCGATTGCGCCGCACCCACCACGGTGCCGGTGCCGACCGCCGCGGCCGCCACGAGCGCAAGCGCCCCGCGTCTGGCCATGAACCCTGCCCGGGTCGGGGTGGTGGTGCGGTCACGGGCGCGGGCGCGGGCGATGATCACGCGGCTCCTTCAGGTGTGGTGCGGTGGGAGCGGCGACGGTTGGTCGCCGTACGGTCAGCGCACCGGCCCGACCGACGTGTGACGACAGCGCGCATTCGCCCCCGGCATATTCGTCGTCGCGGCCCCGGCGCGACTTCGCGTAATTCTGCAAGACCGGCACCGCCGACAACAACCTGCTCAGGTCACGATTGCGCACCGATCGTCGGCTGAACGGACCACACCGGCACAGCCCGGGCAGAACGGGAACGACGACGTGGGTCTCGAGACCGATGGTTCAGGCGAAGTGGACGATGCTGATCGCTCCGGCGACGACGCAGTACGCGACGAACGGATACAGCGTGCGGGTGTGAAACCAGCGCGCCAGAAACGCGACGGCGGCGAATGCTGCGGCAAAAGCGCATACCGAGCCGACGAGTACCTGACCACCGATCCCCTGTCCCGCCGGCCCGAACAACTCGGGAATCTTGAGCAACCCGGCCGCGAGGATCACCGGGGTGGCGAGCAGGAACGCGAACTTCGCGGCGTCCTCGTGGGCCAATCGGCGTAGCAGGCCACCCGAGATCGTGACGCCCGATCGAGAGATCCCCGGCAGCAACGCAAGGATCTGGCACGCACCGATGCCGACCGCCTCCCCCACTCCCAACGCCGCCATCGGACGGTCTGTGTCGGGACGTCGCCGCGCGTGCCGCCCGGTGGCCGATCGGCGGCGCAAGAGCTCGGCGGTGGCCAGCACCAGCCCGTTCAGGAACAGGAAGATCGACGCGGCGAGCGGATTGGCGAACACCACACGCAACGGTTTCTCGGCGAGGAGGCCGACGACCCCGACCGGGATGGTCGCCGCGATGATGAGCCATGCGAGCCGAGCGGAATCATCATCGATGCGCCGTCGACGCACCGACGAGACGAACCCGCCGACGATGTGGACCCAGTCCCGCCAGTAGAACAGGACCAGCGCGACAGCGGTGGCCACGTGCAGCGCCACGACGAAGGCGAGAAACGGTGTGTGCCCGGCGCTGTCGGACTCGGTTACCAGTTGTTCCCAGCTGCCGCCAAGCCACGCCGGAACCAGGATCGAATGCCCCAGGCTCGACACCGGAAACAATTCGGTCACGCCCTGCAGCAAACCCATCACGATGGCTTGCGGATAGGTCAACTCACTCACCGGCGACTCTTCCTCTCATCACTGACACAAGCCACCGACGATACCCAATTCAAAGGGCGAAAGCCTCTGCACAGCAACCGATTCCGGCATTACGGCCAAATCGGCGCGAACTATGACGGATCGATCGGTTCCTGGCCGGCCAGGCGTCCCTCGCGGATGCGGCGCGCGACATCGTTGCGGACGTAACGGATGTAGAGCCATACGAACAAGAACAACAGGCCGACGATCGCGATCGACCAGTGGAACAGCCCGCCGATGATCACGAGCACCTGCAACCCGATGTCGAGCTCGAGCGCACGCGCCCGGCGCTGCATTCCGCTCGCCAGGATGAGCAAGACGGTCACCACCGCGAGATAGATGCCCGACACCCAGGTCAGACCCGGACCGATCTTCGCCACCACCGGAAAGGTCAGCACCATGACGATGACCTCGAGGATCAGCGTGCCGGCCATCACTCCACGCAGACCGCGCCACGGGTCGGTGGCCGGGGCGGTGAACCCAGGGTGTTCGCTCATGCGGGCTCCTTGCCGAAGAGGGTTCGGCCGGCACCGGCGGTGACCACCGATCCGGTGATGATCACGCCCGCGCCGGACACCGGCTCGCCGTCGGATTCCTCGGCGAGCCCGATCGCTGCGGCGACCGCGTCGGGCAAGAACGGTTCGACCAGAACCCGGTCCTCCCCGAACACCTCCCGCGCGATCTCGGCGAGGTCCTCGGTATCGAGTGCGCGCGGAGACCCGTTGTTGGTGACCACGATCTGATCGAGAATCGGCTCGAGCGCGGCGAGTACCCCCTCGGCGTCCTTGTCGCCGAGGACACCGACCACCCCGACCAGACGCCGGAAATCGAACTGATCGGCCAGCGCATGGGCAAGAGCATGAGCACCGTGCGGATTGTGCGCGGCGTCGACGAACACGCTCGGCGCGCTACGCACCCGCTCGAGCCGTCCCGGGCTCGACGCCGCCGCGAAACCCGCACGGACGGCGTCGATGTCGAGTTGCCGGTCGGGTCCGGCACCGAAGAACGCCTCGACCGCCGCCAGCGCCAACGCGGCGTTGGCGGCCTGATGTTCGCCGTGGAGCGGCAGGAACACCTCCTCGTACACCCCGCCGAGACCTTGGATCCGCAGCATCTGTCCCCCGACGGCGGTGGCTGCCTCGAGTACCGCGAACTCCGAGTTCTGCCGGGCCACGATCGTGCCCTTCTCGACGGTCTCGCGAAGCAGCACCTCCAGCACCTCGGGCTGCTGCGGGGCGATGACGGTGACCGGGTCGGTCTGAACCAGGTCCTCTGCGGCACGCTTGATGATTCCGGCCTTCTCCCCGGCGATCGCAGCCAGCGAATCACCGAGGAAGTCCGCGTGATCCATGGCGATGGGCGTGATCACCGCGACCACGCCGTCGACGACATTGGTGGCATCCCAGCGGCCGCCCATTCCGGTCTCGACGACGGCCACATCGATGGGCGCCTCGGCGAAATGCGCATACGCGATCGCGGTGAGCACCTCGAACTTGCTCATCCGTGGCCCCTCCACGGCTGTCGACGAATCGTCGACCATCGTGATGTACGGCTCCAGATCACGGTAGGTCTCGATGTAGGTGCGAGCCGAGATCGGTTGTCCGTCAACCGCAATACGCTCGGTGACGCGCTGCAGGTGCGGGCTGGTGATACGCCCGGTACGCCGGTGCAGGGCGATGAGCAGCGCGTCGATCATCCGGGTCACCGACGTCTTGCCGTTGGTGCCTGCGACATGAATCGCCGGATAGGCGTGCTGCGGGGACCCGAGCAGATCCATCAGCGCCGAGATCCGGGTCAGTGATGGTTCGATCTTCGTCTCGGGCCATCGGGTGTCGAGTTCGGCCTCGACCTCGGCGAGTTCGGCCAGATCCGCCGCGCTGTCGCCGGCGGTCAGCGGAGCCCGGTCCCGCGCATCGGTCGCGGTCTCCTCGTCGTCTCTCAGCAGCGACGCGAGGTCCATCCGGTCGGGCTCGATGTCCCCTGGCCCGAGATCACCGGGCTCGAGATCACCCGGCTCGATGGGACCCGAGTCCTCCCAACCGGCGAAATCGGCTGCCGTGAAGATCGGCTCGTCGTCGGCGCCCTCGACGGCATCGTCAACCCGATCATCGTCGTCGCGGCGGCTCATGACGCTCCCAGCGAATCCTGTTTGGCCTGCAGCCGGGCGACCTCTTCGGCTGCGATCGTGCTCCGCTGACGAATCTTGGCCACGACGTGGTCAGGGGCCTTCGAGAGGAACTGGTCATTGCCCAACTTGGCGGTGGTCTGGGCCAGCTCTTTCTCGGCGGCCGCGAGATCCTTGGCCACCCGTTTGCGTTCGGCCGCGACGTCCACGGTCCCGGACGTGTCGATCTGTACCTCCACCGTCGTGGCCCGCAACCGGACCTCGACGGTGGCCGTCGCCGCGAATCCCGCCTCCGGCTCATCCAGCCGGGCCAGCGCCGCGATGTAGGGCGTCAGCGGCGTCAGACCGGACTCCTCGAGGTGCGCAAACCGAACGGGCACCTTCTGGCCCGGCTTGAGGCCCTGGTCACTGCGGAAACGCCGCACCTCGGTGATGAGTTTCTGCAGGTCCTCGATGGTCGCCGCGGCTTCGGGGTCGGCGCGGCGACCCGCAGGCGTCGGCCACTGCGCAATCACCAGCGACTCACCGCCGGTCACCGCCCTCCACAGCACCTCGGTCACGAAGGGCATCACGGGCGACAACGCGCGCAGCAGTGGATCCAGGACCGCACCGAGGACCAGACCTGTTGTGTGCGAACGCCGTTCATCGCCACCGGCAAACTGAACCTTGGCCAGTTCGAGATACCAGTCGCAGAACTCGTCCCAGGCGAAGTGATAGAGCGCTTCGCATGCCTTGGCGAACTCGTAGGACTCGAAGCCGGCGTCGACCTCGGCGAGCACCTCCTCGAGCCGCGACAGGATCCAACGATCGGCGGCAGTGAGTTCCGCCGGATCAGGCAGTTCACCGACTGCTGCACCGTTCATCAGTGCGAACTTGGTGGCGTTGAAGAGTTTGGTCGCGAAATTCCGCGAGGACTGCGCATGATCCTCACCGACCGAGATGTCGCTACCCGGATTCGCACCACGCGCGAGCGTGAAACGTAACGCGTCGGCACCGAAGCGCTCCACCCACTCGAGCGGGTCGATGCCGTTGCCCTTGGACTTGCTCATCTTGCGTCCGTGCTCGTCGCGGACCAGACCGTGCAGGAACAGATTCCGGAAGGGCACACGGCGATCCGCACCCATCTCGGTGCCTGCGTAGGTGCCGAACATCATCATCCGCGCCACCCAGAAGAACAGGATGTCGTAGCCGGTGACGAGAACCGAAGTGGGATAGAACTTCTCGAGATCATCGGTCTGTTCCGGCCATCCCAGTGTGGAGAACGGCCACAAACCCGAGGAGAACCAGGTGTCGAGGACGTCGGTTTCCTGTCGGTAGCCGGCGGGCACCTCCTCGTCGGGGCCCACGCACACGACCTCGCCCTCGGGGCCGTACCAGATCGGAATCCGGTGGCCCCACCACAACTGGCGCGAGATACACCAGTCGTGCATGTCATCGACCCAGCCGAACCACCGCGGCTCCATGGACGTGGGGTGGATGACGGTTGAACCATCGCGTACCGCGTCCCCGGCCGACTTCGCCAGCGGTGCGACATCGACCCACCACTGCATCGACAACCGCGGTTCGATGGGCTCGCCGGTCCGCTCGGAATGCCCGACGCTGTGCAGATATGGGCGGATCTCTTTGACGATGCGCCCTTGACCGGCCAGCGCCTCTCGCACCTTGACGCGCGCCTCGAAGCGGCCCATGCCGTCGAATTGGGTTCCGGTGCCGACGATCCGGGCCTCCTCGTCCAGGATCGTCGGCATCGCGAGATCGTGCCGCTGTCCGATCGCGAAGTCATTGGGATCGTGGGCCGGCGTGATCTTGACTGCGCCACTGCCGAATTCGGGGTCGACGTAGTCATCGGCGATGACCGGTATCGTCCGCTCGACGAACGGATGCGCCAGTTCGGTGCCGATCAGATGTGCGTACCGCTCATCGCCAGGGTGCACAGCGATCGCGGTGTCGCCGAGCATCGTCTCCAGCCGGGTGGTGGCGACCACGATATGCGGCTGCGAATCGTCGAGCGAGCCATAGCGGAAGCTCACCAGCTCACCCTCGACGTCGGCGTAACTGACCTCGATGTCGCTCACCGCCGTCTTGAGGACCGGCGACCAGTTCACCAGACGCTCGGCCTGATAGATCAGCCCGTCGTCGTACATCTTCTTGAACATCGTCTGCACGGCACGCGAGAGGCCTGCGTCCATCGTGAAGCGTTCCCGGCTCCAATCCACGCTGTCGCCGAGGCGGCGCATCTGTTCGCCGATGTTGCCGCCGATCTCGGCCTTCTCGGCCCAGACGCGCTCGATGAATGCCTCGCGGCCGAGGTCGTCGCGGGTCAGCCCTTCGGCGGCGAGTTTGCGCTCGACCATCGTCTGCATCGCAATCGCCGCGTGGTCCATCCCGGGCAACCACAGCACCTCATAGCCCTGCATCCGGCGGCGACGCGACAACGCGTCCATCAGGACATGCTCATAGGCGTGCCCCATGTGCAGGGACCCGTTGACGTTGGGCGGCGGGATCACGATCGAGAACGGCGGCTTGTCACTGGCCGCGTCCGCGGTGAAATAGCCTGCGTCCACCCATT
Source organism: Gordonia sp. DT30 (assembly GCF_049844915.1). Taxonomy (NCBI): domain Bacteria; kingdom Bacillati; phylum Actinomycetota; class Actinomycetes; order Mycobacteriales; family Gordoniaceae; genus Gordonia; species Gordonia sp. DT30. The sequence goes on along the minus strand of NZ_JBNCLY010000002.1, from coordinate 111,603 downwards.
GCCGGTACAGCGCGGCCTCATGCTCGGCGGGATCCCAGGACTTCGGCAGCTCGCGGGAGGAATCGGGTGTGGTCACCCCCCAATCTTAGGGAACGCCCCGCACGCTCCTGCGCCCACCGCGCGCTAGACGGTCACCGCGCCGCAGCCGGCCGGCTCGTCCGGGTGTGAAGGTTCAGCGCCGCGCGAGGGTGCGCAGCCGATGGAGGTCCTCCGGTGCGTTGACATTGATCAGCCACGACGGGTCGGACACGGTGATCCGACGGGTGATCAACGCGTCGAGAGCGGCGGTCATGCGACGCTCGCCGGTCTCCAGCAGAGCTTCCACCTTCGCTGCGGACCCGACGCGGTAGATCCCCGCCATCGGATGATCGCGCTCGGCGTCACGGGCAACCACCGCGTCGGCCGACTCGGTCATGCCCACCAGGAGCTCCTCGATCAGTCCGGGTGCGATCAGTGGCATGTCGGTGGCGCAGACGAACACCAGCGTCGCGCCGTGATCGCGCGCTGTCGCGAGGCCCTCGGCAAGCCCGCCGAGCGGGCCTGCGCCCTGCTGTTCCCCGGTTACCCACTGCGCCGGCGGGCCACCTGTGCCGTACAACTCCTGATAGGCAGGTGAGGCGGTGCTCGCGGCGACGAAGACACCGCTGTCGCAGGAACCGTTGAGGGTCTCGACGATGCGCGCCAGCATCGGCTGTCCTTCCCAGTCCATCGCCGCCTTGTTGTGGCCCATTCGCCGGGATCGTCCTCCCGCGAGCACCAATCCGGCCAGATGTCGATCGCTCGTCTGCGCAGTCATGGCTCCAGTGTGGGTGATGACCACTTGCCGCGTGCCGAGATCGCCGATACCGGTGTCGCACAACAAGTATTCGACCGTCGGCCCGCCGGGCACACCTCCGGCCGATGGCCGGAACACACCACTCCCGCCCGGTCGTGACCGACCGGGCGGGAGTGGTGAACTTCTACCGATTGGGCCGGGCGTACCGGCGTCGGGACTCAGGCCGTCTTGTCGCGCCGTTCGTCGTCGCTGTCGGCCCGCGGCACGATCGTCGGCAGCACGTTGTCGTTGACGGTCTCGGCGGTGACGACGACCTTCTCGACATCGGTGCGGCTCGGGATGTCGTACATCACCGGCAACAGCACCTCTTCCATGATCGCCCGCAGCCCGCGCGCACCGGTGCCGCGGTGGATCGCCTGATCGGCGATCGCCTCGAGCGCATCCGCACTGAACTCGAGTTCGACGTTGTCCATCTCGAACAGCTTGGTGTACTGCTTCACCAGCGCGTTCTTCGGCGCCGACAGGATCGAGACCAACGATTCCTTGTCGAGGTTGGTCACCGACGCAATGATCGGCAACCGACCGATGAACTCCGGGATCAAACCGAACTTGATGAGATCCTCGGGCATCACCGAGGAGAAATGATCGGTGGTGTCCACCTCGTTCTTCGACGCGACCTCGTTGCCGAAACCTATGCCGCGCTTACCGATTCGTTCCGAGATCACCTTCTCTAAACCGGCGAACGCACCCGCGACGATGAACAACACGTTCGTCGTGTCGATCTGGATGAACTCCTGATGCGGATGCTTGCGGCCACCCTGCGGGGGCACCGACGCCTGGGTTCCCTCGAGGATCTTCAGCAGCGCCTGCTGCACACCCTCACCGGAGACGTCCCGGGTGATCGACGGGTTCTCGCTCTTGCGGGCGATCTTGTCCACCTCGTCGATGTAGATGATGCCGGTCTCGGCGCGCTTGACGTCGTAGTCGGCGGCCTGGATCAGCTTCAGCAGAATGTTCTCGACATCCTCACCGACGTATCCGGCTTCGGTCAGCGCCGTCGCGTCGGCAATTGCGAACGGAACATTCAGCATCTTCGCGAGTGTCTGGGCGAGATAGGTCTTGCCACAACCGGTCGGACCGAGCATGAGGATGTTGGATTTCATCAGCTCGACGATCTCACCGCTGCGGGCTTCCTTCTTCTCCCCCGCCTGAATGCGCTTGTAGTGGTTGTAGACCGCCACTGCGAGCGTGCGCTTGGCCGTGTCCTGGCCGATGACGTAGTTCTCGAGGAACTCTTTGATCTCGGCCGGCTTGGGTAGTTCATCGAGCTTGACGTCGCCGTTCTCGGCGAGCTCTTCCTCGATGATCTCGTTGCACAGGTCGATGCACTCGTCGCAGATGTACACGCCGGGACCGGCGATGAGCTTCTTGACCTGCTTCTGACTCTTTCCGCAGAAGGAGCACTTCAGCAGATCGCCACCGTCTCCGATTCGTGCCATCGTGTGCTGTACCTACTTCCTCGATGTTGCGTGGCTGCTCGATGCCGCCGCCACCAGATCGGCGGCGACGGGAGACAGGCGCGGCGCGGACGGTCGTGGCCACCCGGAGGGCTCGGGTTCGTACTCGAGCGCCACCAACGTTCGCCCTCCCGACGGTACCCGCGCCTGCTCGTTACTTCGACCGCTTGGGGCAAATGTCGCGTGAGAATGTCACATTCCCCGGTCGCCGGCCGATGCCGGCGACCACCTCGACCGACCTCTCGTGCCCCGGTGCAGACTGCGGCCGACTCAGTGCTGCTGACTCACTTCTTCATGGACTTCTTGCGGTACTCGAACACCTCGTCGATGATGCCGTATTCCTTGGCGGCATCGGCGGTGAGAATGTTGTCGCGGTCGGTGTCCTCACGGATCTTCTCGGCCGATTGCCCGGTATGCGAGGCGAGGATCTCGTCGAGCAGGCCGCGGATGCGCTCGATTTCGGCCGCCTGGATCTCGAGGTCGGAGACCTGACCCTGGTAGGCCCCACCGGTACGCGGCTGATGGATCAGGATCGTGGCGTTCGGGAGTGCGGCGCGCTTTCCCGGGGTACCCCCGGCGAGCAGGATCGCCGCTGCCGAGGCCGCCTCGCCGAGGCATACGGTCACGATGTCACAGTGCACGTACTGCATCGTGTCGTAGATGGCGAGCATGTCGGGGACGCTGCCGCCGGGCGAATTGACGTACATGGTGATGTCGCGATCGGGGTCCTGCGACTCGAGGACGAGCAATTGCGCCATCACATCGTTGGCGACGGTCTGATCGATGGGCGTACCGACGAAGACGATCCGCTCCTCGAACAGCTTGGCGTACGGGTCGTACTGCCGTTGCCCGTTGGGGGTGTGCTCGATGAACTGGGGCAGGATGTAGCGCGCCTCGATGGCTTTCAGGGCGAGCGCAGCAGCGGGGATTCCCGCAGCCACATCGGCGGGCAGTGCGTCCGGGGTGGAGATGTTGGTCATGGTCTGCTCCGTGAGGTTGGGATACGACGAATGGTCTGGGCGGAACCGGGTCAGGGCTTGGCCACGGGCCGGGTGATCACGTGATCGACCAGCCCGTACGCTTTGGCCTCGTCTGCGGTGAACCACTTGTCGCGATCGGCGTCGGCCTCGATCTTCTCCAGCGGCTGACCACTGAACTCGGCATTGAGCCGATTCATCTCCTTCTTGGTCGCCGCGAACTGCTCTGCCTGGATGGCGATGTCGGCCGCGGTTCCACCGATTCCCGCCGACGGCTGGTGCATCATGATGCGCGAGTGTGGCAGCGCATGGCGCTTGTTCTTGGCGCCGGCTGCCAGGAGGAACTGGCCCATCGACGCGGCCATACCCATCGCATAGGTCGCAACGTCACATTCCGCGAGCTGCATGGTGTCGAAGATGGCCATGCCCGCGGTCACCGATCCGCCGGGCGAGTTGATGTAGAGGTGGATGTCCTTGGTCGGATCCTCGGCGGCCAGCAGCAGGATCTGCGCGCACAGCCGATTGGCGATGTCGTCGTCGACCTGCGTGCCGAGGAAGATGATGCGCTCGCGCAGCAGTCGCTCGAACACCGAATCGGTGAGATTCAGCCCGGCGACTCCTGAGCTCATCGAAGGGGTGTGGATCATCGGCTTGCTCACGATTCCTGCCTTTACCTGTCGGTGTGGTACCTGTCTGGATGGTGCCGGTCCCGGGGCAACCCCGGTCTGACTCGTGCCGGTCTGATCGACACGCACGTCGTGGTTTGTTGCTCGTCCATTCTGTGCAGTCGGGTGGCGGCGCTTGTCTCGGATCGCCGAACGGCGTCAGCGGTGCGGCGTCGTCACCGACACTAACCAATGCGCGCCCCGAGACACTCCCACCGGTGCCCTACTTCGCTCACAGCAGAACATCCGCAGCGACAAGTCACAGACGCGAACAGCCGGACACCATCACTGGAATCCGGCTGTTACGAAACGTGAAGATCAGGCGTCGTCGCCCTTCACGTCCGCAGCGTCGTCATTGCTCTCGGCACTGTCGACGGCGTCGGGGTCGCCGAAGAACTCGGTGAGGTCGACGGTGTTGCCGTCGGTGTCGGTGACGGTGACCTCTTTGACGATTTCGGCGAGCGCCTTGTTCCGCCGCACGTCGGCGTAGACCGCACCGACCTGGTTCGCCTGGGTCAGCTGCTGGATGAACTCCTGCGGAGCCATGCCGTATCGCTGCGCGGAGAACAGGATCTGCTGGGTCAGCTCGTCCTGGCCGACCTGGGTCTCGCGCTGATCGGCGATCGCATCGAGGAGCAGCTGCGTACGCACGGACTTCTCGGCACCCTCGCGGGCGTCGGCCTCGAAGGCTTCCCGAGTGGTGCCCTGCGCCTCGAGCAACTGAGCGAAGACGGCCTCGTCGTGTCCGATGCTGTGCAGAACCTGCTCGAGTTGACCATCGACCTCTCCCTGCACGGCATTTTCCGGCAGCGGGATCTCGACCTTCTCGAGCAGCTCGTCGAGCACGGCATCGCGAATCTTGTTGGCCTGGTCGAGCTTCTTGGACTGCTCAACCCGCTGCACGAGGGACTCGCGCAGCTCGTCGACGGTGTCGAACTCGCTGGCCATCTGCGCGAACTCATCGTCGAACTCGGGTAGCTCGCGCTCCTTGACCGAATTCACGGTGACCGAGACCTGTGCCTCTTGGCCGGCATGATCGCCGGCGACGAGTTCGGTGGTGAAGACTTTCGACGCGCCGGCCTTGAGCCCGACGAGAGTCTCATCGAGTCCGTCGATCAGGTCGCCGGAGCCGACCTCGTGCGAGAGACCTTCGGTCGACGCCTCGTCGACGGCCTCGCCGTCGACGGTGGCCGACAGGTCGATGGAGACCATGTCACCGTCGCGGGCCGCGCGATCGACCCCGACCAGGGTGCCGAAGCGGGCACGCAGGCTCTCGACCTGTTCGTCGACCGCCGCGGCGTCGTCGACCAGCGGCTCGACCTCTACCGACAGGGTCGAGTAGTCGGGCAGGTCGAGCTCCGGCCGGACATCGACCTCCGCGGAGAACGTGATGGTCTCGCCGTACTTGAGCTCTTCCAGGTCGATCTCGGGCTGCCCGATCGCCTTGGTCTCGGTCTCGGCGACCGCCTGGCTGTATTTGCCCGGCAATGCGTCGTTGACGACCTGACCGAGGATCGAATCCCGGCCCACGCGCGCCTCGATCAGCTTGGCGGGGGCCTTGCCCGGGCGGAATCCGGGGATGCGGACCTGCTGGGCGAGTACCCGGTAGGCCTGATCGAAATCGCCCGAGAGCTCCTCGAACGGTACTTCCACGTGGAGCTTCACCCGGGTGGGGCTCAGCTGCTCGACGGTGCTCTTCACGCTTCGATGCTCCTATTTCTGCGTTGCGGACGCCGACGGACGCCTTGAGCGTCTCGACCCGTCCTGTTGGGTCAGGCCGGTGATAGTCGGGATGACAGGATTCGAACCTGCGACCCTCCGCTCCCAAAGCGGATGCGCTACCAAGCTGCGCCACATCCCGTGACCCGGCAGCGCGGCACATCACCGACCGAAGGATGCGCGCGTACAGGACCGACCGATGATGTTACGGGTCGGTGCACGCCGGAGGGAAACCCGGTCCGCCGCACGCCCGCCACCACTCGTGCTCCCGACGCGTATCCGCCGGGGCGATTTCGGTTCCGGCGCCCCGAGCAGGTACAGTCTCATCCGCGCACCACGGCGGCCGGCGGATCATCCGGGCACCACGCGAGCGCACGCGGGTGTAGCTCAATGGTAGAGCCCTAGTCTTCCAAACTAGCTACGCGGGTTCGATTCCCGTCACCCGCTCCGCAGGTCAGAGGGCATTTTCACCCTCTGGCCTTTTTCTTTCGGGCAACCGCGCAACCTCGGTTGCGATCGGCGAGCCCGGCTCGGCTTCCCCACCGCCGACAAGTTCGACGCCGCGAGGACCCACTTCACCTGATGTCGCAACTCGATAGAATCGGACACATGAACCGCTCGTCACGATCGCTCTCGTCGGCATGTTTGTCGGCAACCGGGTGATGGAAGCGGTGGCCGTCGCGACCGTGTGGCTTGCGATGTTCGCGCTGTACCGTCACCGGACGCGGCCGGCGCTGTAACAACCCGGAACGCACGAACAGCCCGGAACGCACGAATAGCGCTGAACGCAGCAAGCGTCCACACCGACTCACTCAGAGTCGACACCGGCCGCTTCGGCTTCTATTCATTTGTGCGAGAAGATCACTCGACCCCGCAGTGACAATCAGACGCAGTGGCAATCAGACGCCGTGTCAATCAGACGCCGTGGCAGTCAACAGCATCATTCTCGATCACCGACCCGCAGCCATTCGTGCCGGCCGCCGCCTCACACGCGAGGCTCGACGATCCGGTGATCGAAGGCGTAGATGACGGCGGCAGCGCGGTCGCGCACGCCGAGCTTGGTGAATATCTTTCCGATGTGGCTTTTCACGGTGACCACCGAGATCACCAGTTCGGCCGCGATTTCGTCGTTGGAGAGCCCGCGCCCGACGAGCGCGAGCACGGTCAGTTCGCGTGAGGTCAGGCAGTCGTGGTCGCCATCCTGCGCCGATATCGGTGCCGGTGCACTCCGGTAGGTGTCGAGTACATGCGCGGTCACGGCCGGATCGAGAACCGCATCGCCCTGGGCGATGAGGCGGACCGCCCGGATCAGTTCTTCGGCGGGCGAATCCTTGAGCACGAAGCCGGCCGCGCCCGCTCGTAGCGCCGCAGAGAGCAACTGTTCGTCACGGAAGGTGGTGAGCACGAGGACCGGCGGTGGCGACCGGTCCGGCGATGTGGTGCGGGCGAGGCGACGGATGGCCTCCACTCCCCCGACCCGCCGCATGCGCAGATCCATGACCACCACGTCGGGCCGGTTCGAGGCCACCATATCGACGACCTCGTCACCGTCGGAGCACTCGGCGACCACCTCGAATCCGTCCCGGGGGCGAAGGATTCTGCGCAGACCAGCACGCACCAGATCTTGGTCGTCGACCAGAGCGACGCCGGTCGTCATACCGAACCAGCTACGGAGGGACCGTCGGACACCGACACCCTGGGGCCGAGTCCATCTGTGCCACTGTGGAATCCAACGGCTTCAGGCTCCACCGCAGACGCGGTGTCGGTGGTGTGCCTTGCGCGTGCACCGATCGGAAAGAACGCCTCCACCCGCCATTGTCCGTCGACGATCTGCGCGCGGAACGTCCCGCCGCAATGCTCGACCCGCGAGGCCATCCCGGCCAGACCGGAACCTCCGCCGCCACGACCGGTACCGACGGTCACGCCGTTGCTGATCCGCACGGCCAGCACATCAGCGGACTCCGGGTATACCGACACGCTCACCGACGAACCGGCGGCATGCCTGCTCGCGTTCGACAGTGATTCCTGCACGACGCGATACACCGCCAATCCGGTTCCGGCACTGACCCGGCCCGGCTCGACCGCCTCGTCGACGTCGACGCCCGCACGCCGAAATCCGTCGATCAGTTCAGGGAGATCGGCGAGGCCTGGTTGCGGTGTGGTCGGTGCCGTCGCGTCGGTGGAACGCAGCAGTTCGATGGTGCGGCGCACATCCTGCATCGCCGAGCGCCCCACCTGTTCGGCGTCCTCGAGCGCCTCGGCGGCTTCGGGCAGGTCCTGGTGTTCCCGCAACGCCCGACGCGCGGCGGTGACGTTCAGCATCATGATGCTCAGCGAGTGCGCGAGCACATCGTGGACCTCACCGGCGATCGCTGCCCGATCCAAGGCCATCTGCTGCGTCTGCGCGAGCCGCTCGGAGCGCAGCAGAAGTAGCTGCTTTTGCAGGAGGTACCCGACCACGCCGCCGAAGCCGACCATGAGGACGACCAGCCAGCCCTGTGCGATGACCCCGGCGACGCTGCCGCCGAAGGCGGTCGCCGCCAGAGCTGCGGTGGAGATCACCGCATTGCGCCGGGTCGCCGCCGCAGCGATGATCGTCGCCGCCAGCGGCAGCAACAGAGTGGCCACATCCACCTTGACGGGAACCTGCCAGAACAAGACGACCGCTGCGATGGTGAACGCCGTCACCCCGAGAATCCGTGGCTTCCAGCCCACGTACAGGCACGCCCCGTGCGGCACGAGGGCCGCGACAACTGCTGAGGAGATCCACACCCAGTCGAGACCGGACGGACCCGCGAGCACGCGCTGCGCGACCGCAGCCACACAAAGCGTGAACACGCCGAGGTCGGCGATCAGCATGTAGCTCGTCGGGTACTCGAACCCGAACATGTCCAGGGCGTGGCGGTAGTGCGCCTCCAACCAGCGCATTCGTCGATTCTATCCCCGCGGCACGGGTCGCACATCCACCCCTGGTCGGATTCCGCCTCAGCCCCCGGGCGGTCGGCAAAGTTCCGCCCACAGGCCGCTGACCTGGGCAGAAGTCCTCAATAGCGTCTTCGGTATCCCCCGACCGCCGGGGGTTCCACCAGACCAGAGGAGAAATCCGTGTTGATCGTGCTGATCGTCGCCGCCACCCTCGCCGTCGTGTTCTGGCTCCTGCATGCTCCCGACGACATGAACTTCCGGGCACGCGAGGCGGGCGCAGTCTACGTCGCGCGCGCGAACCGGAAGCGCCACCGGCGGCAGATCCCCGCGGCTGTTCGACTCGCAGGACCGCACCGGCCCAAGTCCGTCGCGGCGCTGCGTGGCCCGCAGCCATCGATGTGATCTGTGCCACTTCACGCGTAGGCTTGGGCCATGCCTTCCAGTTATCTCAAGAGCCGGCGCAAGTGCCCCTCGTGCGGGGCGAATCTGCATGTCCGCAAGGACGTCACCGAGAGTTCGAGCGGCAGTCGCCGGGTCGACACCACGCTCGTCTGCCGCGACGAGGGGTGCTCCGAACCGTCGCGGCATCTGCACACCGAACATCTTCAGCCCGCCTGACACGAGACCGGCATCGCACCCGGCCGGTGACCGCCCGTCGTGAGCTGATCATTCGTACCGGTTGACGCATACAGGTACCCGAGTGTGACCGCAATCACACTTTCCGTCGGCGTGACTCTCACCTTTGGTTTTCAGATGACGGATCGCCGATACAAGACCGTCATAGGCGCCAAGGCCGCGCTACGTCTTGGGCCCGCGGCAACAGTTGTGTAACGATGGTTCGGCGCCCTCGGGGGAGCGCTCGGATGTCCCACAAGCAAAGGTTTCAACTTCCGTGCTGAACACCACCAACTCACCTCGTCGTCGACGCGGCATGGGCCGCCTCGTGGCCGTCGTACTCGGTGTACTCGCCGTGGCGCTTGCCCTACCCGGCTTGGCCCAGGCGGCCCCGATCACGGTCGTCCCCGGACTCCCGCCCGTCGAGGTGCCCTCGATCCCCGGCCTCCCGACACCGCCGACCACCACGCCGCCTGCGCCGACCACACCGCCTCCGCCGCCGGCCACCACCACCCCGGAGACCCCCGGCGTGCCGGCCAAGCCGAACGTGGCGACTCCCACCGGCTGGGTCGCCCTCGCGCAGGACTCGAATCACACCATCTACTGGTGGAACGACGGCAAGTTCGTCAAGTCGATGCCGATCTCGATGGGCACCAACGAGCATCCGACTCCCAACGGCGTCTACCACACCCGGGAGAAGTACCGTGACATGTACATGGACTCCTCCACCTACGGTGTGCCGGTCAACTCGCCGGAGGGTTACCGCACCTACGTCGAGTACGCGACCCGGATGTCGGGTGACGGGATCTTCATCCACGCCGCGCCGTGGTCGGTCCAGCAACAGGGCAAGAGCGACGTCAGCCACGGCTGCATCAATGTGAGCACCGAGAACGGCAAGTGGGTCTATGACACCGTCGGCCAGGGCACCCCGATCGTGGTCACCGGCACCGTCGGCGGCCAGTACGACGGCAACTGACTGCGACTGACGTTCGCATCCACTGAGCACAGCAAACAAGGGCCGGCCCCGCGGGGGCCGGCCCTTTTTGCTGTGCTCTCGCGGGGAGAACCCACTTCCTCAGTTCGGTACGCCGCCGAGCGTGAAGGTCACCTGTACCTGCATCCAGCGGGCCAGTGACTCACAACCTGTGGTACAGGGATCGGTCACCGAGTCCCGCCGGTACGGTTCGTCGTGGTAGGCGGTGTGCCTACCACCGATGGAGTTGCCGAAGGCCATACCGCGCCAGGTGATGACCGGCGGCAGATAGCCCCGTACCTCACACCATGCCGATGCCAACCGCGCCACGTCCCGCCGCCACTGCGCCGGCCTGACAGAGGTCACGTCGGCATTCTGGAAAGAGTTGTCGCGCAGTACCTTCCAGATCGTTGTCATCCATCGACGCGGCGCCGCCAACGTCAGGGCCCGGGTGAGATCGGCGATGTCGCGGACGAATGAGTCCTGCGCGGCGTTACAGATCATGTCCGCCGGGGTGCCAACCCATCGAGCAGGCAAACCGGGCGGCAGCACGGGACCGGGCCCGGCCACACCCCACCCGTGACATCCGGCTACCGCATCTGGCGGCTGATGCGGGTCGGCGACGAACCCGACGGCCAGGATTTGTGCGGTCGATGACGCCGGTAGTTCGGCGAGCGCGCGCCGGATCACCACCGCGCCTTGTGAATACCCGACCATCATGACCGGCCCAGCTGTCTCGGCGAGCGCTGCGGACACTCGCCGTACGCCCGCGTCGACGCTATCGGCGAAACTCATTCCCGAGACATGCGGAGCCGGGCCATAACTGGCGGGATATCCCACCCATTGCGGCAAGAACCGATCGTCGAGCGCGCCGGTGACCCCGGCAAGCAGCCCGGTGACCTCGCGGCGGGTGTCGCCGTCGAAGGACTCGCCGGTGCCGCCGACCACCAACACGCGCACGCGCGGCCCCGCCCCCATCTCAGCGGACCTGTCGGGGTCGTGGGTGACCGTGGGCCCGATGCCGCTCTCGCAGTCGACGCTCATGAATCCATCGTCATCGTCTCCGATGAGAAGCGCTGCGCAGTCGCCTGAACATACTCTGAGAGTCCGTCGTGACCGGGCCGGTCACGCGTTCGCGGCCCGCATGTCGTAGTCCGCGGGGTTACCAGGATCACCGGGAACCAGATTGATTTACACTGTCGTAACGCGAACAATGGATGGGGTTGATTCCGTAATCAACGATCAACTACTCCCAGAAGTATGAAAGAAGCGGTACCCATGTCGTTCGCACGTTTGCGTGAACGTTTTCTCTTCCCCGGACCCAGTCACCGTCGCCTCTATGATCGCATCGCACAGATGTCGACCGGACCCCAGCGCGACGAGCTGCTCGTCATGGCCCAACGTCACGAATCACGCTGAGCCACAGACTCGTCCACTACATCCTCATTCATCGCCTGGGCGCTCACCGCTGACAGTTGGGGCACCAGTACAGATTTCGTCCAGCCATCTCGGCCATGGCGATGGGGGTACCACAGATTCGGCACGGTTCGCCGGTACGTCGGTAGACGTAGGTGCGCGGGCGGTCGGGCGCATATGAGCCCGGACCGTAGTCGTCCTCGACCCGCACCACGTGAATGCGCCTGCGGCGCACCCCGATTCGCATCAACGTCACGAGATCGGTCCACAGTTCGTCGAAGGCCGCTCGGCCTACGCCACGTCCGGCCCGCAGCGGATCGAGGCGTGCCCGGAACAATACTTCGGCACGGTAGACGTTGCCCACACCCGCGATCACCTTCTGATCCATCAGCAGCGCGCCGATGGGCCGGGCAGAACGATGAATCGCCTGCCATGCGCGTTCCGGGTCGGCGCCGCGACGTAGCGGATCGGGACCGAGCCGGGCGACGAGGTCATCGAGCTCGGCAGGTGTGTAGAGTTCGCACGCGGTCGGGCCCCGCAGATCCATGCCCACCTCGTCGCCGACGATCCGCATCCGCACCTGACCGATCGGCTCCCCCATCGGCACCGGCAGTTCGGTGAATCCGCCGTAGAGACCCAGATGCACATGGACGATCTGTTGGCGCGCGCCATCCCGGTAGCGCTGGATCAAATGCTTGCCCCACGCCTCTGCACGATGGAACTCCATGCCGTCGACGACGGTCGCGCCCGCGGCAAAACGGCCCTGTGGACTCGACACACGGACCTCTCGGCCGCCGAAACACTTCTGCTGCCGGCGCGCGAGCCGGTGCAAGGTGTGGCCCTCAGGCATCGTGTGCCACGCGTTCGATCAACACCGAACGTGACGAGTCACGCCTCCGGTACGGCGGGGGCCACACCGGTCTCTTCGAATTCGGACAGAATGTCGATGCGCCGCTGATGCCTCGGCTCCTCCGACCACTGTGCGGCGAGAAACGCGTCGACGATCTCCAAAGCCGCCGCGGTGGTGTGCATCCGGCCACCGATTCCGATCAGCTGGGCGTTGTTGTGCTGGCGGGCGAGCTGCGCGGTCTCCACACTCCAGGCGAGGGCGCAGCGGGCACCGGGCACCTTGTTGGCGGCGATCTGCTCGCCGTTGCCGCTGCCGCCGAGCACGATCCCGAGACTGCCCGGATCTGCCACCACCTTTTCCGCGGCGGCGATGCAGAACGCGGGATAGTCGTCGACGGCGTCGTAGGCGTGTGCCCCGCAATCGATCACCTCGTGACCGGTGGCCTGCAGATGCTCGGCGATGGCCGTCTTGAGTTCGAACCCGGCATGATCTCCACCCACGTATACGCGCATGCCGACACTATAGAGCCCGGCCCCGGCCCGACGTGAACCTGCCCGCGACGCCCGAGAGCGGCATCGGCGGCAGGCCACGGGAGGACGGGGCCGCGGCTCCGACGGTGTCGATCGAGACGGGCGGCGATCGCTGCCATCACGCCCGAATCAATCTTCCCCTCAGTCGAATTCGGGGTCTTCGTGGCGAGAACGCTTGAGCTCGAAGAAGTGCGGGTAGGAGGCCAGCGCGAGCGCGCCGTCCCAGACACTTCCGGCTGTCTCGCCGCGCGGAATCCGCGAGAGCACCGGCCCGAAGAAGGCCACATCATTGATGTGGATGGTCGGGGTGCCGACGTCGTCGCCGACCTTGTCCATCCCGCGGTGGTGACTCTCGCGGATCGCGTCGTCGAATTCCGTCGAATCGGCGGCCTTCGCCAATTCCGGGTCAAGACCGAGTTCGGCGAGCGATTCGGCGACGACGACGCCGAAGTCCTTGACCTGCTGGTTGTGGATGCGGGTGCCGAAGGCGGTGTAGATCGGCGAGAGGATCTCATCGCCCTTCTGTGCCGCCGCGGCGGCGATCACCCGCACCGGCTTCCACGCCTCCTTGAGCTTCTCCCGATAGTCGTCGGGAATGTCGCGTCCCTCGTTGAGGACGGCCAGACTCATGATGTGGAAGTTCACCTCGATGTCGCGTACCTGCTCGACCTCGAGAATCCACCGCGAGGTGATCCAGCACCACGGGCACAGCGGGTCGAACCAGAAATCCACACGATCCTTCGACATACATGCATCCCTTCTCGTCATGGGGTTCCCGCGATGCGGCAGGCACGCGCCGACCCGCTCCGGGACACAGTCGATTCAACCCGACCACACGCGGCGACATTCCATCCGCACCCGGACCGTCACATCATCCGTGCCCGCGCGGACCCGGATCCGGTTCGCCCAACACGGCTAAGCTGGCCGCTGTGACTGCCCCGAACCTCACCCGTGATCAGGCCCGCGAGCGCGCCGCCACCGTCGACGTCACCCGCTACGTCATCGACCTCGACCTCACCGACGGCAACGGCGCACCGGGCGCCACCACCTTCCGTTCGACATCGACGGTCACCTTCACCGCGACCGCGGGATCGTCGACGTTCATCGACCTCGTCGCCCCGCAGCTGCACTCTGCCACGCTCAACGGCACCGAACTCGACGTGTCGGACTTCGACGAATCCGTCGGTATCCCACTGTCCACGCTCGGCGCCGAGAACACGTTGACAGTGGTCGCCGACTGCGCCTACTCCAACACCGGCGAGGGTCTGCATCGCTTCGTCGACCCCACCGACGACTCGGTGTACCTGTACTCGCAGTTCGAAACGGCCGACGCCAAGCGGATGTTCGCGTGTTTCGACCAACCCGATCTGAAGGCGACCTACGCCATATCGGTGACCGCGCCGACCGACTGGAAGGTCATCTCCAACGGTCCGGTGGTCGACGACGGCACCGCCGAGCCCGGTGTCCATCGCTTCCGCGAGACACCGCCGATGAGCACGTACCTCGTAGCGCTGATCGCCGGGCCGTACGCGGTGTGGACCGACTCCTACACCGACGACCACGGCACCATTGCGCTGGGGATCTACTGCCGTGCCTCGCTCGGGGAATTCATGGATGCCGAGCGACTGTTCGCCGAGACCAAACAGGGATTCGCCTTCTACCACAAGAACTTCGGACTCCCGTATGCGTTCGGGAAATATGATCAGCTGTTCGTGCCGGAGTTCAATGCCGGTGCCATGGAGAACGCGGGCGCGGTCACCTTTCTCGAGGACTACGTCTTCCGGTCCCGGGTCACCAAATACCTCTATGAGCGCCGCGCCGAGACCATCTTGCACGAGATGGCGCACATGTGGTTCGGCGACCTCGTCACCATGAAGTGGTGGGATGACCTGTGGCTCAACGAGTCCTTCGCCACCTTCGCGTCGGTGCTGGCCCAGGCGGAGGCCACCGAGTACTCGAGCGCGTGGACCACCTTCGCCAACGTCGAGAAGTCGTGGGCCTACCGGCAGGACCAGTTGCCCTCGACGCACCCCGTCGCCGCCGACATTCCCGACATCGCCGCGGTCGAGGTCAACTTCGACGGCATCACCTACGCCAAGGGCGCGTCGGTACTCAAGCAACTCGTCGCCTACGTCGGGCTCGACGACTTCCTCGCCGGCCTGCGCGATTACTTCGCCACGCATCGCTTCGGCAATGCGACCTTCGCCGATCTACTTGCCGCACTGGAGAAGTCGTCGGGCCGGGATCTGTCGGAGTGGGGTGGCCAGTGGCTCAAGACCACCGGTATCAACGTGTTGCGTCCCGATTTCGAGGTCGACGACTCCGGCACCTTCACCCGGTTCACCATCATCCAGGACGGTGCACAACCGGGTGCCGGGGAGACTCGCGTGCACCGGCTGCGCGTCGGGGTCTACGGCGACGACGGTTCGGGAGCGCTGATCCGTTCACACAGTGTGGAACTCGACGTCGAGGGTGAGCGCACCGACGTCGTCGATCTGGTCGGGGTGGGGCGCGGGCAGCTCGTGCTGATCAATGACGACGACCTGACCTATGCCTCGGTACGCCTGGACCCGGATTCGCTGGCCACCGCCACCGAACGCATCGCCGACATCAGCGACTCGATGCCCCGCACACTCGTGTGGTCGGCGACGTGGGAGATGACCCGGCAGACCGAGATGGCCGCCCGCGACTTCGTCGAACTGGTACAGCGCGGTATCGCCGCCGAGACCGAGATCGGTGTGGTGCAGCGAGTGCTGCTGCAGGCCGGCACGGCGATCGAGTCCTATGCCGACCCGACGTGGGCCGAACACACCGGGCGCCCCGCCTTCTCCGCGCGGTTGCTCGAGCTCGCGCGTGGCGCCGAATCCGGATCGGATCACCAGCTGGCATTCGTGAACACACTGCTCGCCGGAAAGCTGAACGACGACCAGATCGACGTGGTACGCGGCCTGCTCGACGGTGACGATCCCGCCACCCATGGCCTGAGCGGTCTCGCCGTCGACACCGATCTGCGGTGGAAGCTCGTGGTCGCGCTGGCCACTGCCGGCGCCATCGACACCGGTTCCACGACCCCGGTCATCGATGCCGAGGCGGACCGGGACAACACCGCGGCCGGTGCCCGTCAGGCCGCCACCGCACGTGCCGCCCGCCCGCTCGCCGAGGCCAAGGCCGACGCATGGGTACGGGCCGTCGACGACGACGCCGCGTCGAACATCTACACCCGCGCGGTTGTTGCGGGCTTCGCCCGGCCCGGTCAGGATTCGCTGCTCGGCAACTACGTGGAAAAGTACTTCGATGCGGTGCCCGCAGTGTGGTCGCGCCGCACGAGCGAGGTGGCCCAGACCGTGGTCGTGGGTCTGTATCCGTCGTGGGAGATCACCGAGGCGGCACTGGCCGCGGCCGACGGGTTCCTCGCCGCCGACCACCCCGCCGCCCTCAAACGATTGATCATCGAAGGCCGCGCCGGGGTCGAACGATCGTTGCGGGCACAGAAGTTCGACGCCGAGCACTAGCAGGAGCAGAAAGCGCCCGTCGGACCACCCACGCGGTGACCCCGGCGGGCGCCTTCGTCGCGGGCGACACCTGCAAACCCCCAGAAACGCCGAATGCGGGCTCTTGCGAGCCCGCATTCGGGAATCAGTGTCGGGAGACCACGAGGGGTTCCCCGAATCAGGACGGTACTGGGACGATCAAGAGGGTACTGGGACGATCAAGAGGGTACTGGGACGATCAAGAGGGTACTGCGGCCGTGGCGACGACGTGCAGGGCCGCGATGAGCCCGTCGATGAGGTGCCCCGACCGGAAGCTACCGATCGCTGCGGTCACACCGAGCTGGGCGACGCGGTCGTTGACACGATCGGCGACCCGGAGCCCGGAGACCACGACGACATCATGGGTGTTCGGCGCCACCGCGATGAGGGCCCCATTGGCCGGTTCAGGGCACTGGGCGAGTACGGCGCGGGCATCGCCGACTGCATTTTCGCCGAGCTCACCGACGTAGACCGAGAATCGCACGAGCGCCTTCTCACTGGCTGCCTTCAGCGCCTCGTCGAGCGCGATCAGATCGCGCTGCGAGAACGGCGGCGTACCCGGAGTCTGTCCGGGGAAGCGGGTCGACGAGATGCGACCACTGTTGGTGATCACGGTCCCCATCGGAAGTGCGGTGGCGGGCGAGAGCTTGACGCGACCCGGGGCGACGCCTGCGGCTCCTGCCTGAGTCAGTTCACCATTTGCCACTGGCCGAGCCTCCATCCAGATCGGTCGGTTCCGCGTGATGCGGGAGTGCCATCGGCTCGATCTCGGTCGCACTGAACAGCAGCGGCTTGTGGGTCCACTCCTGATCGAGGGTGTATTCCGCCAACTTGGGGTATTTGAGTCCAGACGAGAACGCCATCGAGACGACGCACATCACCACCGCGACGATACATACGACCGCGACCACGACTCCGATACCGGTCATCGTGCTTTCCATGACATCCTTTCGATCGGCATCCCGTGTTGCCGAAACCACTGCACCACCTAGGTTTCCTCAACAATCTAGCCCACCATCAGGGGTGCGGCCCAGTGGGGCCTACGACGTGTCGTAGATGCCTCATGCGGCCCCGGCGTCGATGTACTGCACCCATGCCGGGTCGATCTCCTTGACCGTCGCAAGCAATCGCCAATGCCGCCCCTTGGGTGCGGTGAGCGGCGTGTTCAGTGCCCACCCGAGCTCGCTGAGCAGCCGGTCGGCCTTGCGATGGTTACACCCGGCACAACATGCGACGCAATTGTCCCAGGTATGGGCGCCTCCACGACTGCGGGGCAGGACGTGGTCGATGGTGGTCGCCTTGGCTCCGCAGTACCCACAGCGAAACCGATCGCGGTGCATCAGGGCGGCTCGTGTCATCGGAACGACCGCGCGGAACGGCACCCGAACGTAGGTGCGCAGACGGATCACCGTCGGGATCGGCACCGACGTCTGCGCCGAATGAACGGCCATGCCGCCGCCGGCCTCATGAACCACAACTGCCCGCCCCCGCAGGATGAGGATGATCGCCCGGTGCAGCGTGATCGCGGTGAGTGGTTCATAGGTCGCGTTGAGCAACAGCACCGGGCGCCGCCCCCACAATCCCGCGGCGCGATGACCGCCGTCGGCCACCTCCACCTGCCCGGCCGACGCGGCTTTTCGTTCCGTACCCCGGTGGACGGCCCGGGCCGACCTGGCTTCGCCATGCACGACCGACACATCGCGAACGTGTCGCTGGTCTTTGCGTGTCATACCGCCTCCCGTGTGCGCGCACCGGACGCGTCAAGTGGAACACGCCGACCGTGCCCCTGCACGCCAATTCTCAGGTGTTGGTGCAGGTCGCCTGTCAGGAATCAGGTGGGAGAACAGTCGCATCCGGCATTTCGGCCATCGCACGCCCCGCCCGGATGAGGCCGACGGTTTGAGAGCCCAGACTCGGGTGGAGGACACTGGTGGTGTGAGTGCACAGCAACCCGCCCGAGTACCCCAGGCCCGGTCGTTCTATGACGAGGTCGGCGGCGCCGACACCTTCGAGCGGCTGATCCGGACGTTCTACACCGAGGTCGCCAAGGACGAGATCCTGCGGCCGCTCTATCCCGAAGAAGACCTGCGCCCCGCGGAACGACGCCTGCGCATGTTCCTCGAACAATACTGGGGCGGGCCGCGGACCTACTCCGACGAGCGGGGACACCCTCGACTGCGAATGCGGCACGTGCCCTACAAGATCGGACCGATCGAACGCGACGCCTGGCTGCGCTGCATGCACACCGCCATCGCCGAGATCGATTCGCAGACACTCGACGATGAGCACCGGCGCGCGCTCGTCGACTACATGGATTCGGCCGCCCAATCTCTGATGAATTCGCCGATCTGACCGCGCGGGACCGTACCGGTCGAGCACGATGACATCGGTTGCCCGTGCGCCGACGACACGATGCCGGAGTTCGACGCCACGCATCCCGACACGCCCGGCTCACGACTCGCCGCAAAGGGCTGCGTTTCTCACCGAAACATCAGGTAGGGCACAATTGCCACCGTGAGCGATGAGACATCGAGCGATGCGCCATCCGGTCAGGACGACGCGGACACCGCGACCGCACTCACCGAGGATGCGGTGTCCGACCCAGCCGACGAGGCGCAAAGCGCTGCGCCGCATGTTGATCCACCCGGCGACCCGGCCGCCATCGATCCGGACGAGCCCACCACCGCACCGCAGGCTGCAAACGCAGAATCCGTTGTGCCCCAACTCGATCCCAACGACACCACGTGGTGGCGATCAGCGGTGTTCTATCAGATCTATCCGCGCTCGTTCTCCGATCTCAACGGCGATGGTGTCGGTGACCTCGCGGGCATCATCGACAAACTCGGATATCTGGAGTTACTCGGCGTCGATGCTCTCTGGTTGAGCCCGATCATGCGCTCCCCCATGGCCGATCATGGCTATGACGTGTCCGACCCGCGCGACATCGACCCGATCTTCGGCGATCTCGACGATTTCGATGACCTGGTCGCCGAGGCACACGACCGGGGAATCCGCGTAACGATGGACCTGGTCCCCAACCACACCAGCGATCAGCACGAATGGTTCCAGGCCGCGTTGGCAACTGCCCCGGACAGCCCCGAACGCGCCCGATACATCTTCCGCGACGGCCGCGGCGAACACGGCGACGAGCCACCCAACAACTGGCACAGCGTATTCGGCGGTCCCGCCTGGACCCGCGTCGCCGACGCCGACGGGTCCCCCGGACAGTGGTATCTCCACATCTTCGCCGCCGAACAGCCCGATCTGAACTGGGAGAACCCCGAGGTCTTCGCCGATCTCGAACGCACCCTGCGGTTCTGGCTCGACCGCGGTGCCGACGGCTTCCGCATCGATGTGGCGCACGGGATGGCCAAGCCCGAAAATCTGCCCGACATGGACCTCGAGTCGGTCGGTCTGCTGGCCAACAGCGACGACGACCCGCGTTTCAACAACTATGCAGTCCACGACATCCACCGCAAGATCCGCACGGTCCTCGACGAATATCCGGGTGCCGCCAACGTCGGTGAGATCTGGGTCGAGGACAACGAGCGGTTCGCCGAATACCTGCGCCCCGACGAACTGCACCTCGGTTTCAACTTCCGGCTCGCCAAGGCGTCTTTCGACACCGAGGCGATCCGCGAAGCGATCGAGAACTCACTCGATGCCGTGCTACGGGTGTCGGGGACGCCGACGTGGACACTGTCGAACCACGACGTCGAGCGCGAGGTCACCCGGTACGGTCGTACCGATCCGCAAGATCTGGATTCGCCGGTCGATCTCAAGGTCGGCATCGCCCGCGCCCGCGCGATGGCGTTGGTCGAATTGGCCTTGCCCGGAACGGTGTTCATCTACAACGGCGCCGAACTGGCGCTGCCGAACGTGGACCTGCCCGACGATGCGCGTCAGGACCCGACGTGGGAGCGCTCCGGCCACACCGAACGCGGACGCGACGGCTGCCGTGTCCCCATCCCATGGGAGGGCACCGAGCCGCCCTACGGCTTCAGCTCATCGGCCGACACCTGGCTTCCGATGCCGGCCGACTGGGACCGATTCACCGTCGAGCGCGAAATCGAGGACATCTCCTCCACGCTGTCGCTCTATCGGCAAGCCATCGAACTGCGGGCCACCCGAACGGAATTCACCGGTGACGCGGTCGAGTGGTACGGCGCCCCCGAGGGATGTCTGGCCTTCCGTCGCTCGCCGGGTGGAGTGATCTGCGCGCTCAACGCCACCGATACGCCGGTGCCGCTACCGCCGGGCGAGATGCTGCTGGTCAGCGCACCGCTCGTCGACGGACATCTCGCCCCCAATGCAGCTGCCTGGCTGATCTGATGCCGCGCCTCACTTGACCGTGACGCCGAGATCACGATTCCGGCGCAGATAGACGGTGCCGTATCGCGCGTCGATGCGTATCCAGGCCGCCGACACCCGAATCCGGACCGGCTCCGCCGGCGCGATCGCGTCGACCTCCGACGTCTCGGTGATCGGAGCGCCCTGCGCATCGCGGATGAAACCCATTGCGGTCAGGGCGAACAGCGAACGCAGAGACACCGCGGCCCGCAGCGCGCCGTCGGCCGAGGACACCTCGAGCACGTCTTGGTCGAGCACTCCGGTCGCCGGTCCATGTGCACTGCCCTCGTCCCGGGCAACCCGCGCACCTTCGCGGACGAGCCCGACCACCGCGCGCGCCGGGACGTCGTCGACCTGCTGATAACCGGTGAGGACCGGCAAGGCACCACGCCAGGCCGAGTCGAGCGGCATACCGGGATCGACGGCGGTGCCGGGCTCGGCCTGCGCCAACGCCGAACGCAGCGTCGCCGCATCGCTCACCAGGTCGCCGGGAGCCATCTGCCCGAACACCGCGCGCGTGGCCAGCACATCGAAACCGGTGTGCGACCAGATGCCGATCAGCCCGTCCGGGCGGACGGCCAGTCGCACCACCGCGGCGTCCTCGAGCCGTTCGGCGTGGCCGAGGAAGGCCACGGCGTCCGAGCGGTCCTCGCTTCGCCGAAGAGTCAGATACCGTTCAGCGGCCATGGCGTCCCTGCTCTGTCGAGATCGTTGTGGGCAGCCGGAAGCCTTCCAGATAGCCACGCTCGTCCGGAGTGAGTCGACGCAGTCGCTGGGCGTCGACATCGAAGGCCACGAGCTGAGTTGACGCGAGAACAGCCGGCTTGTCCTGAGGTGACCCACCGTGCGGACGTACCTCATATCCGACGACGAAGTCCACCGCACGAACCTTCTCCACGAACATCGTCACCACAATCGGTCCCTGGTCATGCCGGATCTGTTCGCGATACTTCACATGCAGGTCGGCGACCACACACCCGCGTCGCAGATCGGCGGTGGGACGTCCGTCGTAGAACAGCCAGGGAATCCGCGCCTCCTCCAACAAGGTCACCATGCGAGCGTGATTGATGTGCGCGAAGACGTCCATGTCGGACCAGCGCACCGGAACCTCGACCACATACCCGTTCTCGGTCGCCGTTCCCTCGTTCTCGTAGCGCACACAGTTCCCTTCGTCGCGGCGGATCAACTCACCTGATCACACTCACCTGATCACACTACGGAGCTGACGGGCCGCCACCGAGAGGGTGGCCAGATCGATGTTGCCCGATTTCTCGATCTCGGCAAGCATCGACCGCACCCGCGCCAGGCGCGAGGAGTGCGCACCCTCCCACTCGTCGATCTGTTGCGCGGCCGGCTCGTCGGGCTCACTGCCCTCCAGGATCTTCAGGGTCATCGCACGCAGCGCGCCGTGCATGTCGTCACGTAATGCCAGGCGCGCCAAGGCATGCCAACGGTCACCATACTTCAGCTCGGAAACCGCCGTGAGCAGCTCCTCAAGTCCGAAATGCTGCACCACACCGAAGTACAGTTCGCCGACCTCGACGGGATCGCGGTCGGAGATCTCGGCCGCGTCGATGATGTCGAGCAGACAGAACCGGTGCAGGCTGGTTGCCACATCATGCGCGAGATCCGATGCGACCCCGCACGATCTATAGTGATCGGCGCGATGCCGGATATCGGAGGCCGTCGCATCACCGAACCATCCGTCGAGAAACGGTGTCAGCGCGGCGACACGGTCGCGATACCGGGAGATCTCGGCAGCGATGGCCAGCGGCTGGGGCCGGAAACCCAGGAACCACCGCGACGCCCGGAAGATCAGGCGCCGCGCATAGAGCAGCATTTCGTCGACGGCGACGATCGATGCTGCCGCACTCTGAATACGATCGAGCAGTTCCGCGACCCCGAATACCTCTTCGGTCACCACGAAGGCCCGCACCGCCTCCTCGGTGTTCGCCGCGGTGGCCTCGCCCAATCGGAACAGGTGGGTGAGCCCGGCCCGATCCACCACATCGTTCACCAGGACGGTCGCCACGATCTGCCGACGCAGCCGATGGACATGGATCTCGTCGGTGAACCGCTCTCGAAGCGGACCGGGGAAGTACCCGCACAGCCGGCCGTCGAAGACGTCGTTGTCTGGCAGACCGCTTGCCAGCAGATCGTCCTTGGCGGCGAGCTTGACATGTGCCATGAGGGTGGCCAATTCCGGTGAGGTCAGCCCGCGTCGAGACTCCGAAGCGAACCGTTTGCGTAGTTGCGTGGGGTTCGGCAGCGCCTCGAGCTCGAGACTCACCCCGCGGGCCGCCAGTCCGGCGAGCAGTCGCCCGTGCACGTCGACGCGCTCACGGGAGTAGCCACGAGAGAATCCCAGTTCGGCATTCTGAGAGATGTTGTCGGCGAGAACCAGCCGCCCGACCTCGTCGGTCATCGACTCCAGCAATGGATTTCGGTCCGCTGCCCCCAGACGATCGGCCCAGACGGCCGCATCGAGCAGGATTTTGATGTTGACCTCGTGATCGGAACAGTCGACTCCCGCCGAGTTGTCCATCGCGTCGGTGTTGACCCGGCCGCCCGCCAGATCGTATTCGATACGCCCCCGCTCGGTGACACCGAGGTTGCCGCCCTCGCCGATCACCTTGCACTGCAACTGTTCTCCGGTGACGCGGATCGCGTCGTTGGCCTTGTCGCCCACCTCGGCGTCGGACTCCGTCGATGCGCGGACGTAGGTACCGATTCCGCCGTTCCACAGCAGATCGACCGGGGCGAGCAGCACCGCACGGATCAGTTCGGGCGGCGCAAGCGTGTGCACCGTATCCGCAAGCGCCAGGACGGTGCGCATCTCGGCACTGACCGGGATCGACTTCTGTTCACGAGACCACACGCCGCCGCCCGCGCTGATCAGGCGGGCGTCGTAGTCGGCCCACGACGAGCGCGCCATGGCGAACAGCCGGGCGCGCTCGCCATACGCCGCCGCCACGTCAGGGGTCGGGTCGACGAAGATGTGGCGGTGGTCGAAGGCCGCCACCAGGCGGATGTGTTCGCTGAGCAACATGCCGTTGCCGAACACATCACCGCTCATGTCACCGATTCCGGCGACGGTGAAGTCCTGTGTCTGCGTGTCGATTCCCATTTCCCGGAAGTGCCGCTTCACCGACTCCCACGCGCCCCGGGCCGTGATCCCCATCGCCTTGTGGTCATAGCCGGCCGAACCACCGGACGCGAAAGCGTCACCGAGCCAGAAGTCGTAACGGTGCGCGACGTCGTTGGCGATATCGGAAAACGACGCGGTCCCCTTGTCCGCGGCCACCACGAGATAGGGATCGTCGCCGTCGCGTCGGATCACCGATCGCGGCGGTATCACCTCACCGCTCGCCCGGTCGATGTTGTCGGTGACGTCGAGGAGGCCCGAGATGAACATCCGATAGCATTCGACCGCCTCATGACGCAACGCATCGCGGTCGGTGCCCGGATCTCCGGTCGGCGCAGGCGGGCGGGTGAGAACGAAGCCGCCCTTGGCGCCCACCGGGACGATGACCGCATTCTTCACCCCCTGGGCCTTGACGAGCCCGAGGATCTCGGTGCGAAAGTCCTCCCGGCGGTCCGACCACCGCAATCCGCCACGCGCCACCGCGCCGAACCGCAGATGCACTCCCTCGACTCGAGGGGAGTAGACGAAGATCTCATGCAGCGGTCGTGGTTCGGGAGTCTGCGGAATGTCTTTGGGCCGCAACTTGAACGACAGCACGGTGCGGTGATCGCTCGTGGCGGCCGAGCCGCCGTGGGCGCCTGCGGACTTGCCGACGATGTAGAAGTTCGTCCGGTCGGTGGCGGTGATGACCGCGGTGAATGCCGACACGATACGATCGGCGTCCAGACTCAGGATCTCGCCCACATCGGAGCGGAGTTGTTCGAGCACGCCATCACGATCGCCTGCGTCGACGGCATCTGGGTCGAACGAGGCCTCGAACAGTGCGGTCAGCCCCCGCGTCACCGTGCGGTGGTGCCCCAGTGTGGCCGCGACATGGCTTGTGCTGTAGGCAGATCCGCATTGGCGGAGATAGCGACCGTACGCCCGCAGCATGGTCACGGCGCGCCAGTCGAGGCCGCATCGGATGATCAGCTGGTTGTACGCGTCGATCTCGGTGTCACGCCGCCAGATCTGGGCGAAGGCATCGGTGAACCGCTCCGGCAGATCGTGCGCGGTATCCGCGTCGACATCGATACCAGCAGTCAATACGACGGTGAATTCGTAGACGTGGCAAGGCTTGTCGTCGTCCCGATACAACGCGAAGGGATGTTCGTCGATGACGTCGACGCCCAGACTCTGTAACACCGGGAGCACATCGGTCAGGGTCGCCGACTCGTCGCACAGATACAGGGTGAAGTCCCAGCGCGGCCGGCCGTTCGCATCGCCGGTCGACGTGGGATCTCCCAGGGTGACGGCGAGTTCGCCGGGTTCGAGCGTCATCACATGCGCGAGGTCGCCGACCGCCGCGGCGGGCGGGCGCTGGTCCTTGTAGTCGTCGGGCAGCGAGGCGATCATCCGCAGGATCCCGTCGGCACCGTCGGGTGGCAGCGTGCGCTCGCCGGAGGCGGCGGTGACGAGTTCACGAACCCGCTCGTCCCAGCTGCGGATGGCCTCGGCGAGCGTGGTCTGCAGCTGCCGGCGCAGCTCGGTGTCGACATCCACCGAGCCCCACGACCGGGCATCTTCGGGATCGACTCGTGCCATCACCTGCAGCAGCGCAAGCGGTCTCTCGCTCACGCGGGCCGCATACTCGAGGTCGCTGCCGCCGAGAAGTTCGACGACTGCTGATTCCAACATCTCCCGCGAGCGGGTGTTGTAGCGGTCGCGCGCCAGGTAGATGAGCGCCGTCGCGGCGGCGCCTGCGGGATTGACACGCAGGAACACCCGCAGTGAGCGGGTGGCGACCGCCGTCAGCATCTCCTCCACCCGCCGGTGCAGTTCGGCGGTCGGGTCCTGGAACATCTCGACCAACGGATAGTTCTGTAGCAGCTCGACCATCGTGCGACCGGCGAAGGAATCCTCGTCGACGCCGGCAAGCCGGATCACGTCATGGACCTTCTCACGCAATACCGGAACGTCGAGGACCGTCTGATGGAGTCCCGACGAGGTGAACACGCCGACGAAGCGATGCTCACCGGCATCGTCGGCGTGTGGGCCGAAGGCCGGGACCTGGATGAGGATCGGGAACCTCGACCGCTGGATGCCGGTTTCGAGGAACACCCGCGACACTCGCGGCAACAACGGTGCGGTATCGATCACCTCGACGTCCGGACCATCGGATTCGGTCCGGTTGAGGCCGAGTCGCTCAACACGGTTGCCCGAGCTGTCGAGCCGGGCATAACCCAGCGGGACGAAGTGGTCACCGGCGAACCACGTCAGCAACTCGGCATATTCGCCGCGTCCGGCGGCCAGCCCGGTCTGGTCGCCGGGTTGCGCGCCCGCGCACGCGGCCGCGCAGGCGTTCAGCCGCTCACGCATGTCGGCTGCATCGGCGTCGATGTCGGCGACCACGCCGATCCCGCGGAGTATCTCGGCTCGCAGTTGCACATCGTCGACGGCCTCGCGGCTCGCCAGCCCGGACACCGATATCCACGATTCGGTCGGACCGCCGCGCGGATCACGAATCCCGGTGAGCACGCCCTGAGGATCACGTATCGCCGTGAGAACCGGGTGATCGATGCGTCCGACGGCGATACCGTGCCGCTCGAGCGCTGCCAGCACCGATTCGACGAGCAGCGGCATGTCATCGGTGACGACCACAGCCTCGATGCCACCCGCACCGTCGGTGGCGACGTCGACAACCGATTCGCCCGGACGCCGGACCGCGGCGATTGCCACATGGGCGCGGATACGTTCGGCCTCGGCCGGCTCCGGTTCGGGCAGACCCGCCTGCGTCCGATCGGAACCGGTACCGAGCCGTGCTCCCGCCGACGTCGCCAGGTATCTGGGAATGACTTGCGACAGAAGCGAAGTCATGTCCGACAACGACAATCACCCTCTCGTGCGCGGCGCCGGTGGGCACAGCGCGCCGCCGTTAGGTCTCTTCGCGAGCCTAGCGCCCACGGACAGCGCCCGACGCACATCGACCACATGCGGTCCCCGCCGACGACAACGCCCCACCCGGAATCCGGATCCGGGCGGGGCGTTACGCACGTCGTTGCGCGAGCGATCTCAGTCGCGCGTGAGCTTGCGATGTGTCACGCGGTGCGGACGCGATGCGTCGGGTCCGAGTCGCCCGACCTTGTTGGCCTCGTAGGCCTCGAAGTTGCCCTCGAACCAGAACCACTTGCCCTCTTCGATGTTGCCCTCCCAGGCGAGGATGTGGGTACAGGTGCGGTCGAGGAACCAGCGATCGTGGCTGATCACCACAGCGCAGCCGGGGAACTGTTCGAGCGCGTTCTCCAGCGAACTGAGGGTCTCGACGTCGAGGTCGTTGGTCGGCTCGTCGAGCAGGATCAGGTTGCCGCCCTCCTTGAGGGTCAACGCCAGGTTGAGCCGGTTGCGCTCACCGCCGGAGAGAACCTCCGACCGCTTCTGCTGGTCGGGGCCCTTGAATCCGAACGCCGAGACATACGCGCGCGAGGGCATCTCGTTCTGGCCGACCTCGATGTAGTCGAGGCCTTCGGAGACGACCTCCCACACGGTCTTCTTCGGGTCGATGTTCGCCCGGTTCTGGTCGACGTAGCTGAGTTTGACCGTCTCCCCCACCTTCACGTTGCCCGAATCCGGCCGCTCCAGACCCACGATCGTCTTGAACAGCGTCGTCTTACCGACACCGTTGGGACCGATCACCCCGACGATGCCGTTACGCGGCAACGTGAAGGAAAGATCCTTGATCAGCACCCGACCATCAAAGCCCTTGTCCAGGTTGGAGACCTCGACGACCACATCGCCCAGCCGGGGCGGGGTGGGGATCTGTATCTCCTCGAAATCGAGCTTGCGGGATTTCTCGGCCTCGGTGGCCATCTCCTCGTACCGCGACAGCCGTGCCTTGTTCTTGGTCTGCCGCGCCTTCGAGCCCGACCGCACCCACGCCAGCTCCTCCTTGAGTCGCTTCTGCAGCTTCTGGTCCTTCTTGCCCTGGACCTCGAGACGCTCGGCCTTCTTCTCCAGGTAAGTGGAGTAGTTGCCCTGATACGGGATCAACTTGCCGCGGTCGACCTCGCAGATCCACTCCGCCACGTGATCGAGGAAGTAGCGGTCGTGGGTGACGGCCAGCACCGCACCGGGGTAGCTCGCCAGGAACTGCTCCAGCCACAGCACGCTCTCGGCATCGAGGTGGTTGGTCGGCTCGTCGAGCAGAAGCAGATCCGGCCGGCTCAGCAGCAGCTTGCACAACGCCACGCGGCGACGCTCACCACCGGACAGGTGCGACACCGGGGAATCTCCGGGCGGGCAGCGCAGTGCGTCCATCGCCTGCTCGAGTTGCGAATCGAGGTCCCACGCCTCGGCGTTGTCGAGGTCCTCCTGGAGCTTGCCCATCTCCTCCATGAGCGCGTCGGAGTAGTCGGTGGCGAGCAGCTCGGCGATCTCGTTGAAGCGATCGAGCTTTACCTTGACCTCGCCCATTCCCTCTTCGACGTTCTGCTTGACCGTCTTCTCCTCGTTGAGGAGCGGCTCCTGTTGCAGGATGCCGACCGTCGCGTCCGGATCGAGGAAGGCCTCACCGTTGGACGGCTGGTCGAGGCCCGCCATGATCTTCAGAATCGACGACTTACCTGCACCGTTGGGGCCGACGACACCGATCTTCGCTCCCGGGAAAAACGACATCGTAACGTCATCGAGGATGACCTTGTCGCCGTGCGCCTTGCGCACCTTCTTCATCGTATAAATGAACTCTGCCACGCGTGAGCCTCTCTACCAGCAGTTTTCGTCGTGGGCCGACCGGCCTCCGGTGGTCTCCTCCCCTGCGGACGATCCCCGGGGCGACGCAGAGCCGGGCCCTGACACAACGGTGCACCAGTCTAGTCGCACGGCGGTGCCACCCGGGGGCCACCTGCATCGGCGGCACGCAGCCTCAGCCGATGGCACCATCGAGGAGATGAACGATGCGGTCGCCGGCCCGGCAGGACCCGCGCGGCGCGCCGTGCGTGTTCGCGGTCTGACCGACCTCGTCGACATTCCCGCCGCGACATTTCACATGGGCTCCGACCGGTTCTATCCCGAGGAGCGGCCGGCCCATGCGCGCCATGTCGAGGCCTTCGCCATCGAGGCGCACCCCGTCACCAACGCGCAGTTCGGTGCCTTTGTCGCCGACACCGGATATGTCACCGTCGCCGAGCGTGACATCGATCCCGCGGATTTCCCGGGCGCCGACCCGGCCGACCTGGTTCCGGGCGCGCTGGTGTTCACCCCGACCGCGGGGCCCGTCGACCTGCGCGACTGGCGAGCGTGGTGGCGGTATGTCCCGGGCGCCTCGTGGCGACATCCCCGCGGACCGGGCTCCGGACTCGACGGCCGCCCCGATCATCCGGTCGTGCATGTGGCCCACGCCGACGCCGACGCGTACGCACGCTGGTCCGGGCGGCGGCTCCCGACCGAGGCCGAGTGGGAATGCGCGGCGCGCGGCGGTGTCGAGGGACTCGACTACGCCTGGGGCGACGAGCTCCACCCGGACGGAAAGATATTGGCCAACACCTGGATCGGGAAATTTCCCTACCAGAACGAGGGCTGGGGATCGACCAGTCCGGTGGGGAGCCATCCGGCGAATCCACTCGGGCTCCTCGACATGATCGGCAACGTATGGGAGCGCACCGTGGATGTCTTCACGCCGCGGCATGTTCCACCGGGGCTGGCCACCGTCACTGCCGACGGACGACCGGACCTGCTCGCGGCCACCACATCTCCGCAGGTGGTGCGGGTCACCAAGGGCGGCTCGCATCTGTGCTCACCGCAGTACTGCCGGCGGTATCGCCCGGCGGCGCGGTCGCCACAATCCGACGACTCGGCCACCTCGCACCTGGGATTTCGCTGCGCGGTGTGAGGCGGCCGCCCGAGGTTGTCCACAGGCGCGCATCGTCGTCACCTCGACCCGGCGAATCCAGGCCATGCTGTTCAGCAGCGACGGCGGCCGTGGAGGGGACGGTCGCCGTCCGGGCATCCACCCGGATATACTCGCCACGCCGTTGGGACGACTCACCCGCCGAACGGCATGCCTCCGTAGCTCAACGGATAGAGCATCGGCCTTCTAATCCGGTGGTTGCAGGTTCGAGTCCTGCCGGGGGCACCCAAAGTCACCTGGAACGGATCAGCGGCAAGATCGGCACGCTCGGAACCGTCACCACCAGTGTCGTCTCCTCCTCCCCTCTGCCCCCACGCCCGTTGCTCCCGCCGAACTGACGCTTCGATCGCCGGTGCGGAGGTGGCCGTTCGGAGATCCGGCGAGTCCCGCCCGACTCGCGTTGTCCACAGCCCGGCGCCTCCTGGCGGAACCGTTCGCGCATCCCTGCGTCGAATATGTCGTCACATCCGCGACGCAAGGGGAACCCATGACACCGTTCTCGAAATTCTTCGGCGACCTGGCCGACCGGGCCGATCTGCCCGCCCTGGCCGACCGTCTCTTCGGAACCGACGACGACACGCTGTTCGGCATCGACGCCGACGAACTCGCCGAGATCGAGGCGACGTGGCGCGATCGAGCCCGCGCCGTGGCCGACATCACCGTCGATCAACTGGCCGATCTCAGCGGCCCGCCGAGCCGGACGGTAGGCGCACTGCGATCACTGGCCGACCCGGCCCACGCGGCGACGGACTCCATCTCCGAGCTCCTGCTCGCGATGAGCGTCGCACTGGGACACTTCGCCGCCGATGCCCTCGACACCGACGCCGCCGCGGGCCGCGCTCTCGACCTCCTGCCGGAGCGCTGATGCGTCTCACCATTTCCGACGTGCGGTCGTGGCGTACCGGCGACATCACCACGGCCGGCGACGCCGCAGGGACTGCTGCCGGGCTCCTCGAGCAAGCACTCGACGTCGCCCTCGGCAGTGCCCTTCGCCCGACGGACTGGCACGGCAGAACACACGACGCCGCGCTCACCCGTATTCGCCACGAACATGATCACGCAAACGAGGTGCGAAATGTCTTGCAACAGATAGCCGATGAGGCCGGTGACGCCGGAATCGATCTCGGGCAGGCCTGCCACGTGGTGAAGCGCGCCGTAGAGGACGCGGTCGCGCTGGGCTGCGTCGTCGCCGACGACGGCTCGGTGACCCACCCGCACGCCGCAAATCTGGAGATGGCCAACGGGCATCAGATCCTGATCCAGGAGGGCCTGCGCGCGGTCGACGAAGTCGACGAACTCTACGGCGCACGGATCGAAGATCTCCGGTCCGACCTCGCATCGATGATCCGTCGCCAGCCGGATGTGACCGTGCCCGGACTCGGCACCATGGAACCCGACGCGATGGTGCGCAGATTGCAGGGTTTGAGCGTGCAACAGCGACGGAGTGCGCTCGCCGGCACCGCCGACGCAGACCTGCGCCGCCTGGTCCAAGCCGATCCGGAAACCATGGGGAACCTCGATGGAGTGCCATTTTCGTTGCGCAGCACGGCCAACGAGATCAACATCCGCAATGCGCTGGCCGATGAGATCCGCCGAAACGGCACCAAGAGCGAACGCGCCACGATGCTGCGATCATTTCTCGAGCAGCGCCCCGCCCCCTATCCAGGTGTCTCGGGCGCTGCGCGCAACGATCCGCTGTACGCCGAGACCGAACGGGTGTTCATCTCGTTCACCGACGCCGACAACCCGCGGCTGGTCGAGATGGTCGGTGCACTCACGCCGGTGACCGCAAACGCGACCGTCTACGTGCCCGGGACCGGAACCAACGCACGTGGTTACGGCGGAGACAACTGGAAGGCGGCCTGGAACCTCGCCGACCGCACCGACGGTCCGGTGTTCATCTACCTCGATGGCGACCTACCCCAGAAACTGGTCGACTCCGGTCAGGTCGTCGAGAGTTTCGGTGACATGCTCAACCCGTTCGACGGCAACATCATCGAGACCGCTCCCACCACGTTCGACGACACCGCACTCGATCCGCACTACGCCAAGGAGATGGCACCGCGGCTGGTCGGATTCGGCCGGGCGCTCGACGCCGAGATCGCCGAGGTCTCTCCGGACGCGACGACCACCTACATCGGTCACTCGTACGGTGGAGCGGTCGTCGCCGCCGCGGAAGCGCATGGATTGCGAGCCGACAACATCATTCATGCGTCCTCCGCGGGAGTCGGCGTCGTGCCCCCGTCCGGTTCCGATCCCGATGTGCACCGATACACACTC
This sequence comes from Gordonia sp. DT30, assembly GCF_049844915.1. Classification (NCBI taxonomy): domain Bacteria; kingdom Bacillati; phylum Actinomycetota; class Actinomycetes; order Mycobacteriales; family Gordoniaceae; genus Gordonia; species Gordonia sp. DT30. The sequence goes on along the minus strand of NZ_JBNCLY010000002.1, from coordinate 79,455 downwards.
ACCGCACCCGGCGACCCGATACAGATGTTGCGGATGTTTCCGTTCAACCCGCATGGATTCAGCCCCGACCTCGTTCCGGGTTTCGAAAATCTCCCCACCGGCCGCGCAAGCGACGGGTCGTGGTTGCTGGGGCCCGCCGCGCACGGTTCGTACTTCAACGATCCCGATTCCGACGCGTTCGGGGCGATCGTCGATGTGATCACCGGCGCCCACCAGGCGCGTCACCTGCATCCCGACACCTCGATCAAAGATGTGCTCGACGCCCTCGCCCGGGCCCGCGACCTTGCCACCCCGCACGTGGGTCCGGCGCCACCACTGCCCCACGACGCTCCCGGAACCGTCAACCCGCCGGCGCTGCCGGACATCCCGCTGAATCTCTGGTGACGGACGAAGTTCATAAGCACTTCGTTGCATAGCAACACGGTGCACTGCTACCGTGCACGTATGGCCCTCGAGCACGCGATCATGGTGTCGTTGTCCGAACGCCCCGGCACCGGCTACGAGATCAGCCGCCAGTTCGACCGCTCCATCGGCCACTTCTGGTCGGCCACGCACCAGCAGATCTATCGCACGTTGCGCAAACTGCACGCCGACGGCCTGGTCGGCTACGAGCCGATCGTGCAGGACGGCCGACCCGACAAGAAGGTTTACTCGCTGTCGGAGGACGGTCGAGAGGCGTTGCGGCGGTGGGTCGCCACCCCGACGCCGATTCAGCAGCTCCGTGACGATCTCGGCGTCAAGATCCGGGCCGCCGAGCGCTCGACACTCCCCGATCTGATCGCCGAGCTCGAGCGACATCGGGGACTACATGTCGAGCGACTGGACCTGTACCGGTCGTTCGAGAAGACCGACTATCCCGACCCCGAACGCCTGACCGGCCGCAAACTGCACCAATACCTGGTACTGCGCGGCGGTGTCCGGATCGAAGAAGGATTCGTCGATTGGTGCGACGAGGTTCTCGCCGCGCTCACCCGGGAGCTCGGCACCGCGACCTGACCTGTCCCGCATAACTCAACTCGCTACCGCCCAGCTGATCAGATTCCACCGCCGACATTCCGGCCCGACCGAGAGGTGACTCGATGTCAGCCCCATCCGCACAACCCAATCCGCATTTCCCTCGTCTTTTCGAGCCGCTGCCGCTCGGCGGTATCACGCTGGACAATCGGCTGATCATGGGATCGATGCACACCGGCCTCGAGGATCGGTTGTGGGACACCGACAAACTTGCCGCCTACTATGCCGAGCGCACGAAAGGCGGTGTGGGACTGATCATCACGGGCGGATTCGCCACCTCTCGCACCGGCCTGCTCCTGCCGTTCGCCGGCAAGATGACCAACTACGCCGACGTCGCGCGGCACCGTCGTCTCACCGGCGCGGTCCATCGCGAGGGTGGCAAGATCGCCATGCAAGTGATCCATGCCGGACGGTACGGCTATACGCCTTTCAAGGTCGCCGCGGGATCGGAGCCCTCACCGATCCATCCGTTCCGGCACCTCAAGATGACCGAACCGATCATCAAGCACGTCATCCGCACCTTCGGCCGCTCGGCAAAGCTTGCCCGCCGGGCCGGCTACGACGCCGTCGAGATCATGGGCGGTGAGGGCTACCTGATCAACCAGTTCCTGTGCCCGCACACCAACGACCGCACCGACAGATGGGGCGGCAACACCGAGAACCGTCAGCGCTTTCTCGTCGAGATCATCACCGAGATGCGCCGTCAGGTACCCCGCGACTTCCCGATCATCCTGCGGCAGTCCATCGCCGACTTCGTCAAGAACGGGCAGACCTGGGATGAGATCGCGCTGATGGCACGTAAAGCCGAAAAACTCGGCGTCGACGCCATCAACACCGACATCGGATGGCATGAGGCCGGCATCCCGACCATCGTCACCTCGGTGCCGCGCGGAGCCTTCGTGGAGTTCACCGAACGACTGCGCGCCGAGGTGGATATCCCACTCATCGCGAGCAACCGTATCAACACGCCCGAACTCGCCGAAGAGATCCTCGAACGCGGCCGGGTGGATGCTATTTCCATGGCACGGCCCATGCTTTCCGATCCGGACTTCGCCAACAAGGCGCGGGCCGGCCGCGCCGACGAGATCAACACCTGCATCGGCTGCAACCAGGCCTGCCTCGACCACGCATTCGTCGGCAAAAAGGTGTCCTGCCTTCTCAATCCGCGCGCCGGTCGCGAGACGACCCTGACCCTCGGGGCCACCCGCCATACCCAGCACATCGCGGTGATCGGCGCCGGCCCCGCCGGACTCTCCGCCGCGGTCTCCACCGCCGCGCGCGGGCACCGCGTCGAACTCTTCGAGGCCGATGAATCGATCGGTGGCCAATTCTCCATTGCCGCAAGGATTCCCGGAAAAGAGGAGTTCAACGAGTCATTACGCTATTACCGGCGCCAACTCGAGATCAACAACGTGACAGTACATCTGAACACGCGAGTGAAGGCCGAGGACATCATCGCCCAGGGCTTCGACGAGGTGATCATCGCGACCGGCGTCACCCCCCGGATCCCCGAGATCCCGGGGGTCGATCACCCGATGGTCGTGTCCTATGCCGACGCCGTGCTCGGTCGGCGCGAGATCGGTAAGCGGGTTGCCGTCGTCGGCGCGGGCGGAATCGGATTCGACGTGACCGAGTTCCTGACGGTCGACGAGTCACCCACCCTCAATCTCAAGGAGTGGACTCAGGAATGGGGCGTCAGCGAAGACCTGAGCAAGCCCGGCTTTGTCACCAAACCACGTCCCCTGCCTCCGGTTCGTGAGGTCTTCCTCGTTCAACGCAAACCCGGGCGACAGGGCAAGACCCTCGGCAAGACCACCGGCTGGGTCCACCGCGCCACGGTGAAAATGAAGGGCGTCGAACAGATCTCCGGTGCCACCTACGACCGGATCGACGACGCCGGCCTACATCTGAGCTTCCGTGACGACGACGGCATTGTGCGCGAGACCCGGCTGCTCGAGGTCGACAATGTCGTGATCTGCGCCGGCCAGGATTCGGTACGCGACCTCGTCGACCCGCTCACCGTTGCCGGGGTGCGCACCCACGTCATCGGCGGTGCCGATGTCGCGGCCGAACTCGACGCCAAACGCGCCATCCGGCAGGGCACCGAGGTCGCGGCAGGCATCGCATAGTTCGCCGGCGGTCAACGGCGGCGGCCCGATGACGTCGGCGGCCCGATGACGTCGGCGGCCCGATGACGTCGGCGGCTGGATGACGTCGGCGGCTGGATACGATACGTGGCATGGGAGTACCTGAACCGTCCGCATCCGCCCGCGCTGTCGTCACCGGCGCGTCGTCGGGCATCGGGATGGCCTTGGCCCGCGCCCTCGCCCGGCGCGGACATTCGCTCGTCCTCGTCGCCCGGCGTGGTGAGATCCTCGAGGGTCTCGCCGAGGAACTGCGCGGAAAATATGGTGTGGCAGCCGAAGTTCGGCCCACCGATCTGTCCGACCCATCCGCCGTGGCGATTCTCGCCGGCGAACTCGCCGGCCGCGACATCTCGATTCTCGCCAACAATGCCGGGATCGCCACCTTCGGCGCGGTTGCCGACCTCGACGCCGAATACGAACGCACACAGGTGCGTCTGAACGTGAATGCCGTGCACGACCTGACTCTCGCCGTGCTGCCTGGGATGGTACGCCGACGCGCGGGCGGCATCCTCATGGTCGGCTCGGCCGCCGGCAACATGCCGATCCCCCACAACGCCACCTATGCGGCCACCAAGGCATTCGTGAACACTTTCAGCGAATCGCTGCGTGGTGAGGTCGCCGGAGACGGTGTGCACGTCACACTGCTGGCCCCCGGACCGGTACGGACCGGCACCCCGGACCCCGTGGACGCCTCGGTGGTCGACAAACTCGTCCCCGACTTCTTGTGGCACTCGAGCGACAAGGTGGCCGAGATGAGTCTGGATGCGCTGACGCACAACAAGATGCGTGTCGTGCCGGGCACGCTCTCGAAGGCGATGTCGGTGGCCGGCGGATACAGTCCCCGCGCTCTGGTCGCCCCGGTTGTGGGCACCTTCTACCGCAAACTCGGCGCAGATTCCTGACGTTCCCGCTCAACCATGCGCTTGCCGCTCAACGATCTCGTCGAGCGGGAACGAAATGGTTGAGCGGGACGCGATGAACGGGCCGCCAATGACGTTCGACGTCAACGGCGTCGACGCCCGGTGCCGAAGAGTGCGCGGCTGAATTCGCGTCCCGCCGCGGAGGCCGCCGACCGCAGGAAACTCTGCATCGGTTTGCTCGTCAACACCTCGGCGATCATGCCCGGCTCGTCCGGTTGCGGTGCGGGTGCCGGAGCGGGAGCCGGTGCCGGAGCGGGAGCCGGTGCCGGTGCGTCCGGCGATTCGCCCGGCGCCAGCGTCTTGGCGGCAAGCTTCTCGTATGCCGACTCACGGTCGATGGATTCGCCATACTTGGCGTACAGCGGACTCGCGGTGGCCACAGCGGTGATACCTTCCGCGCCAACGGCTTCCATCGACGATCGGGGTGCCCGGACGACGGTCCATGCGACCGGCGTCGGTGCACCCTTCTCCGAGAGGACGGTCACCACGGCTTCGCCGGTCCCGAGCGAGGTCAGCGCATGATCGAGCTCGTACACGTCTGAGACCGGGTAGGTCTTGACGGTCTTGGTCAGCGCCTTCTGATCGTCCGGGGTGAAGGCGCGCAACGCGTGCTGAATCCGCGCACCCAGTTGCGACAGGACGTCGTTGGGGATGTCGGTGGGCAACTGCGAACAGAAGAAGATGCCGACTCCCTTCGAGCGGATGAGTTTCACCGTCTGGACCACCTGTTCCTTGAACGCCTTGGACGCGCCGTCGAACAACAGGTGGGACTCGTCGAAGATGAAGACAAGTTTCGGCGCGTCGAGGTCGCCGACCTCGGGCAGGAATTCGAAGAGGTCGGCGAGAATCCACATCAGGAAGGTCGAGAACAACGCCGGTCGCGCTGCCTGCGCACCGAGTTCGAACAGTGTGACGATGCCGCGCCCGTCTGCCGCGCTCCGGAGCAGGTCGGCGGGTTCGATCTCCGGCTCACCGAAGAACGTGTCGCCGCCGTCGGCCTCCAGATTCGTCAGCGCCCGCAGGATCACCCCAGCGGTCTGCGTCGACACGCCGCCGATCGCCTTCAGCTCGGGTTTGCCCTCGTCGCTGGTCAGGTATGCGATCACCGACCGTAGATCCTTGAGGTCGAGCAGCATCAGTCCGTTCTGGTCGGCCCAGTGAAAGATCAACCCCAGCACCGATTCCTGGGTGGCGTTGAGGCCGAGGACCTTGCTCAGCAGGATCGGTCCGAAGGAGGTGATGGTCGCCCGGACCGGCACCCCGATACCCGTCGAACCCAGTGAGACGAACTCGACCGGATAGCCCGCGGGCTGCCAGTCATCACCGGTTTGTTGTGCGCGTGCGGTGATCTTGTCGTTCGCGACGCCCGGACGGCTGAGCCCGGACAGATCGCCCTTGATGTCGGCCATCACCACCGGAACGCCATTCGCCGAGAGCTGTTCGGCGATGAGCTGCAAGGTCTTGGTCTTGCCGGTTCCGGTGGCACCGGCAACCAGACCGTGCCGATTCATCATCGACAGTGGGATGCGAACCTTGGCGTCGTCGGTGACGGTACCGTCCACGCTGACCGTTCCGAGTTCGATCGCGGTTCCCTCGAAGGCGTATCCGGCTGCGATGGATGCGGCGGCTTGGGCGGGATCGGTCATCTGACGGGTCCTCTCTGTGGATATCTGACGTGCGCAACTGACACCGCGCAGGGCCACGGGACAGCCGAACCCGCAGGCGATCGTGAACGCACCGATCACGATAGTCGTCGTGGGTCCAGGTACCCGGTAACTGCGTGTGGTTAGAGTTGAGGCGTGCAGGACAAATTGGTGTGGATCGATTGCGAGATGACCGGACTGGCGCTCGGATCGGACAAGTTGATCGAGATCGCGGCCCTGGTGACCGACAGCGACCTCAATATTCTCGGTGACGGGGTCGATGTCGTGATCCACGCCGACGACGACGCGCTGGCAGCGATGCCCGACGTCGTCCAGAAGATGCACGCTGCCTCGGGGCTCACCGAGGAGGTACGCCGGTCCACGGTCACGCTGGCCGAGGCGGAGAAGCTGGTGCTGGACTACCTGCGCACCCAGATCTCCACGTCCGGCTCGGTGCCCCTCGCCGGCAATTCGATAGCCACCGATCGCGGGTTCATCGCCCGCGACATGCCAGACCTGGATGGCTTCCTGCACTACCGGATGGTCGACGTCAGCTCCATCAAGGAGCTGTGCCGCCGGTGGTACCCGAAGATCTACTTCGGTCAGCCCGAGAAAGGCCTCGCCCACCGCGCACTCGCCGACATCCGCGAGTCGATCCGGGAACTCGAGTACTACCGCGCTGCCGCCTTCGTGCCGGCCCCCGGACCGGACTCAGATCGGCTGGCGCAGATCGTTGCCGACCTCGGGCCGGCCTGAACCTGCTGGTAACGAAAGCGATTGGTGTCAGTGGCTTCCGTTCGCTAGAGTATGAGCCTGGCTCTGGAACCCGGCGAGCAATCCTTGGTTCCCGACGCCGATGGTGGATGTAGTTCAGTTGGTAGAGCACCAGGTTGTGATCCTGGCTGTCGCGGGTTCGAGTCCCGTCATCCACCCCGAAGGTCGGAGGGCATCTTTGCCCTCCGACTTTTTGCTCTGTGCAACGGACCTCCAGTTGCCCTTGCCGCTCCGCAGCCACCGCGCGATTCCCCTACGGCCATCACACCGATTCGTTGTTGTTCACTTTCATGCCCTAATCTGCGGCGCATGCTCGATGACTTGAACAAGGCCGCGAAAAAGGTCGGCCTGAGTGTCGCCCCCGGAAAGAAGAAGGACCTCTACTCCGTCCGCAAGGTCAAGAACGGCAAACTCGTTGCCAAGAACGTCGGTTCCGACGAGGTTCAGTCGCTCATCGCCGACCGGAAATAGATGCGACCCGGGCCACCCTGCCCGATGCGCCCAGCCTGCATCACAAAGCCATTGCGCGACAGGGCCATTGCGCGACAGGGCCATTGCGCAACAGGGCCATTGCGCAACAGGGCCATTCCGCCAACTGAGCACGTTGGTGGTCGACCAACCGGGCGAGACCGCTGCAGCAGCGGTCGGCGGGCAGGGACCCTCGGTGGAGAATTTCAGGCGTTGCCCTTGGACCACACCGACCAGGGGATGTTCCAGTCCCCGAGACCGTCGGTGCCCGACAATGTGCCGCCGACGGTGTTCTTCACGTCGACCGGATCACCGCGAAGTGTGGTGTTCATGACCCACAGCGCGTTGTCCGGGCTGAGGTTCAGGCAGCCGTGGCTGGTGTTGGTGTTGCCCTGCGCCCACACCGACCATGGCGCCGAGTGGAAGAAGATGCCGCTATAGGACATTCGGGTCGCATAGTCGACGGGTGTGCGGTATCCGTCGGCCGACCCGACGGGGACGCCATATGTCGACGAATCCATGATGATGTTGTCGTGCTTGTCGGAGACCAGGTAGATCCCGTTGTCGGTGGGTGCGGACTCCTTGCCCATCGACGTCGGCATGGTGCGGATGACCTTGCCGTCCTGGACAAAGGTGACCTGTTTGGTCCGGTCGTCGGCGGTGATGATCATCGATCGGCCGACTTTGAAGGTGGATCTGAGGTTCTCCTGCCCGAAGAGGCCGCCGCCGAGATCGATGCCGTAGGTGTTCACCTCGACGTTCACCGTGGTACCAGGTTTCCAGTACTCCGCCGGGCGCCACCGGACCTCGGTGTCGCTGATCCAATAGAACGCACCTAGCACCGGTGGGTTCGCGGTGATCTTGATGGCATTCTGCGCCTCGCGACGGTTGGTGATCGCCTCGTCGAACTTCACCGCGACGGGTTGGCCGATCCCGACGGTCTCGCCGTTGTTCGGCGTGAGGTAGGCCTGGGTGAGATTGTTGGGCGCACGTGTGGTGAACGAGACCGACTTGCTGGTGGACCCGCCGACACCGGCCGCGTCTGCAGTCAGGCTGTAGGTGCGGTTGTAGCCCAGTGGCTCGCCGCTGATCCACTCGGTGCCATCCTCGGACAGTGCGCCGCGAACGACCGAACCGTCGGCCTTGGCGATGCGGACCTCGGTCAGTGCCCCCTCACTGGCCCGCACCTTGATCGGCGCGCCCGGCTGGACGCCGACCGCATCATCGACGAGTGCCTGATCGTTCCATTCGGTGATCTCGACGCCGGGCTTCAGGAGATCGTCATAGAGCACCGAACTACCGACCGCGTTGGTATATTGCGGTTTCGGCGAGCAGGAGGTCGCCAGCGCGACGATCGCCAACACAACACCGACGATGACAACCGACGACCGCAGCCGAGTCCGCCCGTTCCGCATCTCACTCCAACCTTCGCAACTGCACCTACCACAACGGATTTCCGCCGATTTTGCACCAAGTGTACGAGATACCGGATTCGTCCGAGTTGTCGTGTACCAGATGTCTGTTCAGCGAATGACGTCGGCATCGGAGTTGTCCAGAACGCGGTGCCGACACGACGAACGCCCCGCCTTGCGGCGGGACGTTCATGTCGCTTTTGCGCTGATCGTACCAGTTTGTCCGGATCGGACTCACTCACGTGGGGCCGGGGTCGCCGCCGCGGTTCGGCCGGCGCTCCGCCGGCGCCGGAATCGGATCCACAGGGCCGTGGCCACCGCGAAGATCACGGCACCGATGATCACTCCGACGAGCGTTCCACCGCGGAATCCCGGCGCCTCCACGTCGAGTATCCGTTCACCGGCGTGAGCACCGCTGCCACCGCCGGCGACGACGGTCAGGGTGAGCAGATTCGGAATCGACGCCACCACCGCGAGGATGACGAACGCCAGCGCCCAATAGCGGGTCTCGCCCCAGCGACGGGCGCGCCAGGCAAGCGCCAACAGCAGCAAGGAGACCAGAGTGCACACGAGCCCGAGGCCGATCCCGTAGAAGCTGCCGGTGGTGATGCTCTGCCCCACCGCCGAACCGATCTTCTGCGACCACCACCGCGGCAGGAATGCCGCGAGGATGAAGTACGCGATCACCACGAGAACGACGACGACGGCGATGGCGATCGTCTTCACCGCCCACGACGGGAGCCTGCCCTTGGGTTGCTGATCGGGAACGGCGGTCGTCATGTTGTCGCTCATGCAGCCATCGTTGCCCTCGGTGTCCTGATTGCCAAGTTCGACCCACCACAACGTGACCGCTTCGATACCCGTGCCGGCTCCGACCTGAGGACCGCGCCCGCCGTCGAGCCCACCGGCCAGGACGCGGCGGTGTCATCACACGGGCTCAGGGCTCTCGTTCGCCGGCCCCTCAGGGGCGGGTGAGGGTCGACAGCCACGCGTCCGTGAGCCGCTGCGCCAGAACGAGCTTGGACGGTTGGGCGCCCAGCCGGTGCGTTGCGTCCCCCCGCACCAGGTGATCCACGACAGCGACACCGCGGGCGGCGGACAGATATTTCACGGACTGTGGCACGAGAACGAGAAAGCCCCTCACCGGAGTTTCCACCGGTGAGGGGCTTGTCTGTGCGCCATCAGGGACTCGAACCCCGAACCCGCTGATTAAGAGTCAGCTGCTCTGCCAATTGAGCTAATGGCGCTTGGCGAACCGAGACGAAACATTACCTGACGGGTGCCCGATCCATGAAATCGGCTGGTCACACGCAGTTCTCGGCTCGGCCGCCGTGCATCATCCGTCGTTGGTGGCGTTGCCCTTCTTCCACACCGACCACGGAACGTTCCAGTCGCCGAGACCGTCGTCGCCCGGAAGTATCGGTCCCACAGCGTTCTTCACGGTCACGATGTCCCCGCGCAGGGCGGTGTTCAGGAACCATTCGGCGTTCGCGGGGCTGACGTTGAGGCAGCCGTTGCTCACGTCGTCGACGCCCTGATCACCCAGCGACCACGGCGCGGAGTGAAGATAGATGCCGCTGAACGAGATCCGGGTGGCGTCGTAGACGGTCTCCTTGTAGCCGCCGGGAGAATTCACCGGCACGCCGTACGTCGAGGAATCCATGATCACGCTCGGGTCCCGCTCGGCCACGATGTAGATGCCATTGTTGGTCGGCGAGGAATCCTTGCCCATCGACGTCGGCATGGTCTTGACCACCTTGCCGTTGATCGACACCGTGATCATGTGCGTCGCGTCGTCGCCGGAGGCGATGAGGCTGCGGCCGACGGTGAAGTTCGTGGTGAGGTTGTTGTCGCCGTAAACCCCGTTGCCGAGATCGATGCCTTTGGTGTTCACCTTCACGTCGACCTTGGTGCCGGGCTTCCAATAGTGCTCGGGCCGCCACCGCACCATCGAGTCGTTCAACCAGTAGAAGGCGCCCTCCACCGGCGGGTTGGTGGTCACCGCAATGGCCCGCTGCGCGTTGAGCTTGTTGGCCACCGGCTGGTCGAAGTTGACCACGACGGGCTGTCCGATACCGACGGTCTCGTTCTGGTCGGTCACGGTCGACGCCGTGGCGGTCGACTCCGCCGAGGCGGTACTGAAGCTCAGCTTGCGGGCTCCCGCGCCGTCAATGCCCTGCGCCGCGGCGGTCAAGGTGTAGCGATCACCGAAGTCGAGCGGCCCGGCCGCGGTCCAGGTCGACCCGTCGGCCGAGACCGTACCGGCCACGGGGCCGTCCGAACCCGACACCACGACCGATTTCAGACTGCCCTCGTGCGCGGTCACGACCAGCGGCGCGCCGGGCATGACCCCCATCGCATTGTCTTTGAGCGGACGGTCGGCCCATCCGGTGATCGAGATATTCGGCTCCCCCAACGAACTCAGCGCCGGCGTGTTCCCGACCGCGTCGGGATACGACGGCGACGCCGCGCAACCGGGCAAAACGGTCGCGACAGCGCCGACAGCGAGTACGAGGAGCGCGTTCCGGGCGTATGAGCCCCGCGCCCGTATCACCGACTGATCCGGCGGATGACGAGAACGACGACGACAGCGCCGACGCCTGCGATGGTGTACTTCACCGCAGGCTTGTTCAGAAGTGCCAGCGCAGCGCTCTTGGCGTCACCGGCCAGACGCTGCGGATTGGCACGTTCGGCCAGCACGTCGAGTGTGTGGGCCAGGTCCTCGCGGGCTTTCGCGATGTCCTGCTCGATACGGTCGGTATCCCCGGCCACGTGGTCCTCCCAGGAATGTCAAGAAGATCGGTCATGCGGCCCGGCGGGCCGCATGGTCACCCCCGAACACAACGCGCCCGCGCGGGGACGAATCCCGGCGCGGAGCGGATACAGTGCCAGCGGTCTCATTAGGTTACGCCATGACCCGACCGTGAGCACCGCCCACATCGACTAACCTGGGCGTCATGTCAGCCACACAGCGTCTCCAGGTCGGTGACCCGGCACCCGCCTTCACGCTCCCCGACGCGGAAGGCAACCCGGTGTCCCTGGCCGACTACGCCGGCCGGAAGGTGATCGTCTACTTCTATCCGGCCGCCGCCACCCCCGGCTGCACCAAGGAGGCCTGCGACTTCCGGGACAATCTCGGCGAACTCGGCGACGCGGGCATCGACGTGATCGGGATCTCGCCCGACCCGTCGGCGAAGCTCGCAAAGTTCGCCGCAGCCGAGGGACTCACCTTTCCCCTGCTGAGTGATCCGGACAAGACCGTACTCGGCCGGTGGGGCGCCTTCGGTGAGAAGAAGCTCTACGGCAAGACCGTCACCGGCGTCGTCCGATCGACATTTCTCGTCGACGAGACGGGGACGATCGCCCTCGCGCAATACAACGTCCGTGCCACCGGACACGTCGCGAAACTGCGGCGTGATCTGGCGCTGGACTGACCGGCCCGCGCCGATCGACAGCCGACACGATGACCCCCCAGCCCCTCGTCCCGCGCAAATTTCCCACGCAGGAACGTAGTAGGCGCAAGTTCTCCGCGATGCTCGCCGCTGCACGGGAACTGCTCACCGAGGTCGGATTCGAGTCGTTGACGTGCGAGGAGATCGCTTCACGCGCAGAGGTTCCCATCGGAACGCTCTACCAGTACTTCGCCAACAAGTATGTGATCGTCTGCGAGCTCGACCGCCTCGATACCGTCGCCGTACGCGAAGAACTCACCGCTTTCGCCTCCGAGGTGCCCTCACTGGAGTGGCCGGTACTGCTCGAGAAGTTTCTCGATCACCTTGCGGCGCTGTGGCGTGACGATCCGTCGCGGCGTGCGGTGTGGTTGGCGGTTCAGTCCACACCGGCAACCCGGGCGACCGCCTCGCAGAACGAGCGCGTACTCGCCGAGCAGGTGTCGCGCCTGCTTGCCCCGCTGACGCCGTCGCAGCGCACCCGCCGCGACATGATGTCGCAGGTTCTGGTGCATACCGCATACTCCTTGCTGAGTTTCTCCGTCCAGGACGGCCACGACCACCCGGAGACGGTGAGCGAACTCAAACGCATGCTGGCCGGCTATCTGCTCCTCGAGGAGAGCACGAGCTCGGTGTGAGGACAGTCTGATCCGGCCGCCGCGGAACCGCGTCAGCCGTCGCCTTCCAGGATGGCCACCGCCGCGGCCGACGGCCCGTCATGCGTGAGCGAGATGTGCACCTGCGTGTCGCGAAGGTGCTCGGCGATCTCCCCGCCCAGCCGGATCGCGGGACGGCCCCAGTTGTCGGTGACCACCTCGATGTCGCTGTGCCGGATCAACGGGAGCAACGGCGACCGGGCGAACCGGCTCACCGACCACGCCTTGACGACGGCCTCCTTGGCCGCCCACCGCGCGGCGAGATGACGTGCGTCCGCTCCGGTCCCGGCGGCCGAGTCCCGACGCTCACCGACCGTGAACCGGTCGGTGAACGTCGTACCGGGCTGGGACAATTGTTCGGCGAATTCCGGGATCGACACCAGGTCGATCCCGACTCCCAACACCGCCATCAGATCGCTTCCGCGCGTCTCTGGTCCGAGACCGACTGTGCCGCATCACCGTAGGCGCCGGAGCCGTCCAGCCGCACCGACGGATCCAGTAGTACGCGGGCCTCGGCGTCGTGTTCGTCGCGCGACGCGTCGAATCGACGGTTGGACGGACGACGGTAGGCGGCTTCGCCACCGCACATGGCCTCGAGGAATCGGCGGCGGCCGTTGCGTTCCCGGTCGGCGGCGCGGCGGCGATAGTCGTCGCGTTCGGCCGGGTGCAGCGAAGCGATGAACGCCTCGGGATGGACGACGGCGATCAGACCCGACACGTGCCCGAATCCGAGGCTGGTCAGCAGCCCGGCCCTGAGCGGCAGTCGCTCCCCCGTCCGCAGCGTCTCGCGCGGCCAGACCAGATGCCGGTACTGCTTCATCTGCTCGTCGACGCAGTCGAGGCTCCGGTTCGGCGGGATCACGCCGGCCCGCAGCATCTGACATAGTCCGATCAGCTGGAAGGCCGCCGCACCACCCTTGGCGTGACCGGTCAGCGACTTCTGGGAGACGACGAACAGCGGAGCGCCTACACTGCGCCCGATCGCGTCTGCCAGCCGCTCGTGCAGTTCGGATTCGTTGGGATCGTTTGCGCGGGTGGAGGTGTCGTGCTTGGAGATGATCGCGACGTCGTCGGCGGCCACACCCAGGGCACCCAGCGCATCGGCCAGCGGCGAGTCCAGGGCGCCGCGTGCGGCACCCAGCGCACCGAGCCCGGGGGCCGGAATGGAGGTGTGCACGCCGTCACCGAAGCTCTGCGCCCACGCCACCACGCCGAGGACCGGCAGTCCCATCTCCGCCGCGACATCGCCGCGGGCCAGCAGAACCGTTCCGCCGCCTTGGGATTCGACGAATCCGCCCCGCCTGCGGTCGTTGGCCCGCGAGTAGCGACGCTCGTCGATTCCGCGTGCGGCCATCTTCGACGATTCCGCCGTCGCCGACATGTCGCCGAATCCGACGACGCCCTCGATACCGAGATCGTCGAAGCCGCCGGCCACCGCGAACTGCGCCTTGCCCAACCGGATCTTGTCGACGCCCTCCTCGACCGAGACCGCCGCGGTCGCACACGCGGCGACCGGATGGATCATCGCGCCGTAGCTGCCGACGTAGGACTGCACGACGTGGGCGGCAACGATATTGGGCAGAGCCTCCTGCAGGATGTCGTTGGCCTTGGCCTCACCGAGCAGGGTGTTGATGTAGAGCTCGCGCATCGAGGTCATCCCGCCCATACCGGTGCCCTGCGTGTTGGCCACCAGACCCGGGTGCACCCATCGCATCAGCTCGCTCGGGGTGAAGCCCGAGGAGAGGAACGCGTCGACGGTGGCGACCAGGTTCCACAGCGCGACGCGGTCGATCGACTCGGCCATGTCCGCCGAGACGCCCCAGCGGGTCGGGTCGAATCCGGTCGGGATCTGCCCGCCGACCGTGCGCGTCAACTCGAATCGGCGCGGCACCCGGATCTCGGTGCCGGCCAGCCGGGTGACCTGCCAGTCGCCGGTCTCGGCGCCGGCCACGACCCGCGTACGTTCCGGATCGGCCGACGCGAACGCGCGGGCCTCGGCCTCCGAGGACACCGTGAAGGTCAGGTCCTCGTCGAGGAACACCGACGTCAGCAGCGGTGCGGTGCCCTCGACCATGGCACCCTCGTCGGCGTAGCGACGGATGCCACATCGCTGCACGACCTCATCGTGGTACCGCTCGGCGATGTCGGCCTCGGGCACCGGGTCGCCGGTGGCGGTGTCATACCAGCCCGGCCGGGGCGCGGTGTCCCACGTGATCAGCCCGGTGTTCCAGGCGAGCTCCACAACGCCGGCAGCACTGAGCTTCTCGTCGACCTCCATCTCGAACCGCGTGCGCGCCGACCCGTACGGACCGAGCTCACCGGTCCCGACGATGACGACCAGATCTTCCGGCCGTGAGTCGATCCGTGGCCACACGGGGGTGGGCCCGCCGACCGCGCGGGCCGGGGCCGGCAGTGCCGCGACAGTCGCCGGCCCGTCCTCGTCGGCCGGCAGTACCTCGTCGACTCCTCCGGTCCCGTCGGCTTCGTCAGCGGCCTGCGCGGCGAGTGCCTTGAGGTCGATCGAGGGGTCCAGCCCACCGGTGAAGTCGGCGGTCACCGCCGCCGCACGTGCGGCGGCTCGGGTGCCCGGGTCGCACAGGCCGAGCAGATTGGCGGCCATGTCGTCGGTGGTCCAGGTGCGCACCCCGGCGGCCTCGACCGCGGCGACCATGCCGTCGTTGTGACCCATCAACCCGGTGCCGGTGACCCAGCCGATCAGGGCATGCGCCAGGGTGGTCCGCGAACCCCAGGACTCCTCGGCCGCCCATCGGGTCACGAGTGCATCGAGTGCCGCCTTGCTCTCACCGTAGGCACCATCACCGCCGAACATGCCGCGGTTGGGCGAGCCCGGCAGCACCACGTGCAACCGTGCGGCGAGGTCGTAGTCGGCGCCGATCTCGGACAGACCGGCAATCAGCCGCTCCACCGACCAGAGCAGGACCTTCATCTCCAGTTCGGCACGCGCACCCGCGTCGGTGAGGTCACCGGCCACCCGCGGAGCGGCGAACGGGAACAGCAGCGTCGGTTTGAGCGCGGGCTTGACCACCGCGGTGGTGCCACCGAGGTTCTCGGTCTGTTCGCTGCCCACCCAATGCACGAGATCGTCGACGTCGGTGTAGGCGGCCATATTCGCCGGCGCCACCCACAGAGCTGCGTCGAAACGCGCATTCTCCCGGAAAAGCTTCGTGTAGAAGGCAAGTCGTTCGGAGTTCAGTCGCGAGGTGGTCGCCACCACGGTGGCGCCGCCGGCCAGCAGCGCGGCCACGACCGACGCGGCGATCGAGCCCTTGCTGGCCCCGGTCACCACCGCAACGTCGTCGGCCCACTGTCCACGTGCGGGTTCGCCGGCGATGCGGGCGATGGCCCCGAAAAGGCGCTCGTGTACCTGATTCCCGGAGGTCCGGGCCCGGTCGCGCCACCAGTCAGCCTGTGCTGCAACCGTATTACCCGCCCCGGCGAAGCGGCTGACGACCGTGTCCTGGTCGGCATCGAGCTCGGTGTCGGCGGTCAGCCAGATCCGCACGAGGTCCTCGCGTGCACCGGCCCAGCGATCGTCGATGAGCACGGCCTTGGCGGCGTCGAAGGCCGGTGCCACCGTCCGCACCCACTCCGGTCCCAGTTCGTCGCCGACCCGCGCGGCGAGCACGGCATCGGGGTCTTCGGTCTGCTCGGGTGCCGAGCTGTGCCCGGCCAGGCCAAGTTTCGAGAGCAGGGTGTAGGCGGCGGAGGCGAGCGCGCCGGAGCGTCCGGTGATCGCTTCGGTGAACTCACCCAGTGCGGCCGCGTCAACTGTTGCGCCGCCGCCGGATTCGGCGGCGGGCTTGGCCACGGCGATGCCTCGCGACTCGCCCACTGCGGCCACGGCGCGGTCGATCACGGTGTCGAGAGCCGCGGTGTCGGCAACGGTACCGTCGAGCAGATCGCCGAGGTCGCCGCCCCGGACGCTGGCACCCTCGCGGGTGCCCAGTGCGAGCGCGACCTGGGTGTGCAGGGCCCAGCCCGGGCCCAGTTGCCAGACGCCGGTGACGCGGTCGGTGAGGTAGGACTGCCGCTTGCCGGCCGGCCCGATCACCTTGCGGATCTGGTCGCCGACCGCGTCGGTCAGCACCGCACCGAGCGGGCGGTATCCGCGGGCGAGGCTGTCCACGGTGGATGCGAGGGCGGCCATGTCGGCCTCGGCGGCACCGTCGATGGCACCGAGGCCGAGTTCGCCGCCGATGTCGAGGAGCAGCTGGTTGCGGCGCGAGGACACCCCGTCGCACAGGGCCTCGATGGTGTCGGCGGCGCCGATCTGATCGGTGCGCATCTTGGTCCACAGCGCGATCACGGCCCGGACCGCGTCGGCCGGTCCGAACGAGATGTCCTCGGGTCGCCGACCGGCGGAGGCAGGAGGCGCAGGTGTAGCCGAAGCAGTTGCCGCCGTCACGGTTTCGGCAGCGACCGACTGATCCGGCGTGGTCGCGGCCGGCTCGTCGGCGTCCTCGGGTTCCGGTGCGGAGTCGCGGGCCAGGATGACCTCGGCGTCGCGTTCGAGGTTCACCACCTCGGTGGTGGTGCGCTGATAGCGGTCGAGTTTGAGGGTGTTGGTCGCCAGCCCCGCGAGGGTCGGCGCACCCTTGAGTCCGATCTCGACGAAGCGCTGCACACCGAGGCCGCCCCGCTCGGGTCCGGAGAACAGCAGGTCCTGGGTCTCGATCCAGCGCACCGGGCTGGCGAATTGCCAGGCCAGCAACTCGATGAGGATCACCCGGGCGAGTGCGGCCGGGCGTGCCGACCACGAATCCCATTCCGCGAGCACCGCGTTCAGCGGATCGGACGGGACCAGTGCGGCGATCTCGGCGACGAAGTCATGGCCGAGGTTGAACAATCGCGGAACGAGATTCGGGATGTAGTGACCGACCAGGATGGACGGATCGAACTCCGCGGGCAGCAGCGCCTCGAGCTTGCCACGGAACTCGGGCACCCCCGCACGCAATACCGTGGAGTGGAACGGCACGTCGATGCCCGGCACCAGGATGAACGAGCGCTTCCCGCCGAATTCGATACGGCGACGCTCGATCTCGTCCTCGAGTACCTGCAGGCCACCGACGGTGCCGGCGATCGCATACTGCGAGCCGAGCAGGTTCAGGTTGACGACCTCGAGGAACTCGCCGCAGTCGGCGCCGAGCTGCGCCACGAATTCGGTCACCTCGGCGTCGTCGAGGCCGAACTGGCTCGGCCGGATCGCGGCCATCCGATAGTCGCTGCGGCCCTCGCTGTCTCGGGGCACCAGGTGGTGCATGGCCTCGCCACGCTGAAACACGACTTCCAGGACCGCCTCGAGCGGCAGCACACCGGCACACGCGGCAAGCGCGTTGTACTCGCCGACCGAGTGACCGCAGGTGATCGCTCCCTCGACGAAGCCACCGTTCTCTTGGAGTTCGGCGATCTGCGCGACACCGAGAGTCGCCATCGCGACCTGGGTGAACTGGGTCAGGAACAGCACCCCGTCAGGGTGGTGATAGGTGCACCCGCCCGCGATCAGGGTCGTCGGATTGTCACGAACCACCGCGAGGATCGAAAAGCCCAGGGCGGCACGGGTGTGCGCGTCGGCGCGATCCCACACTTCACGCGCAGCCTTCGACCGTGAGCGGGCATCGAGGCCCATGCCCTTGCTCTGAATGCCCTGACCGGGGAAGGCGTACACGGTGCGCGGTGCAGCGAGCAGGCCGGTGGCGCTCATCACGAGGTGGTCACCGACCTTGGCGGTGACCTCGACGACCTCACGGCCGGCGTCCAGGCCGACGCGGTCGACCCGGACGGTGATGACGTCTCCCGTGCGAACCATGCCCAGATACCGTGCGGTCCAACCGGTCAGGGGACGCGGAGACGGGCTCGGATTCTTGGCATCGGTGGCGGTCACCACCTGCTGGGCCGCGGCCGAGAGCCACATCCCGTGCACGATCGGCTCGCCGAGGCCCGCGAGGCGCGCGGCGCAGAGGTCGGTGTGTATCGGGTTGCGGTCGCCGGAGACCGCGGCGAATCCGCTCATCCGCGCCGGGGCCGTGATGGTCGCGATGCGCAGCGTCTTGCGGGTCGCGCTCCCCTCGTCGACGATCGCCTCACCTGCGCGGACCGGGTCGGCCAGCTCGGTCGCTCCGAGGCGTCCGCGTATCGCGAAGCGCTCGGTCATCAGGGCAATCGGGGTATCACCGTCGCGAACGTCGACAGCTACCTCGACGACCCGGCCGACCTCGGTGTCGGTCACCGGACCGGTCGTCGCGGCCACGGTCAGATCCGTTGCGACCGTGGGGATATCACCGACGATGTGCACGGCGTGGTCGAGGTGCACGAGATCGAGCAGGCCTTCGACGATCGGAAGTCCGTCGTCGGTGGTGGCGGCCCCGATGACACTGAACACGCTCGGCCAGCAGGCGCCGACCAACGTGTCGGGCACCGCGAAGCCGAACGGCTCGGCCGGTGTCGTGGGATGCAGGTGTGCGGGCAGCGAGTGGCCGGTCACGGCGGCGTGGTCGGCGACCGAATCCGGCGCCCACGCCACGGTCGTCGTCGACATTGCGTCGGTGACATCAGCCAATGAGCCACCGGCAGCGACGGTGAGGATCTCACGCATCGCGGCGGCCGCGTCGTCGGCGAGCACCGATGGGTTGCCGCCGTCACGAAGCGAGGTGTCCACACGCAACGGGATCCGTACCGAGGCAGTCGAGATCGGAACGATGAGGTCGAAGCGCTCATCGGCGACCATTTCCAGGACCGAGCCGGTGGGCTCGTGCTCACAGCGGACTCCGGAGAGCACCGACCAACTGCCGCGATCTCCCAGTCGGGCAATCGGACTCGGAACCATCCGACCCGCCCAGCAGACGTCGTCGGCGTCGAGCACGCCGGCCAGCGGACCGGTGTCGGCGATCAGCCCCGCCAGTTTGCGCGAATCGATGACGCACGGCTGCGCACCGGCGGCGGTGAGGTCGGTGACGACGTGCGCCTCGAAGCGATCGAGGAGGTCGCCGACGGGCTCGTCGACGCGGGTGATGCCGGCAACGGCCACCGGACCGGGGATGATGCAGACCGCGTCGGCCGGGTATCGCGCGTCGTGTGCCTGCCACAGCGAGTCACTGCGCCACCATCGGCGCACGTCCTTGTCGATGACGGGCACGAAGTTCACCGGCTTGCCGGGGGTGCGGCACAGTTCCAGGAAGAACGTGACGTCGGCGGGGTGCAGCACGTCGACTGCGGCCTCGGGATAGGCGCCGAGGAGCATTTCGATTGCGGCGTAAGGGTCGTCGGTCGCGTCGATGCCGGCGAACATCGTGGGAATCCGGCCCGAGTCCTGCGCATTCATGCGAGCCTCGGCGCGGCGCAACATCTCGACGAACCGCTGCTGCCACGAGATGTCGGCCCAGGCGAGCCGATCGCCGTCGGCCGCACCCACCGCGAGGGTGATGTAGCGGTCCAGCCACTGCCGGTAGGTCATGTCGGCGACGTCGCCGAAGTACGGTTTGGCCGTGGGTGCCATCGCGGCGATGATCTCGTCGCGGCGCCGTGCGACCGCATCGGCGTCACCGGCCACCTCGTCGAGCAGTCGGCCGCACTGCGAGGCCGCGTTGTCGACCTCATGGATGTCGGCGCCGAGTTGGCTACGGCCCGAGGCCATTCCGGCGCTCGCGCGTCCTGCACCAATCCATTCGCCACAGCCCACGGTGTCCACCAGCAACTGCTTGACGCCGGGCGCGGTGGTGGCCTCCTTGGTGGCCATCGCCGCGGTGCCGATCAGAATACCGTCGAGCGGCATCAGCGGATGACCGTGCGTGGTGGCCCACGCGCCGGTGAGGTAGTCCCCGGCACGCTCGGGCGTACCGATACCACCACCCACGCAAACCACGACGTTCGAGCGGGCGCGCAGCTCGCCATAGGTGGCCAGCAGCAGGTCGTCGAGGTCCTCCCACGAGTGATGCCCACCCGCGCGACCACCTTCGATCTGGACGATGACCGGGTGATGTGGCACCTCGGCCGCGATCCGGATCACCGATCGGATCTGGGCGACCGTGCCGGGTTTGAATGCGACGAAACGCAAACCGGCCTCGACCAACTCGTCGACGAGCGCGACGGCCTCGTCGAGTTCGGGAATGCCGGCCGAGACGATCACACCGTCGATCGGCGCACCCTGTGCGCGCGCCTTCTGCACGAGGCGCCGGCCGCCGAGCTGCAACTTCCACAGGTACGGATCGAGGAACAGCGCGTTGAACTGGGCCTGCCGCCCGGGCTCGAGTAGATCGGTGAGGGTGGCGATGTTGTCGGCGAGGATCTGCTCGGTGACCTGTCCACCACCGGCGAGCTCGGCCCAGTGACCGGCATTGGCAGCGGCGGCGACGATGGCCGGGTCGACCGTCGTCGGTGTCATCCCGGCCAGCAGCATCGGCGACCGCCCGGTCAATTTGGTGAACGCGGTCTGTACCACGCGCCGCCCGTCGGGCAGCTGCGCAAGGGTCGGCGCGAATTCGCGCCAGGGGCGGGCGACTTCGGGAATCCCCCCGGGGGTGAACAGGTTTCGCTGTCCACCACGCAGTGCGGCGGGCACGAGACCGATCCCCTGGCCACGCACGATAGGAGCGGTGAGACGGGTGGCGAGATCGCCGGGGCCGAAGTCCAGGATCCAGCGTGCCCCGCTGCCGGCTGCGACCTCGACGGTGCTCACCCAGTCCACCGCGGCGACGAGGATGTCGTGGGCATGGCGCGTGGCGAGTTCGACATCGATGCCGCACGCGTGCGCCC
This sequence comes from Gordonia sp. DT30, assembly GCF_049844915.1. Lineage (NCBI taxonomy): Bacteria > Bacillati > Actinomycetota > Actinomycetes > Mycobacteriales > Gordoniaceae > Gordonia > Gordonia sp. DT30. The sequence continues at coordinate 58,203 of NZ_JBNCLY010000002.1, read as the reverse complement.
ACTGCCCGACCAGATCGACGGCACCGTCCATCGCCGGATGGTGGAAGGCGACACTGACCGCGAGATCGTCGAAGGTCGGATCGAAGGGAGCGCCTCCGGTGACCTTGCACTTGCGTTCGTCGGCGGCGTCGGCGGCAACCTTCTCGCAGAGCGCGGCGAACGCCCGGAGGTGACGGGGGGCGCCGGAGAGCACCAGCGAGGTGCGGCTGTTGCGGATCGCGATGACCGGCGCGGTCGACTGTTCCGGGTCCGCGAGTTCGGCACGGTACTGCCGGAGCAGGGATTCGATCCGTTCTGGCCGCACTCCGGATACCGCGACCATCGGCGAACCGTCGGTGGTGGGGACCAGTCCCCGACGACGCGCGACGATGGTGCCGGCAGCGCCGATCAGGTGTGCAACCGCCAGCAGCAGGCCCTGGCCGGACACCGCGCCGCCGTCGACCCCGACCGCGCCGGTGGCCAACGAGCCCTGCGAATGCCCGATGACCGACCGTGGGGTGATCTGCGCGGTATCGAGCCCCTGCTTCTTGAGCGATTCGAGTGCAGCGAGCTGGCTCATCAGGACGCCCGGACCAGAGAGCGTGAAGTCGGCCAGTTCGGCGTCGGTCGGAACAGACTCGCCGGCGTCGAACGCGTTTACCCAGGACATCGGGTGGAACCCGTCGGGCCGAGCGATAGTGATCTGCTCGGCGACCGGCTCCACGAGCCGCTCGGCGGCATCCACGATCGTCGCCACCCGATGTTCGAGGTCGGCGTCGACCACCAGCTCCGCCAGGGTCTGCAGCCACGCCGCGCCCTGACCTCCGAAACTGATCGCGTAGGGCTCGCCGGCGTCAAGGCGATCGATCAGTGCCTGCGTGGCCGCGTTGGCGTCCCTGGGGCGGGCGCGGTCTGCTCCGGAACGATGGTGATCGACGGTCACATGAACTCCTGTGGTTGTGTCCGGTTGTCGTACGACAGGTGATTGCGCCCGGCTGCGGGCACGCACGATCGAGACCGGCGCTCGGTGGAGCCGGCCCGAAATTGTGGTCGCATTGGTCATGAACACGTTGTCCGACAACGGCTTCGGCTCGGCGCGTTCGGCAGTAGGGCACCACCGACGTGTTCGTGGCACTCATCATGACACAGGAAAGTGAGGGATTCCTCATGTTCTGGCCCGACGGCCCGGTATACCCGTGGGTAATCCGGCGGGTAACACAGGTGTGCACTCGGTCGGGTTTCATCCCGGCGCCGGTTGCGCCAGTTCACGGGGATTTCCGAGGACAAGATGCACACTCGGTACGACGTCCGCGATTCGTTATAGAACCGTTATGTGAGCTGGGACACGCCCACGGCGGTCTGACGAGCGCGAACCTTTCCGGTGTCCGATCTGGGGCACGTAGGGTGATCGGTCATGACCGACTGCGTCTTCTGTGACATCGTGGCCGGCGCGGCACCGGCCCGCGTGGTCTATTCCGACCCGCACGTGCTCGGCTTCCTCGACATCCGGCCCATCACCCGCGGGCACACCTTGATCGTTCCCCGCACCCACTCGTCCGGATTGTCCGACCTCGACCCGCAGACCGGCGCCGCGATGTTGTGGGGCGGCCAGGCGGTCGCCGCGGCGATGAAGGATTCCGACCTCTCCGCCGACGGCATCAATCTCGCGATCAACGACGGCCGGGCCGCCTTCCAGACCGTTTTCCACACCCATCTGCACGTGGTGCCGCGTACCGACGGAGATCGCCTGCGCTTTGTTCGTGGGCTGATCGTGCGCCGGGACCCCGACCCGGATTCGACAGCAGAGATCCTGCGTACCGCGCTGATGTCACGGGACGAGTCGTGAGTGTCGAGTCGTCGGCCATTCCTGCCGAGGTCACCGACATGGTCCGGGCCGCGGACTGGATAACCGTGTTCAGCGGTGCCGGTATGAGCGCCGAGAGCGGAATACCCACCTTCCGAGACGCCCGTACCGGACTCTGGGAGAACTTCGACCCGACCACGTTGGCGACACCCCAGGCGTGGAACGACGATCCCGCTCTCGTCTGGGGCTGGTACCAGTGGCGTGCCGGGCAGGTGCGGCGCCGGGAACCCAATGCCGGCCATCGTGCCCTTGGCCGGCTCGCCGGCGCGGGCGTGCCCACCGGCCACGATCCGCGAGCAGTGATGGTGGTGACGCAGAACGTCGACGACCTCCACGAACGTGCCGGCACACCGGTGACAAGTCACCTCCACGGAAGCCTCTTCACGCCACGGTGTTCGGCGTGCGGCCGGCCCCATGATCAGACAGATCCCGTCGACGTTCCCGACCCCGAGCAGACCGGCGAACTGCCGCGGGTCGCGCCGCCGGCGTGCCGATACTGCGGCTGCGCGGTGCGGCCGGGTGTGGTGTGGTTCGGCGAACCACTTCCGGAGCGGGACTGGACTCGCGCCGACGCCGCCTTTCGCGCCACCGACCTCGTCCTGGTGGTGGGCACCAGCGGCATCGTCTATCCGGCCGCATCCCTTCCCGAGCGCGCGGCCACCGCAGGCATTCCGGTCATCGAAATCAATCCGGAGCCGTCGGCGCTCACGCCGCACGCCCGATATCGGATCGCCGCCGGCGCCGCGGTGGCCCTACCCGCGCTCGTCGGGGCGGTGACCGGGAATCGGTAGACATCACTCTCGGGTTCCGAGCGAGAGGTGTCTGCCGATTTGCTAGTCGGCCGCGCTGAGGTCCACCGGCTCCCACGCAACGCTCGCCGAACCGGCTGCGTCGCCCGGGCCGACCGATCCGGGCTTCACACCACGGCGGTCCAGCGCCTCGGTCAACGGCGCCAGCGCGGCGTCGGGGTCGAGCTCGAACTCCGATTCGCGCACCCGCCAGAATTCCCAGCCACAGCGCCGAAGTTCACGTTCACGTTCCATGTCCGAGCGGGCCTGGGCGCCGGTGGTCATGAATTCATCTCCGTCACACTCCACTGCCAGACGCCCGTCGGCGCCGGTGACCATGAGATCGATGGACCGGTTGTTGACGACGACCTTGGGGGTGACGTGATACCCACGGGCGGCAAGCCAATTGAAGATCCGCTGCTCGAAGAGGCTCTCGAATGGCGCGACGCGGCGGTCGTCGGGAACGTCGGCGGGCATCGGGCCGACCGCGGGGCCCACGTTGGCCTGCATGTAGCCCAACAGCGAACGTCGCAGGTCGACGGGAGCGAGATCGGCGAGGTCGATCGAATGGAACAGCCACATCTGGTCCATCGCCCGTGATGCCGCAACATTGATGCGGCGCTGGGATTCCGCGCGGGTGAGCGCGGCGATCGCGGTGGGATCCGAGACCACCATCGACAGGAGGATCACCCGTCGCTCATCACCCTGGAAGTCGGGTGGCGTCCCCACCCGGATTCGTCGCGATCGCCAGGTCTCGTCGTCGATCTGCTCCCGCAGGGCGGCGGTGAGCAGCTCGACCTGCTTGCTCCCCTGCAGCGCGATGACACCGAAATCCATTCCCGCGTAGGCGCTGTCGGACAGGCAATTCACGAGCGCCGACACCAACTCGTCCACTTCGGCCGCATTGACCACCGAATTGCCCTGCCCCGTCGCGGTTCCGGATACCCGCACGGTACGCAGTGGATCGAGAATGTCGGCGCCGTGCTGACGAACCGGGACGAGCGGGGCGTCGGCGTAGAACTGGGCCGAGGAGAATCCGATGATCTCCGGCATCGAACGGAACTGCTCACGCAAACGGATAACGTGCCCGAATCTGCTGCGCAGCAACGAGAACAGGCTCGAACGCGGAGTGAGGCCGTCGCGCAGATAGTGGGGCAGGTCGGGCAGTCGTGCATCGAGGGCGGCAAATGCGTCGTCGAGTGTGGTGCCCGCCAGCCCGTTGGGCGCGCACTGCCGGTCGTCGCCGACGACGATCACCCGTGGGGCGAGCCAGAGCAGGAACACGCTTGTGATGTCGGATTGGCTTGCCTCGTCGACGATCACCACGTCGAAGGAATTCGGTGTCGGCGGAACCATTTCCACCACTTGAGACATCGGCATCACCCACGCGGGTACGGCGCCGACGGCCTCGGTCATCGCCTCGCGCGCTGCGGCGCGGAAGCGGTTCGCATGCTTACCCGAACCCTTGCCCAGATTGATGATGTGGTCGCGGTAGGACTGGAGCGCCTGCACCTGGCCGACGGTGACCCGTGACAGGCACGCCGCCCACGCGCGTGCCGCGGCCAGTTGGGTGGTCAGCTGAGCGATGTCGGCCTCGGCCTCATCGAGTGCCGACGACCACCGGTGCTCCCCGTGCGGGTCGCTGCGCTCCGACGCCCACGTACGTGCGCGCCGCCAGGCCCAGGCGTCGACGACCCGGCGCAACCGCGCGTCCCACGCCCCATCGTCGGCTGTGGCCTCCAGCACCTCGGCGAAATCCGGTGCCCTGCTTCGCAAGCGCAGCATCAGCAGGTCGAGAGCGGTCTGGTCCTCCCACTCGGAATGGGCGCGCGATGCCGCTCGGCGCGCGGTTCGGATGGCCTCGGCATCGGCATTCGCCAGCGCCGACACCAGCGCGTCACCTTCCGGTGAGGGACCCTTCTCCAGCTGCGCGGCCAGCCGGTAGGCGCGATCGGCGAGCTCTTCCTCCGCCAGCAACGCGTCGTTGGCTGCGGCGATGGCGCCCGCCTCGCGGGCGACCTCGGCTGCTCTGGCGACGCTATGTGGCCGCGGGCCGCCGGGGCTGATCGCCTCCAACTCCCGGACGAGTTCGTCGCGCGCGGAGAGCAGCGCCGAGATGCAGCCCAACTGCCCGTCGAGCAGGACCAGTCGATTCAGTTGGGACGAGCGCGATCCCGACGTGTCGACGGGGACGTGGAGATCGGCGAGCACGCGCTGTACGTGATGCACGGCGTCGAACACGGCGAGGTGATCGGCAACTGCCTGCAGCGATCGCTCGTCGGTCGCAGCCCGTCCGTCGACGGTGGCCACCACCCCCGACTCCTCGACTGCGCGCTGCTCGTCGGATCGGCGCAACCGGCCGCGCCAGCGGCCGCCGGACCGCAGGTATGCCGCCGCCGCGGCGAACAGCTCGCCGTCTCCGGGCCGGACGCCGTCGACGGTGACGGCGCGGGCGCCCAGATCCCGATCGCGTCGAGCGGCATCGGCGATGACCGGCGAGAGACCGATCACCCGCGACCACAGATGCGCGGCCTGTCCGGCGAGTAGCCGATCTGCCATGTCCACCATGGTCGCCGGGAAGTCGCCGACCTCGGCTGCCGCGACGCCGAGTCGATCACAGATCTCTTTGACATGCAGCAGACGGACGCTGTCGGTGTCGGCGAGGATCGACATCAGCGAACCGCTGCCGACCATCGGCTCGACCGGTCGCCCGGCGATCCGCACGCATATCTGATCCATCGTGGCCGGGTCGGGTAGATGGGCATCGAGGTCGACGAACCGCTGCGACAGACGCGGCGTCTGCTCGCGGGTGGTGCGCAACAGGCCGAGCAGGCGGCCGAACTCACCGGTGTCGAGTGGGGGCAATGCGCCGTCGATCGGTCCGGGCAACCAGTCGAAGAGGTCGGCGTCGGCGTTGCACGCACGCACGATCTGGGCGGCGGTGCCCTGATAGTCGCCGGCCACCCATTCGTGGATCTCGGTCTCCGAGCGGCGTAACTCCCACAGCGCGCGAAGCGCGCGCTCGCGACGATCGATTGCTTGCTCGCGTCGCGCCACGAGGTCGTCGATCTCGGCACGACCGACGCTCTCGGTGTAGGTCGCCTTGCGTTCACCGATCTCGGCCACGCCCGACACCATGGACTCGAAGCGATCGCCGGTGATGTCGGCCGTCGAGACGGTCAGTGACCGCAACTCGGGCGGCAGGATGTCGCGCAGCACCGTCAGGGCGCCGGCCTTCTCACTCGTCACCAGGACACGCTGGCCCTTGGCAAGAAGTGCGGCAACGACATTCGCGATCGTCTGGGTTTTGCCGGTGCCCGGTGGTCCCTCGACCACGACACCGGTATCGGCGCCGAGACGGGCCAGCACATCGCGCTGTTCGACGTTGGAGGGCAACGGGTAGAGAGCGTCGGCGACCAGTTCGTCGGCGGCGATCGCCCCCGACGAGGACAGCGCCTCGATCCGTTCGGTCGCCTCGACCGGCGCCACGAGCTGGGCCAAACCGATCGGTACGTCCTCGTCGGACAACTCGCGCAGGCGGTCGCCGATGGCATCGTAGAAGTCGGCCAACGCCGTCGTCGTCCGTGCACGCAGCACCAATGCGGCTGCCGATGCGTCCACCGACATGTGGACGCGCTCGGGGTCGGCATCCACCCGCGCCAGCCACTCGTCGACGAGCTCGGCGGTCTTCGGGGCGATCACACTGGGCAGCGCCTCGAACCTCGACCGGAATCTGACGGTACGCGACAGATCGATCCCGTCGACGCCCGCGAGGAGACGACTGTCTTGTGTGATCGGTGCCGAGCCGGCCCCCAATCCGACACGGATCGTCCCGGTGTCGGGATCGCGTCGGGCGAGGACCTCTTGGATCAGCAAATGGTCGTGTACCAGCGCAGCGCCGGACCCCCCGGCGTCGCCGTCGGTGGAAGTGACGGTCAGCAAGCCGCTCGCCAGGACCAGCTCACGGGTCTCGGGGTGGCTGTGCGACTCCCCGACCATCGCCGACAGCTCGTCGAAGCCAGGAGCTCCGGGCTCGAGTTCGATGACGGTCTGCCCGGCTACCGCGACCGGCCGTACGGCGACGGTCGTGGAACGGCCGACGTCGAGCCGGGCAGGGTGCGCGTCGAGATGACGGGTGGAACGCTCTCGCGAGGCGAGGAGATCGGAAAGGAATCCGAGTAGGCGCACCACCTGGTCGCGACATTCTTCGCGACTGTCCTCCGCGGTCATCAGCCCGGCTTCCTCCTGCGCAGATCCCCGACCCGGCCGGATGACACCGGCGCTCGGTCGGGCTGACCCATCACGCTATCAAGTCGCCGCCGCCGGGGCAGGCGCCGCGATCACGACGTGGTGCGGCGCAGTGCGCGGAAACCGCCGTCGACGTAGCGCACCTTGGTGTAGCCGAGGTCGGCGATCTGTTCGGCGATGCGAGGCGCCTGCGAGGAGACGGACACGACGTTGATCTCGGTGTCGCGGTCGCCGATGACCGGGAACGCTCCCGACGCCGTGGGCGCCAACCGCGCTCTGACCTCGGTCGGATCGACGACGACCGCGCCGGGCAGACTGCCCTGGTGACGCATCACCTGTGGTCGCGCATCGACGACGACGGCTTCGCCCTCGCGGGTATGAGACAAGGCTTCGGCTGCTGAGATCGAATTCACCATTGACACCGGTGATTGCTCCTGAAGTTGCTGGACGGCTACGTGCACTGGGTTGATCGTTCCACCCGCCAACAAGGTTACGGAATAATCTCGAAACGACAAATATTGTCACACGCGACGCATGACTTGATGCCGCGATGCCGGGCCGGTCAGTTGCGTCCCCGGCCGGCGACATGGCGAGAACCGCGTTTGCCCCACCCCTCGCCTCGCGAGTTGTGTCCATCGCGACCGCGCTGGCTCTGGCCGTCACGTTTGTTGCCTCCGCGGGTACGCGGCGCACCCATGTCGCGGCGCAGGTCGATCGCGTTCTTACCGATCCGGGTGTTGCGGAGCCGTTCGAGGGTCTCACGATCGAGGTCCTCGGGGAGTTCGACGAGCGAGAAGTCGTCGCGGATGCTGATGTTGCCGAAGTCGCCCCGGCTCAGTCCGCCCTCGTTGGCGATCGCACCGACGATCGCGCCCGGCGACACCTTGTGCCTGCGCCCCACCGCGATCCGATACGTGGCAAAGGAGCCCCCGCCCTTGCGGGGGGCGCGCTCGGTGCGTTCCCGGCGTGCCGAACGCTCGTTCGCGGGCGGATCGGGAGCCATGAGAAACCCGCCGTCACGGGTCTCGAGCGCGAGCGCGGCCGCGATGTCGGCCATCGCGACATCCTTGTCACGCGCGTAGTCCTCGACGAGTTTGCGGAACACGTCGAGGTTGTCGGAGTTGAGGTTCTCGGTGATCGAATCGGCGAACCTGGCCACGCGTTGTGCATTGACGTCCTCGACCGACGGCAGCGCGATCTCGGTGAGCGGCTGACGGGTGGCTCGTTCGATCGCCCGGAGCAGATGGCGCTCGCGCGGCGAGACGAACAACAGTGCGTTTCCGGACCGCCCGGCACGACCGGTACGACCGATGCGGTGTACATACGACTCGGTGTCGTGCGGGATGTCGTAGTTGATCACGTGCGAGATGCGATCGACATCGAGCCCACGCGCAGCGACGTCGGTGGCGACGAGGATGTCGATACCACCGTCCTTGAGCTGGTTGATGGTCCGCTCACGCTGCGTCTGGACCATGTCGCCGTTGATCGCGACCGCCGAGAATCCGCGCGACCGCAACCGTTCGGCGAGTTCCTCGGTGGCCTGCTTGGTCCGGACGAACACGATCATCGCGTCAAAGGTCTCGACCTCCAGGAACCGCGTCAGCGCATCGAGCTTGCGCTGATGCGATACCTGCAGGTAGCGCTGGGTGATGTTCTGGGCGGTCGCGGTCTTGGCCTTGACCGTGATTTCCTGCGGGTCGTGCAGATACCGCTGCGCCAGGCGCCGGATCGCGCTGGGCATCGTCGCCGAGAACAGCGCGACCTGCTTGGAGTCGGGCGTCTCGGCCAGAATGCGTTCGACGTCCTCGGCGAAGCCCATGGTCAGCATCTCGTCGGCCTCGTCGAGTACGAGGTATTCGAGCTGGGAGATATCGAGCGTGCCCTTGTCGAGGTGGTCGATGACGCGACCCGGGGTACCGACGATCACCTGCGCTCCGCGTCGCAGCCCCGAAAGCTGCACGCCGTAGCTCTGGCCGCCGTAGATGGGCAACACCCGGACGTCGGGCATGTGCGCGGAATAGCGCCCGAATGCCTCGGCGACCTGCAGGGCGAGCTCTCGGGTCGGCGCGAGGATCAGCGCCTGCGGGCGGCGCACCGACGGGTCGAGACGCGACAGGATCGGGATGGCGAAGGCCGCGGTCTTGCCGGTGCCCGTCTGCGCCAGTCCGACGACGTCACGGCCGGCCATGAGTGGTGGAATGGTGGCCGCCTGGATCGGCGAGGGCGTTTCATAGCCGACCTCGGCGATCGCACTGCGTACGCGGCCGTCGATGTCGAGGTCGTCGAAGGTGATCGCGGAGGCGTTCGGGCCGTCGGTGGCTGGGGTTTCGGTCATGTGCTCGCTATTCCGTTCATCACGTCAACTGTAATGCGCCGGACCCGTCAAGTCCGCATCCAACGAGCATCGAGCATCGTCGTAGGGTCACCACGAATGGCGCCCGGCTCAGGCGAACGCGTGTGTGATGTCCCTCTCATTGCTGCTGGTACCCTCGATTCGGGCTTCAGTCGCCCCATCCGACCAGCGGATTGTCCGCTATGTCGGTTCACCAGCCAGGAGCAGCATGCAGGAATTCACCACACCGTCCGATCTCACCGTCGATGACAAGGCGACCACCGTCGATGCGATCCTGCGGTATCGCGCCGAGCGGCCGACGATGCCGCTGTTCAAGCGTCGCAGCAGCGGTACATGGATCACGGTCACCGCCAAACATTTCGCCGACGAGGTCGACGCCGTGGCCAAGGGCCTCATCGCCTCGGGCGTGGCACCTGGTGATCGCGTCGCGATCCTGTCGTCCACCCGCTACGAGTGGACGGTGCTGGACTATGCGATCTGGCGGGCGGGCGCGGTCACCGTCGCCATCTACGAGACCTCGGCGACCGACCAGGTGCGCTACATCGTCGAGAACTCCGGCACCAGCCTGCTGATCGTCGAGTCCGATGAGCAACACGCCAAGCACCACGACGTCGTGGCAGGTGTCGGCGCGCTGCGCGAGACACTCGTCATCGACGGGGACGCGTTGACCGAGCTCACCCATCGCGGCGCCCAGATCGGCGACGACGCACTCGACGAGCGGCACGTCAACCAACTCTCTTCCGACGCAGCGACATTGATCTACACCTCGGGCACCACCGGTCGACCGAAGGGTGTCGTGTTGACGCACGCCAACTTCCTCGCCGAGTGTGCCGCCACACGCGACGCGGTCGGCGCCGGCCTCGTCGAGGGAAAGTCGACACTTCTCTTTTTGCCGCTGGCGCACGTCTTCGCCCGGGTCGTGGCCGTGGGGTGTGTCGAGAACGGGGTGATCCTCGGACACACCAACGACATTCCCCACCTCATCGACGACCTCGCCGTCTTCAAACCGGACTACGTGCTCTCGGTGCCGCGGGTGTTCGAGAAGGTCTACAACTCTGCCAAGCAGAAGGCCTACGACAGCGGGAAGGGATCGATCTTCGACACCGCCGCCCAGACCGCCATCGACTACAGCAAGGCCACCGAGCAGGGTTCGGCCGGGCTGGTATTGACGGTCAAGCACAAGCTGTTCGACATTCTGGTCTACAAGAAGTTGCGGGCCGCACTCGGCGGCAACTGTGAGGGCGCGATCTCGGGTGGCGCACCGCTCGGCGCGCGACTCGGTCACTTCTTCCGCGGCGTCGGCATCCCCGTCTACGAGGGCTACGGCCTGTCCGAGACAACAGCCGCGGTGACCGCCAACAACGAAGACCATCAGCGCGTGGGATCGGTCGGCCGCCCGGTACCCGGCGTCTCGGTGGCCATCGGCGAGGACGGTGAGGTGCTGCTCAAGGGCCCGGTGGTCTTCACCGGCTACTGGCACAACCCCGACGCCACCGAGGAAGCGATCCGCGGTGGCTGGTTCCACACCGGCGACATCGGCCGGCTCGAGGACGGGTATCTCTTCATCACCGGGCGCAAGAAGGAGATCATCGTCACCGCCGGCGGTAAGAACGTCTCACCGGCCCCACTCGAGGATGCGATCCGCGCACATCCGATGATCAGCCAATGCCTGGTGGTCGGCGACAACAAGCCGTTCATCGGCGCGCTGATCACCATCGATCCCGAGGCGACGCCGGGCTGGCTCGAGCGTCGGGGTCTGCCGGCCGACACCCCGATCGCCGACCTGGCGAGCAACAAGGACCTCCGCGCAGAGATCTCGACGGCCGTGGACGAGGCGAACGCCAAGGTGTCCAAGGCCGAGGCCATCAAGAAGTTCGAGATCCTCGACACCGATTTCACCATCGACTCCGGTGAGCTCACCCCGACGATGAAGCTCAAGCGCAACGTCATCAGCGACACATACAAGAAGGCGATCGCCGACCTCTACACGTGAGCACCGCCTCTCACACCTTCTGCGCGCGGGGCCGACCGGACGACGTCTGGTCGGCCCCGCGCTGCCATCGGGGTCACTTGCGTCCGATGTGACCTATGTGGCAAATGTGACGATTGGGACTCAGCTGCCGTGTCGCGCCGGCTCATCTCTGCCGTGCGCCTAGTGTCTGGACCGATGAACCGGGACCTCGCGATCGACGTGACACGCGGCTTGGCGATCTGGAGCATGATCACCGCCCACTTCGCCGACGGCGCGGCCGTTGCCGTGCCGACCCATGCGTTTCCCTACGTCGACGGTATGAGCGTGTTCGTCTTGCTGTCGGGATTCGTCCTGGGGTTGGTCCACCAGCGCTGGATCGAGACCCGCGGGCTGCGCTTCGCCTACCGTCGGCTCGCCAAACGTCTTGCGGTTCTCTACTTCTGCCAGCTCACACTGGCTCTCTGCGCAGTCGTGGCCGGCATGGCCGGGTATGAACGTCTCACATGGCTGCGCCCCGCCGACGGATGGACCCAGGGTGTGGTGGCGGCGGTGACGATGACCTATCTGCCCAGCGGCGGCAACATCCTGCTGCTCTACATGGTGCTGATGGCCGCGGCCGCGGCGCTGCTCCCGTTGCTGGCCCGCGGTGGCACAAAGGCGATCCTGCTGGGGTCGGTCACCCTGTACGTCGTCGCGCAGCTCGCCGCACCCGACTGGTTCTATCTGACCGCCGAGGCCGGCGGCGCCCGGATTCAGAATTGGGCGGGTTGGCAGATCATGTTCGTGCCCGCACTGGTCATCGGCTGGAACTGGGTGCGCTGGGATCTGGCTCGCCGTATCGAACGCAACCTTCCGTTGTTGCTCGCCATCGCGGCCTGCGTCGCCCTCGGACTGCATCACCTCGTGACCATCGGGCCATGGAAGTCGTTGGAGCCCTTGCTTGCCGACAAGCTCGAGTTCGGGCCGGCCCGCGCCCTCGGCGCGTGGGTCGTGGTGCCGGTGGTCTACGGCGTCTTCCGGGTCTTCCTGTCGTTGTGGCACCGCAATTGGCTTCGTCCACTGACGATGTCGGGAACCCGAAGTCTGGACTCCTACGTCGTCCAGGCCGTCGCACTGATCGCGGTGCCGGTGCTCATCGCCGACCGTCCGTGGCCACCGATGCTCATGTCGGCGTTGGCCGTCGGGATATTCCTCGCCTGCTGGGCGTGGGCGGAGTTCCGGCACACTTGTGGCATCGACAAACTGCACCGGTTGCCGATGGTGATCGGCGCCTGGTTCGTCACGCGCACCGCCGAGGAATCGACGCCCGAGGCCCGACATACACTGCTTCCACGACGCGATCTCGTGCCGACCCCCGCGAGAAGCCCGCGGCCGGAGCCGGTAGATGCAGATCAGGCCGCGTGAACGGGACGTGAGCACCCGTCGCGGTACCGGGAATGCCGAGCAGAACCGACGAAACGGAGTCGATGTGAGCAGGGCCGATGACAATGGGGCCGAGAAAGACGGGGCCGGGGTCAATGGCACCGGGGTGAACGAACCTGGACACGATGCGATGCTGCGCACCGCAGGCGACATGACCGCCTGCGTGCACGCGGGAAACGCGCCGAGCGGCCCGGCGATCCGGACCCCGATCACCATGGCCAACTCCTATCATCTCCCATCAAATCCGGAGTCGGTGGATTGGTCGGGCACCGATCAGCTCTTCTACACTCGCAATTCTGGCGCCAATCAGCTTGCCCTGCAACGTAAACTCGCCCTTCTCGACCATGGCGAGGACGCGGTGGCGCTCGCTTCCGGTGTCGCAGCGCTGAACTCGGTGTTCTTCACCTTCCTCGCCACCGGCGACCACGTGGTGGTCTCCGACATCACCTACGAGGCCACGTTCAAACTGTGGACCGACCTGATGCCGCGCAAGTACGGCATCGACGCGACGTTCGTGGACGTCACCGATCTCGAGGCCGTCGCCGCCGCCGTTCGGCCCAACACCCGGATGGTCGTGACCGAGGCCATTGCCAACCCGACCACCAAGGTCGCCGACATCGCCGCGCTCGCCGACATCGCCCGCCGGGCCGATGCACTGCTCGTGGTGGATTCGACCTTCACTCCCCCGCCGCTGTACCGACCGCTCGACGACGGCGCCGACCTTGTCGTCCACTCGCTGACGAAGTACATCAACGGTCACGGGGATGCCATGGGCGGCGCCGTGATCGGGGCAGCGCACCTCATCGCGCAGATCAAGAAGGAAGCGATGGTCGACGTGGGCGGAGTCATCTCACCGTTCAACGCGTGGCTGATCGAACGCGGATCCATCACCCTGCCCTTGCGCCTTCGCCAACACCAGTCCACCGCAAAACAATTGGCGGATTTGCTCGCGGACGACCCGCGGGTGGCCTTCGTTGCCCACCCGGGCCTTGCCACTCATCCCCAGCACGAGCTCGCTGCCCGCCAGTTCGGTGGACGCGGCTTCGGCGCGATGATGGCGTTCGCCGTCGACGGCGATCCGGACACCCAGAACCGCTTCGTATCTCACCTTCGGGTGATCACCTCGGCGGTCTCGCTCGGCCACGACGAATCACTGATCGTGCATGTCGGTACCGAAGGTCCGCGGGTCGCCGCCTACCCCGAGCCGTTCCGCACCCTCGGACATCTGCGGTTCTCGGTCGGACTCGAGGACGCCGACGATCTCGCCGACGACCTCACCCACGCCCTCGATGCCACCTTTGGCTGACCGGACAATCGCCCACCATTGCAGGCAATAGCGCTTACGTATCAGCGGATCTCGAAGAGGATTCCCCGGCCGATCGCCTCCCGCACCACGGGCAGCGCGGCCGTGGCGAGCGCATCGGCGTCGACGCCGTGGTGTGCGGCGAGGAGTTCGACCAGTGTGCTCAACGGCACCGTGCCCCGGCAACCCGCGAGCAGTGCCCGCGATACCTCGTCGACGCCGAGGACCGCACCGGGACCGCCGGGGCGTCGCACCGCCGATCCGATCTCCTGCCAGCCCTCATCCCCCGGCAGTGACTGAGTCTCGAGGAAGACCGGGGCGGTGCCCAGGCGCGCCGCCAACAGGTGTGCGTCGTCGGTCTCGCGCAGGTAGGCGCGCCGATCGAGAAATGCCTTCGCCTCCGCGCCGGTGACCTCTTCCCCGGCGCCGGTGATCTCCTCGAGCACCTGATCGGCGACGAACTTCTCGCCGGCCCGGCCCGTCCCGGAGCGCCGCTTGCGTAGCGTGATCAGCCCCATGCCCACGCCGGCGATCTTCTCCTCGGCGAACCAATCGAGCCAGTCCGAGCCGCGCCGGGCGAGCTGCTCGGCGTCTTCGCCGGCATCCGAAAGCCATAGTGAGACATAACTGATCGGGTCGGCGAGCTCACGCTGCACGACCCAGGCGTCGAGGCCCGTACCGGCGAGCCACCCGCCGACACGCTCGCGCCAGTCGGTGCCGTCGCGGACGATCCAGTTGGCGAGCAGTTGTGCGGTTCCGCCGTCGGCGAGATGGTCGGGCAACTGCTCGATCAGTCCGGCACACAGGGCGTCTCCGGCCATGCCCGAATCGCGGTAGATGTAGTCCTGTCCGCCGGCACCCACCACGAAGGGCGGATTGGACACGATCAGATCGAAGCGTTCTCCGGCAACGGGCTCGAAGAGGCTGCCCGCCCGCAGATCCCAGCGCATCCCGTTGAGACGTGCGGTGGCGGCGGCGAGTGCCAGGGCCCGCGGATTGGTGTCGGTGGCGACGATCGAGTCGCAATGCGCCGCGAGATGCAAAGCCTGGATACCGCATCCGGTGCCCAGGTCCAGCGCGGTGCCAACACGATCGCGGATGATCGCGCGCGCCAACGAGATCGACGCGCCACCTATCCCCAGGACGTGATCATGGGCGACCGGACCCGACCACATCGCCGCATCCTGATCGGAGATCACCAGGAAATCGTTGACGTCGTCGGCGTGCGGACGGATATCCAGGATCGCGCAGTACCGGTTGTCTGGGGCACGCTCGATGACGCCTTCGGCCAGCAGCGCGGGCAGCGTCGTCGTCGGGAACGCCTCGGCGAGAGCGGGTTCGTCTTCATCCGACCCGAGTAGGAACAGCCGGATCAACGTCGACAGCGAATCTGCGCCCGAGCCCCGGCGTGTCGCGCGCAGCGCGGGCCACCACACCCCGCGGCCCAAGGCCGCGTTGGCGTCGTCACCGAGCGCCGCGGACACTCCGTCTGCGGTGAATCCGGCCCGGCGCAGATCCACCCCCAGCGCATCGACCGCCGCGCCCGACTGCAGCGGCAACCCCGACATCACCCGACCTGCCGATACTTCTTGTGCATCGCCTGCTTCGAAACGCCGAGCAGCACACCGATTTCCGCCCAGGACAGTCCTGCCGCACGCGCACGGCGTACGGCGGCCTCCTCGTCCCGCGCGACGTCCACCCGGCGCTTGGCGACAGCGGCGAGTGCGGTCACCGGGTTGTCGGGTTCTTCCGGGCCATCAGGGCCCACAGATGTTCGCATGTGGTGATCGTCCTCCATAAGCCACCGCCACGTCAACCGCAGTTGACGACCACCGCGGTCGGCCGCCCAACCCTCGATCCGCACTCACCTGTGAGCAGGCTCACATACGTAAAGGCACACGGAGTTGCTAACTTTGCACTCGGTCCTCTGGGCACGACGCCGCCTTCTGTCCCGGCGCAGGTTCCTCGCCGACCACCAAGCCATACGTCTGCTGCGGGGTCGGAGAAATGCGCATGAATACCGTTGGGGTGGAAGATAATCGGCAGCCGAGACGTAGACGCTCCTGGACCCTCCGACTACTGACGGCCGTGACGCTGACGGCGTTTTCCGCCGGTGCATTCACCTCGAACGGCACTGCGGCCGTGATCAGTCCCGCTCTCGTACCCCAACCGGCGCCGGTGGCAACCAAGGTCAAGCCCCCGACCCCGAACCCGGCGCCGGAAACCTATCAGGAGCGTATCGACCGTATCGCGCAGAGCCCTAGGTCGCTGCTCGCGCCGCTGCCGGAGAATCGCGGTAAGCCCACCGTCTGTGTCAGCGGCGAATTCACCAGCCTGTCGGTCGTCTACGACTCACTGTTCGCCTCGATTCTGCCGTCACTGCCACCGCAGTTGCGCCAGAATGCCTACGCGGCCAGGCAGGCGGCGCATCGCGACATGGAGCGGCTGAACGTGTCGACGCTGGCGATCTCCGATAACCCGATGGCACTCGGCGCCGACTCCGACGATCCGTCGACGAAGTATCGCGGTCCGGTGTCGCAGTGGATCATCACGCAACTGTTGAAGATTCGCGACGGCCAGGACGGCGAGGCCATCCCGCTCGGGAACATCACGCTGACCCAGGCGGTGGAGACCGCGTGGCTGTATCTGTTCGTCACGGTCATCGCACCGGCGAAACTCGCGACGCAGCTGACGCCGTTCCTGGGCAGTCCGCTGACCCCGACGTCGTTGTCGTCCCTCGACGGGTTCATCACCTACAACACGATCCTGCAGCTCGCGGTCCAGGGTGGGGTACTCGGTTCCCAGACTCTCTACCAGGCGATCGCGGCCATGGTGATGAACCAGTGCGTCGCCCGAGTCACCGGAGACCAGCGCGCGCAGGCCGGGCGCCCCAGCACCGACACCACCTATGACATCGACCTTCCGGCCGCAGTACGCGAGGCCGCCGGACAGGTCGCACTCGCCGACGACGACACCTGCCGGCCGATCGGGGATCTCCCGCTGAGCCGGATCGTCACCCGTACCGGCGACTACGCGCAACACCTGGTCACCACGACTGCGCAGAAAAAGCGCATCGCCGACGAGACCAACGCCGTGGTGGCGAAAATGCGCACAACTCGGCTGCCGCACAACCTGATTCCCGCCGACCCTGCCGACTTCACCCAGCTCGAGTCGGTGGCGTCACTCGTCGGCAGCATGATCCCGTATGTCGGCGGCGCGCCGCTCGACATCACGATCGGCCTCAAACACAACCTGAACCAGGGCGACAACCCCTTCGAGACGGTCAGCGTCGCCGACCTCACCGTCACCAAGTCATTGACGGCTGCCTACTACTCCTACTATCTGTCGCTGTATCTGTTCACCACTGTCGGCGGGCTGGCGGAGGGCCAGATCTTCGGTAGCCCGAGTCCCGGCTTCCTCTCTCCGTCCCGCGCACTCGGCGCCCTCGCCGCACTGCCACTGACCTACGGACTTGTCAACTACCACAACGTGATCCGGTCGATGTGTCTCTCCGAGGACGACACCACCGGCTCCGGCCGTGGCGCACAGGCCAATCGGGATACCGCGACCCTGCCCACGCCGAGCACCACGACCGCGGCCCCGTCGGCTCCGACTCCGTCGACGGCCCGGCACGGGTGGTCGACCACGGCCCTGAACCGGCCGAAGCGGTGAACTCAACCGCGGCAGCCGAACTTGGGTTCGGCGACGCCGGTGATCCCGAGTCCGGTGATGGCGAAGAGCCGCCCGGCCAACGGGCCGGGCGCCACCGGCCGCGACAGCGGCGTCTTCATCGACGTCACGTACAGGATGTCGAGGTCCGGGCCGCCGAACATCACACTGGTCACCGCCGCAGCCGGCAGCGCGATCTCCAGTACACGCGTCCCCTCCGGTGTGTAGCGCGCGATCCGACTCCCGTAGACGTGTGCACACCAGTAGTGGTCTTCGGCGTCGACGGTGGCTCCGTCGACCGAGGCACCGGCGGCGGGTGCGGTGCGGAACTCTCGCTTGTTGCTCAGCGAACCGCTCGCGACGTCGAAGTCGTAGGCGTACACCGTTTCCGCGGCACTGTCGGAGAAATAGAACGTGGCGTCGTCCGGAGCGAAGCATGGGCCGTTGGAGATCCCGATGCCGCCGTCGAGGACATGCAGACTCAGATCCGGATCGAGGCGATACAGACTCGCGTCGGCATGGTCACCGCCGGCGATCGATCCGAACCACATCCGGCCCGCCCGGTCGACCTTGCTGTCGTTGAGTGTGTTGGCCGGACGCGGCTTTTCGGGATGATGCAGCCGCTCGCTCTCACCCGAATCGAGATCGATCCGGTGGATGCCGGTCTTCATCGCGGCCATTGCCTTGCCGTCGGTGTCGAGAACCATCGATCCGATATTCGCCGAGACCCGGACATGCCCCAGCTCGGATCCATCGGGTCGGACGTGGTGGATCATCCGGCCGAAACTGTCGACCCAGTAGAGTCGCTCCGCGTCGGGATCCCACATCGGCGACTCCCCGAGCACGCATTCGACGTCGGTGAGCGGCTCGATCCGGATCGTCATGCGCGGCGGCTGCTCTCGCGACTCTGCTTCGCGACGGCCTTCATCCGACCGGTCGAGCCGCGCGCGACCACAGTGGGAACCGGCGCGGTGACCACACGCGGCGATTCGGTCGTATCGTCGTCGTCCTCGAGGATGGAAAGCAGCAACGACGCCGCGGCGTGTGCCATCTCGGGCAGGTGGAGATCCAGTGCGGTCAGCGGGGGTTGGACGAGGTTCGCCCGACGCCCGTCGTAGTTGGTGGCGACCATCAGCTCGTCGGGCACCGCAATGCCGAGTCGCGCCGCCGCCCGGGCCACGCCGACGGCGAACGCATCCAGCGGTGCATAGATCGCGTCGGGACGGGACGTGCCGGACAAGATCTCCAGTGCGGCATCCTCACCCCCCTTCTCCCCGGCGGCCGCGGGGGCGAACGCGACGGTGATCGGTCGTTCCGATTTCGGATGCGCCGCCTTCAGCTCGGTGTATGTCAGTACTGCCTTCTTGATCGGATACGACTCGGCGCTGGAGAGCACCACGATGTCACGCGCACCGTTGCGCTCCAGGTGGTCGATCATCACGTCGGCGCCGCCGAGCCCGCGGTCGATGACACCCGCGGCGTCGACCCCGTCGGCGGCGCCGATGGTCACCACCTGAACCCCCCGTTGGGCCAGCGCATTACACCGCCGATCGTCGTCTTCGGGGTCGATGACGATGGCGCCGTCGATATCGAGCGCGTCGAGATGATCCTCGGTTTCCAGTGGCGGAACGAGAACCAGCGAATAGCCGCTTTCCAGACAGAATTGTGCGGCGGGCAACGCCAGGTCGAGAAGGAAACCCTGGTGCGAGGCCTCTCCCACGATCGTCGCGGGCAGCGCGGTGATCAGGGCGATCGAATGTGCGCGTCCGCCGCGGAGTCGTTGCGCCCGAACGCTTGCGCGGTAGTTCAGTTCGGCGGCGGCCACCCGGACGCGTTCCCGGGTCGCGGGGTCGATCCGCCCTTTTCCGTTGAGCGCCATCGATACGGTCGTCCGGGAGACTCCGGAACGCGCCGCCACATCGGCGATCGTCGGCCGCGGCTTCTTCTCGCCCACAGATCTCCTTCGCCCATTCTCTCTTCGATCATCCGGATCTCGCGCGCGATCCCGGTGTGGTTGCCGATCGTACAACCGGCAACCGCCACGCACCTGCCGGCGCGGCAACCGGAGGTGGTTTCGGCCTCGTTACGTTCACGCGAAGTGAAACCGCACGCGTTGCGCAGCCGTGGCCGCCCGTGCAAAATCGGTTTAGCGCAGCGTACGCGTGGACCGGCGATACCCGGGCTGCGCGCCCAGATCCCTACCATCGTCAGGACCGCGGAATGCCGAACATCGATCTGATCATCCAGAATGCACATGTGGTGACCTTTGACCCGGCACGGGCGACGACCGGTGACGGTGCGATCGCCATCGACGCCGGTGTCATCGTCGATATCGGGACAACTGCCGACATCAACTCGCGGTGGACGGCCCGCGAGCGGATCTTCGCCGACGGCAAGATCGCCATCCCCGGCCTGACCGACGCTCATCTGCACACCGCACAAACGCTCATGCGCGGATTGTTGTCGACTCTCGGCGCCCGCAAGGCACTTCGGATTCCGACGTGGCGCGAATATCTGGTTCCGTTCGAGGCGGCGCTGTCCTACGACGACGTCGAACTCTCCGGACTGTTGGCCTACACGTCGATGCTCCAGACCGGGACGACGTCGTTCTTCGAGGCCGGCGGGCCGCATCCCGAGGCCATGGCGTCCGCCGCCGAGACCACCGGCATCCGTGGCGCCGTGTCGCTGTCGACGATGGACGGGGGCGAACGGATCCCCGGCTCGATGGTGGACTCGGCCGAACATGCACTCGCCCGCAACATCGAGGTGGTCGAGAAGTTCCCCGCCGCCGCCGACGGTTCGGCACGCGTGACCGGCGGAATGTCGTTGCGGCAGATTATCTCCTGCACACCAGAACTCATCGTCGACATTCACCGGGAAGCCTCGAAGCGAGGGGTCAAGGTTCACACGCACCTCGTCGAGGGCACCTACGAGATCGACTTCACATTGGAGCGCTACGGCAAGCGGCCCGTCGACTACCTCATCGACCTGGGCGTGTTCGACGAGACCTTGCACGGTGCCCATTCGATCCTTGCCGACCCCGATGACGTGGACAAGTATGCCGCCCACGGCGTCTCCGCCGCACACTGCGCCAAAGGCAACTACGGGATCGGTGCGCCACCGGCGCTGGCCATGTGGCGACGCGGCGTCAAGATCGGTCTGGGCACCGACGGGGTGGCCGGCTTGGGCACCCTGGATCTGTTTCGGGTGGCGATGCTCGCCCGCATCGGACAGCAGTTCATCTATGGGACGTCCGTGCACAACCGCAATGCCGTGCAGCCGCACGAGCCGCTCGACATGGCGATCGTCGGAGGCGCTCGCGCCATGGGGATCTCGTCCCATACCGGCTCGCTCGAGATCGGCAAGCGCGCCGACATCGTTCTCATCGCCACCGACGGACCCGACGCGGCCGGATATGCCTCCGAGGAGGCATTCCTCTACGAATGCGCGAGCGGACGTGACGTGCACACCGTCCTGGTCGACGGGCAGACCGTCGTCAAGGACCGCGAGGTCCTCACCGCCGACGTCGGCGAGATCCGCGCGAAGGCCACCAAGCGCCAACAGACCTTGATGGACGTCTTGGACTAGCCGAGACGGGAACCGGACACAACCACAGAACGGAGCACCCACCACACCATGAAATCCGCTGTCGCGCTCGCCCATCCCGCACCGCATGATCGCGAGGGGGACCGCGCACAGCACCCCGCAGGCATAGCCGCACCTTTCGACGCCACGCCCCACGGCGGCGGATGGTGAGCAGCACCTTCCGTTCACTGCGTCACCCCAACTATCGGAACTACTTCGCCGGGAGTGCGATCTCGAGCATCGGCACCTGGATGATGCGGATCGCGCAGGACTGGCTGGTGCTGCAGCTGACGCATGACGGGACCGCACTGGGAATCGCCACCGGCCTCCAGTTCCTGCCGACACTGCTGCTCACTCCATATGCCGGTCTCGTCGTCGACCGCTTCTCCAAGCGACGCGTCCTGGAGAGCACCCAGATCACCATGGCAGTCGTGTCGCTGGTGCTCGGCGTGCTCGCGATCACCGGCGCCATTGCCCTGTGGCTCGTCTACGTCATCGTCGTCATCTTCGGTATCGCGGCGGCATTCGACGGCCCCGCCCGCAACTCGTTTGTCTCGGAGATGGTTCCACCAAAAGACCTGCCCAACGCGGTCGGCCTCAACTCGGCGTCGTTCAACGCCGCACATTTCGTCGGCCCGGCGTTGGCCGGAGCGATCATCGGCGCACTCGGCCAAGGCATTTCGGCCACCGGCGTCGTCATGCTGATCAACGCCGGCTCCTATCTGGCAGTCCTGATCCAGTTGCACCGCATGGATGTGAGTCGCCTCCAGGCCCCGCACCGCAGTCCGCGCCGACCCGGGCAACTGCGCGAGGGTTTTCGGCACCTGGCCGCGCAGCCACGGCTCGTGGCGATCATCATCATCGCCGCGTTCACGGGAGCATTCGGCCTCAACTTCGAGATCATGACCGCATTGATGGCGACGAAGGAATTCGGCAAGGGTGCCGGCCAATTCGCTCTTGTCACTTCGTGTCTGGCCATCGGCTCACTGCTGGGCTCGTTGCTGGCCGCGCGGCGCAGCACCATCGGCGCGCGTTTGGTCGGGACTGCCGCGCTCGCCTTCGGGTGTGCCGAGTTGCTCTGGGGCGCCATGCCTTCCTACATCGCCTTCGTCGCGGTCGCGCCCCTGGTCGGACTGTGTTCCATCACCGTGCTCAACGGCGCGAACACCGCGGTGCAGATAGCGGTCGACCCGTCCTATCGCGGCCGGATCATGGCTCTCTACATGACGGTCACGTTCGGCGGAACACCGATCGTCGCACCGATCATGGGATGGATCGGGCAACATGTGGGCGCACGCGCAACGATCTGGACCGGCGGAACACTCGTGATCGCCGGTGTGGTGGTCGCTGCCCTCTATCACCAGCGCACGACCGACGGACCGACTGCCGTCACGGACCCGTCGGCGCTCACGCGGGTTCATCGTGCCCTGCGGTCAGATCCCGCATGGCGCTCTCTGCCCGTTCCAGCGCGGTTCGTTCGGCAAGATCGGGATCACGACTTCGAATAGCGTCCAACGTCCGGCGGTGACTGTCCCACCGGGCGCGACCGAAGGTTTGATCGTTTTCCAAGCGGTCCAGGGAACGTTCGCGACGCTCGGCGCTCGACAGTGCCCGCGTTTGCTCGAAGAGTCGTACCAGCACCGGATTGTGCGTGCTGGCCAGGATACCGGCGTTGAACTCCTGAATCCTGGCGTAGACGTGTTCGGCGTACCCATCGATCAGCAGGCCCTCTTCGACCCGCGCGTTGTAGAGGCGGCTTTGGTCCTCGGCGGCGTCGAAAAGCTCTGTCAGGTGCGCGATGTCGTCCTCGGTGGCGTGGATCGCGGCAAGCCGGGACACCTTGCCCCGTAGGGCGATCTCCACTTCGGCCCGCTGCCCCTGGGTGGCATGGGTGGGTGCAGCGACGCGAACCGTTCGCGGACCCATCCGTTCGAGTAGTCCATCGGCTTCGAGACGTTTGATCGCCTCACGGATGTCGATCGCCGGCCTGACCCGCCCGACACGCGGCACCATCACCTGCGGGTCGGAAGTCCTCTTCGACAGCGAACGCTCGATCGACCGGCCGCCGGAGCGCCGCAACTGCGGGGTGGTGTTCCAGTCGTATGCGCTCTGGCCGCACAAGACGGTGGCCGAGAATGTCTCCTACCCGTTGCGGCTGCGCAAGGTCGGCAAGGACGAGATCGCGCCGAAGGTGCATGAAGCGCTGTCGATGGTCGGACTGGAGGGGCTGGCCGACCGGTACCCCTACCAGCTCTCCGGCGGTCAGCAACAGCGGGTGGCGCTCGCGCGGGCCGTCGTCTACTCGCCTGGGGTCCTGCTCCTTGACGAACCGCTGTCCAACCTGGACGCGAAACTTCGCGAGCAGGCCCGCAACTGGCTCAAGGAGTTCCAGTCCACGGTGGGCCTCACGACGATCTTCGTCACCCACGACCAGGACGAGGCGCTGTCGCTCAGTGATCGCATCATCGTGATGAACGACGGACGCATCGAGCAGGTGGGCGCGCCGGAAGAGATCTATCGCAACCCGGCGAAACCCATTCGTCGCATCCTTCCTCGGGTCAGCGAATCTCTTGCCCGGCAACGCTTCCGGACACTCCGACACCACAGCGGCGGTGCGGCTGCGCGGGGACGGACCGACGTTGGTCGTCGACGACGACCGCCAGCGTGGCGACGTGTTGGTGATGGTCCGTCCCGAGGACATCGAGATCGGTGCCGGCGACGCGGATCCGACCCGCTTCCCGGTCCACGGAATCATCACGTCACGGATGTTCGTGGGCTCGGCCTTCCGCTATGTGATCCGGAGCGGCGACCACGACATCACCGTCGTCGACCACGAACGGAGAGCGGTCGGTCCCGTCCGGATCGGCTTCCGGCCCGAGAAATGCCGCCTGTTCCCCGCCGACCCCGCAAGTGCACCGTCTTCGGCGCCCGATCGCACACGCGAGGTCACCCATGCCTGACGGAGCGGGCACAGGCCTCTGATGCTGTTTGCCGCCCGAAGCCGCCGGGTCACCCACCGCCCCTCTGCCGTTGCCGGCTCAGCAGCCCGGGAGACGCCGACATCAGTCGAGTGCAGTCAGCGATAGACCGTCCAACCAGCGCTCCGTCTGCATCATCCACGTTTGGTCTCGTCAATAGGTCGATTGGACTGGTTCGGGCTCGAAGAGCTGCGCCCGCTTTGGGCGCCCGTGGTCTTCCTCTCTTGACCGGCCATGGTCAAGCGAATCTGGACGCCCACCCCACAAGTTGACTTCACAATCGGGCGACCATGCCGAATCCGTCCAATGGCGTGTTGATTCGAACAGCGACTTTGATGGTGCGCGAGGGGGGACTTGAACCCCCACGTCCGTAGACACTGGAACCTAAATCCAGCGCGTCTGCCAATTCCGCCACTCGCGCGTGCGGGCACCAGAGTACCGTCCGCAACGGCGGTCACCCGCACCGGACGCCGGAACGATCGACGCGCCACGCCAACGCCTTGACGCAGATCACGGGGCCAGGGGCGAACCCATCCGTGCAGGCCAGGTACCGTCGTAGGTATGTCCGTGCAGTCCGGCCGTCGCCGCCACCGCCCAGCGCTCCTCGTGCTGGTCGCACTGGCCGCGATCGTGTGCCTGGGCCTGGCGTGGTGGCAGTGGGATACCTACGAATCGGGTGGCGGAACCGCCCAGAACCTGGGCTACGCATTGCAGTGGCCGGCATTCGGATTCGCGTTCATCTGGGCGTACCGGCGCTTCGTCGTCCTGGAGAGCAATCCGGAGGAGCTGCAGAAGGAGGCCGCCGAGAAGGGCATCCGCGAGATCCCGCAGGATCTGCTTCCCGAGCGCCCCACCACCCCCAGCGCATCGTCGCTGCACAATCACTCCTCGGGAGATGACGACGACACGATGCGCGAATACAACCGATACCTGGCCGAACTCAGCGCCGCCGACCATGCCGCAGTCAACGGTCGCCTGGCGACGGCCATGCCCGATTCATCCGTCAGTGAGGACCGCTCGAAGTGACCGAGACCGCCCAGCCCACCACCGCACCCATCGAGAAGGTCAAGGGTTCCCTGCTCCGCTACCGCGTGCTGGCGTGGGTCACGGGCCTGTGGTTGCTGCTCCTGGTCCTCGAGCTGATCCTCAAATACGGCTTCGGCGTCGACTCGCTGGACTTCGTGCCGATCGTGCACGGGTGGGTCTACTTCGTGTACCTGATCATGGCCGTGGATCTCGCGATCAAGGTGCGGTGGCCGCTCGGCAAGATCGTGGTGACCGCCATCGCCGGCACCATCCCGTTCCTGTCCTTCTACGTCGAGCACATCCGCACCAAGGAAGTGAAGGCGCAGTACGGGATCGGTGGCGAGACCCTGTAGGTCGCGGACCTTCTCCACTCCCCGGGCCGGTGACCGAACTCAGCCGGCGAGGTCCTGTAGCGCAGGCACCAACTGCGCCAACGCTTTTCCGCGATGACTCAGCGAATCCTTCTCCTGCGCGGTCAGTTCGGCCGACGAACGGCCGGCGGCCACCGCGTCGTCGGGCACGAACAGCGGATCGTAGCCGAATCCGTTGGCACCGCGACCGGCCCGCAGGATGGTTCCGCGCCACTCTCCCCGCACCACCGTCTCCGTGCCGTCCGGCAGGACCAGTGCGCACGCCGACACGAAGGCACCACCACGACGCTCGTCAGGGACGTCGGCGATCTGTGCCAGCATCAGCTCGTTGTTGGCCACGTCGTCGCCGTGCCGGCCGCTCCAACGGGCCGACAGCACGCCGGGCATCCCGCCCAGCGCATCCACCGACAGCCCCGAATCGTCGGCCAGACACGGCAGACCCGTCGCACGTGCCCCCGACCGGGCCTTGATCAGCGCGTTCTCCTCGAATGTCGCACCGGTCTCCGGCTCTTCGGGGTACTCGGGCACGGCGGCGAGCCCGATGACCTCGAGCCCGACGATGCCCGCGGCGTCGACCACGCGCTGCAGCTCGGCGAGCTTCTTGGCGTTGCGGCTGGCCAGCAGCACGCGGCGGGGCGCCATCAGGCCGGGAGCTCGCCCCGGTAGGGCTGCTCGAGGACGGCCCGCTGCGCGTCGAAGAGCTTGGCGGTGCCCACCTCGGCGAGATCGAGCAACTTGTCCAGGGTGGCGCGCGGGAAGGTGGCGCCCTCACCGGTCCCCTGCACCTCGACGAGTGTGCCGGCGTCGGTGGCCACCACGTTCATGTCGACCTCGGCGCGCGAATCCTCCTCGTACGGCAGGTCCAGCCGCACCCGGCCGTCGACGACGCCGACGCTGACCGCCGCGATCATGCAGGACAGCGGTTGCGGGTCGGACAGTTTGCCCGCCGCACCCAGCCACGTCACCGCGTCGGCGAGCGCGACGTATGCGCCGGTGATGGCCGCGGTACGGGTGCCGCCGTCTGCTTGCAGGACGTCGCAGTCGACGGCGATGGTGTTCTCGCCCAGTGCGGCGAGGTCGATGCAGGCACGCAACGACCGGCCGATCAGCCGGCTGATCTCATGGGTGCGGCCACCGATCTTGCCCTTCACCGATTCACGCCGCGAGCGTTCGTGGGTGGCCGCGGGCAGCATCGCGTATTCGGCGGTCAGCCAGCCCAGCCCGGACCCGCGCCGCCACGGCGGCACGCCCACGGTGACGCTGGCGGTGCACATCACCCGGGTCTGACCGAATTCCACCAGGACCGAACCCGCCGGGTGGGAGGTGAATCCGCGGGTGAAGGTGATCGGTCGGAGTTCGTCGTCGGCTCTGCCGTCAGCGCGTGTCGTCACGCGCTCAACTGTAGACACCGCGGCCGACGGCTCGCCCAATGCCTCGGGCGGGTGCTCAGAAGTGGAAGATCTGCCCCTGCCGCACGAGCTCGACCGGACCGCTGAAAGTGCTGCGGGCCTCTGCCAGGATCACCGACGCATCGCACCACGGAGCGACGTGGGTGATCGCGAGCGCCTTGGCGTTGGCCTTCGCCGCCGCCTCACCCGCCTCGATCCCGGACAAGTGCAGATGCTTGGGGCGATTCGCCGGATCGTGGGTCCAGGACGCCTCGCAGAGGAACAGATCGGCGTCGGCGGCCAGCTCGACGAGTTCCTCACAGGGACCCGTGTCACCGCTGAAGACGATGACGTGACCTTCCGGACCGGTGATGCGCAGCCCATAGGTCTCCGGCGGATGGTCGAGCTCGGCGGCCAGAATCGTCATGCCACCGAGGGTGATCTCCATTCCGTCGGACCATTCGTGGACGTCGAAGGAGTCGGTGATGTCGTCGACCTCGCCCGGATACTCCGACGAGGCCGCCCCGATTCGCATGCCCACTCCGGCGGGGCCGTACAGGGGTGCCTTCTCCGGGGCCGGCCCGGGCGGTGCGTAGCGTCGCCAGACCAGCATCGTCGGCAGGTCGAGGCAGTGGTCGGCGTGCATGTGCGACAACAGGACCGAGATGTTGTCCGGATCGCAGACCCGCATCAGCTCACCGAAGACCCCCGGCCCGCAGTCGACCAGCACGGGCCGTTCACCGGGCACCGAGAACAGGTAGCCCGAACAGGCCGCACCTGGACCACCCACACTTCCCGAACAACCGAGCACGGTGACACGCATATGCCCCACCTTGCCACGCGTGCGCCACCAGGCGGCCGGGTATCCGACCACAACTCGACCCACACCGCCCCGAAGCGGCCCGTGATCGCCGTCAGATCCGGGCGACCGAGCTCACGGTCGGGCCGAGGAACCGACTGGACAGTCGGGCGAACGACTCCGGGTCGCCGGTGGCCTGGAAGACGCGGGCGGCGTCCCGGTCGGTGTGCGGATGGAGCATGTCCGAGCGGGTCAGCACCCGGAACAGGTCCTTGGCGGTCTCCTCCGCACTGGAGACGAGGCTGACCTCGTCGCCCATCGCGAGCTGGATCACCCCCGACAGCAGCGGGTAATGCGTGCAGCCGAGGACGACGGTGTCGACCCCCGCTTCCTGGAGCGGCTCGAGGTAGCCCTCGGCCAGCCCGAGGATCTGGCGTCCGCTGGTGATCCCACGTTCGACGAAGTCGACGAAGCGCGGACAGGCCACCGCGGTGATCTCGGCGTCGCGGGCGGCCGCGAAGGAATCCTGGTAGGCCTGCGAGGCGATCGTGGCGACGGTGCCGATGACACCGATGCGCCCGGTCTTGGTGGCCACCACCGCGCGCCGCACGGCGGGCAGGACCACCTCGACGACCGGGATCGGGGCGTACCGCTCCCGCGCGTCGCGCAGGCAGGCCGCCGATGCGGTGTTGCAGGCGATCACGATCGCCTTGACGCCCCGTTCGGCGAGGTCGTCACCGATGGCGAGGGCGTGCTTGCGGATCTCCGGAATCGTCAACGGACCGTACGGTCCGTTCGCGGTGTCGCCGATGTAGACGATGTCCTCGTCGGGCAGCAGGTCGATGACGGCGCGGGCCACCGTGAGCCCGCCGACGCCCGAATCGAAGATGCCGATCGCGGCGTCCGCTCCTGGGTTTCCTATGACGCCACCCCCGGCGGCGTCGAGTCGGGGTGCGCAGGACCTGGAGGGACACGCCGTCGGCGGTCGCGGTCGGCGAGGAACCAGGCGGCGAGCACCCCACCGATCGCGCCGAACAGATGGCCCTGCCAGGACACCATGGGATCGGTGGGCAGCACTCCCCAGAGCACCGATCCATAGACGACGAAGAGCACGACGCCACCGAGGATCTGCCACACGTTGTGGTTGAACAACCCGCGCACCAGCAGGTAGGCGAGCCAGCCGAAGATCACTCCGGACGCCCCGACGGTGACCGATCCGGTCGGCGCGAACAGCCACACCCCCAGCCCGGACGCGATCCACACGACCGCGGTGACGAAGAGGAATCGACGGGCCAGCAGCAGCAGGAAGCCCAGCACCACGCCGACGGCGAGGTTGGTCCACAGATGGTCCCAATTGGCGTGCAGGAACGGGGACCACACGATGCCGTCGAGTCCGTCGATCCGGCGCGGCTCGATGCCGGCCGAGTCGAGGTCGTAATGGGTGGCGGCGTCGATCGCCTCGACGATGATCAGCCCGACGACGAGGAACACCATGACCAGCGCCGAGCGCTGCCACAACGGGCGCCGCGCCGGCGCCCTCGGCGGTGTCTGGGTCGCGTCGATGATGGTCTCCTCGGGCCTCACGGCCACTCGCTGCGGTGATCTCGGGGCTCGGCTCACGCCCAGAGTTGTCCCTCCAGCGCCTGCTCGGCCTCCTCCAGGCTACCGGCGTAGGCGCCGGTCGACAGATACTTCCAGCCCGCGTCGGGCACGACGAACCCGATGTCGGCGCGCCTGCCGCTCTTGAGTGACTTCCGTCCGATACCGCGGGCGGCCTGCAGGATCGCGCCGGTGGAGATCCCGGCGAAGATCCCCTCGGCGTCGATGAGTTCGCGGACGCGGGCGACGGCGTCGACGCCCTGCACCGAGAACCGGCGGGTGAGCACGGAATCGTCGTAGAGCTCCGGGACGAAGCCCTCGTCGATGTTGCGCAGTCCGTACACCTCATCGCCGTAGCGCGGTTCGGCGGCCACGATCTCGATGTCCGGGTCACGTTCACGCAGATAGCGTCCGACCCCCATGAGGGTGCCGGTGGTGCCGAGGCCGGCGACGAAGTGGGTGATCTCGGGCAGATCGGCGTAGAGCTCCGGGCCGGTGCCCTCGTAGTGCGCACGCCAGTTGGCCTCGTTGCCGTACTGGTAGAGCATGACCCAGTCGCCGTGCTGCGCGGCGAGTTCCTTCGCGACGCGCACCGCGGTGTTGGAACCACCGGCCGCCGGCGACGAGATGACTTCTGCGCCATACATTTTCAGCATTGACCGACGCTCGTCGGAGGTGTTCTCCGGCATCACGCAGATCAGGTGGTAGCCCTTGAGTTTCGCGGCCATCGCCAACGAGATACCGGTGTTGCCACTGGTCGGTTCGAGAATGGTGGCGCCCGGGCGCAAGGTGCCGTCGCGTTCGGCCTGCTCGATCATCCGCAGCGCCGGTCGATCCTTGATCGAGCCGGTCGGGTTGCGGTCCTCGAGCTTGGCCCACAACCGTACGTGCGCACCACCGTCGGGATCGGCGGGATCGGAGTCGTCCCAGCGCGGGGAGAGTCGCTGCAGACCGATGAGCGGGGTGTTGCCGACCGAGGCGATCAGCGAGTCGTAGCGCGTCACGTCCTCAGCAACCGCCCGCCACCGCCGGCAGGATGGTGACCTCGTCGCCGTCGCCGATCGTGGTGTCGAGACCGCCGGAGAAGCGGACGTCCTCGTCGTTGACGTAGATGTTGACAAAGCGGTGCAGTTTGCCGTCGGCGACCAGTCGCTGACGGAGTCCGGGGTTGGCCGACTCGAGGTTGTCGATGACTTCGGAGAGCGTGGATCCCGTTGCCTCGACCCGCTTCTCACCGCCGGTGTGGGTGCGCAGGATCGTCGGGATGGACACGATTACCGCCATGGGTTCAACTCCTGATCTCGATCTCTTCTTCGGTGACCAATCCGTCGACGATCCGGTAGCTGCGGATCTCGTCGGTGTCGGGCTCGCGGGTGGACACCAGGACATAGTGGGCGTTGGGCTCGCCGGCGTAGGACACATCGGTCCGACTCGGATACGCGGCCGTCGCGGTGTGCGAGTGATAGATCACCACCGGCTCCTCGTCACGGCGGTCCATCTCGCGCCACACCTTGAACTGCTCGAGCGAGTCGAAGCGGTAGAAGGTCGGCGACCGTTCGGCATTGAGCATCGGGATGAACCGTTGCGGATCGTCGGAACCCTCGGCACCCGCGATCACCCCGCACGCCTCATCGGGGTGATCGTCGCGCGCATGCGCGACCATCTGATCCACCAGCTCACGGCTGATCCGCAGCACCGCGCCCACTCCCTACCTCTGCCCGTCCCGGCGACTCCAGGACCTCTGCTCACATCGTGGCTTGCCAACGTCGCCGCCTGCGAGCCTATTCCGTGCGGCCTTGCGCCGGAGACCGCACACCCGGGGGTCCGCACCTCGGGACCGTTTGGCGAGCTTCGTCATCTGGGCGAACTACGCCGGTTTCGTCGCCCTGGTCGGGCGTTATAGCGTTTCGCACAGTTCACGATCTGCGGTGCCGGTTTCGACAGTCGATCCCGGGCCTCGGGGGAACCACAGAAGTAAGGAGCTCACCACATGTACCGTGCCCACCGTGTTGTCACGGCCGCTCTCGCGACGGGTGTCGCCGCGGCCATCACACTCACCGGGTGCTCATCGGATTCCGACGGCGGGTCCGGCGGCAACAACACCGCCACCTCACAGTCGAACTCCGATCCCGCCGCTCTGGTCAATGCCGCCGCCGACAAGACGGCCGCGCTGACCGGCGCCCATCTGAACCTCACCGTCGACGGCAAGGTCCCGAACGTGACGGCGAAGAAGGTCGACGCCGATCTCGTCGCCAAGCCCGCGACCGCGGCGAAGGGCACCGCGACGGTCCTGCTCGGTACCACCGAGGCCACGGCACCGTTCGTTTACGTCGACAAGCACCTATACGCCGACATCGGCAACAAGGGATACGTCGACTACGGCGACGGCCGGTCGATCTACGACGTCTCGGCGGTACTGAACCCGGAGAAGGGACTCGCCAACCTGCTGCGCAACATCCAGAACCCGAAGTCCTCCGGCCTCGCCGACGTCGACGGGACCAAGGCCACCCGCATCACCGGGACGGTCGCGGCCAAGGTACTCGCCCCCCTCACCGGGACCAACATCACCAGCAACCAGGACGCACAGGTCCCGGTCAACGTGTGGATCACCTCGGACAACCAGCTCGCGCGTGTCGTCCTCATCCCGGCCACCGACGCCAAGATGACGATCAACCTGTCGAACTGGAACAACACCGTCGAGGTCGCCAAGCCGTCGGACATCGCGACGCCGACCCCGTCGTCGCCGCCCAATCCCGCCGACGCCTCACGCGTCCCGGCCTGATCACCCACTCACCACAAGGAGACAGCTCATGAGTATTCGGAAGCGTCTGGTGGCCTCGGCGGCCGCCGTCGGCGCGGTGGGTGCGGCGGTCGTCGTGCCCGCGGCGCTCGAACCCGCCCCCGCCAATGCCTACGGCAACTACTACGGGGCGATCGCATTGAACACCTCGTCCGGTTCCACCGGTCGAGCGTGGGACTACGACTCCTATGGTCAGGCGAGTAGCGCGGCCCTGAACGCCTGCGGTTACGGCTGCAAGGTCGTCGTCAGCTTCGTCAACGGCTGCGGCGCGGTCGCGTCGTCGCCGTCGTACTGGGGCTATGGCCGCGGGCCGAGCCTCTACTCGGCTCAGTCCAACGCTCTCTACTCCGCCGGTGGCGGCGAGATCTACACCTGGGTGTGCACCTCCGGCCACGAGTGATTCGCCGACCCGTCCTCGGTGGGCGGGCACCTCCGGACGTGATGCCGTCAGCGCAGCGCTGACGGCATCACGTGTCGGTAGGCGGGGATCCCGGCGATCGGGTGCGCGGCGATGACCGCCGAGACGACGGCGTCACGGGTCACCTCGGTCGCGACCGCGCACACCTGCGCGAGAACAGCGGTGTCGGGATACATCCCCGCGGGTATTTGCGGTGTCGGCTCCACCATCCGGGACCCGGTACTCACCGCGAAGATCGTGTCGCCGTCGAGCGGTGAATGGACCGGCCGGATGGCGAGCGCAAGCCCATCGTGCGCCGACATCGCCACTCGCCGCAACGACGACGGCGCAAAGCCCGCGTCGGTGGCCACGACACCGATGGTGGTGTTGAGAACCGTTGCCTTCCGGGCGATTTCGCGGAGATCGGCCAGCTCCGCGGGGTTGGGTGTCTGTAGGCCCAGACGAGCGAGATCGTGCTCGCCGGCAAACCAGGGCAACCCGGTGTCCGGGTCGATCACCGCACCGACGGGATTGGCGACGATCACCGCCCCGACCACCACACCCGCCGCGGGACCGTCCTCGATCCGGCGGCTCGCGGTGCCCACGCCGCCCTTGAGGGAACCGGCCCGTGCCCCCGCACCACCGCCGACGCTGCCCAGCGCGAAGTCCGTCGCGGCAGCCCGCAGCGCCGCGGCACCGAACTCGGCCGAAGGGCGGTTGTGCCACGCGCCCACCGGAAGGTCGAAGATCACGGCGGCGGGCACGATCGGCACCACATGACCTTGGGCATCCATGGCCAGCCCGACACCTTGGCTCTCGAGTTCGGCCATCACCCCGTCCGCGGCGGCCAGGCCGTAGGCACTGCCGCCGGTGAGCACGATCGCGTGCGCGGTGGTGACGGTGTTCGTCGGGTCGAGCAGATCGGTCTCGCGCGTGCCCGGCCCGCCACCGCGCACATCGACCGCCGCACACGGATGCGGTCCGTCGATCCGCACGACCGTGGTCCCACTGGCCCATCCCGTGCCGGCCGGCTCGTCGCGACCGCCACCGCCACCGCCACCGCCACCGCCGACGGTCACGTCCGGATCGACGCGGTGATGATGTCCGACGGTGATCCCGCCGACATCGGTGATGCGATTGCCGCGGACCGCCTGTTCGGGTGTCGGTACGGTCACGCCGTCGATCACAGCAACGACTCCACCAGCAGTTCCTGCATCACCGTCAGCCAGTGGTAGACGTCGAGGTGCGCGGCGTGCGGGTGGCCCTCCGGCAGCTGGTCGGGGGTGTCCTCGGAGATACCGAGCATCGCACCGAGTGCCAGACGCACATCGTTGAGCGCACTCAGCCAGTCCAGGGCCTGCGCCTCGGTCAGGGCGACGTCGCCGCCGCCGGGCGGCAGCGAGTCGAGCAGGGTCCGCGCGGCCTCGAGTTTCGCGTCGATGATCTTCGGTTCGTTGAGGCTGCGCAACGCCGCGTTGAGGTCACCGTTGACCACCTCGGCACTGAGGTCGCGTTCCTGATCGGGGCGGTGGAAGTCGGGTAGCAACCGGCCGAGGGTGAGGTCGGCCGGCGCCGACGTGTGCCCGGTGCGGATTCCGGTCATCCGCGCCAGTTCGTCGTCCGGGGCGCTCGATTCACGCTCGGTCAGCAACTCGACCAATGAGGTGACCATCGAGACCAGCAACTCCACCTCATGCCGTTCGAGGTTGGAGCAGATCCGCATCCGCGAACCGCGGCCCTGTCGTTTCCAGGTGCGCACGCCGGGGTCAGCAATCCCGCTGCATCGTCGCCCACAGGCCGGCCGCATGCAGCTTGCTCACATCGGCTTCGACCTTGTCGCGGCCACCGCTGGACACCACGGCCCGGCCTTCGGTGTGGACTTGCATCATCAGTTCGTTCGCGTGGGCCTCGGAGTAGCCGAAGATCTTCTGGAACACGAAGGTGACATACCGCATCAGATTGACCGGGTCGTCCCAGACAACTGTCATCCACGGGCGGTCGAGATCCGATGCACCTTCGGCGACGGTGGGCTCGGCAACCGCCGCACCTCCGGGAGTAGCCTCATGCGCACGCATTCCGTCAGGCGCCATACGTCCAAGGGTAAGGGATCATCAACGTGGACAACACTGCCCTGCTGACCGATCACTATGAGGTCACCATGGTCCGTGCCGCGCTGCGACATCCGATCGCGCATCGCCGATGCGTGTTCGAGGTGTTCGCGCGGCGGCTGCCCGACGGTCGCCGGTACGGCGTCGTGGCCGGTACCGGGCGCGTCATCGACGAACTCGCCCACTTCCGGTTCGGCGACGCGGAGATCGCGCTGCTCGAGCGGTTCTGCGACGCCGACACGATCGCCTGGCTGCGCGACT
The DNA here is from genome assembly GCF_049844915.1 of Gordonia sp. DT30. Taxonomy (NCBI): domain Bacteria; kingdom Bacillati; phylum Actinomycetota; class Actinomycetes; order Mycobacteriales; family Gordoniaceae; genus Gordonia; species Gordonia sp. DT30. The sequence continues at coordinate 23,293 of NZ_JBNCLY010000002.1, read as the reverse complement.
ACCGGTTCTCCGGCGAGATCGACGGGTACCGCGAGGGCGAACTGTACTTCCCGGGTTCGCCGATCATGACCGTGCGCGCGAGTTTCGCCGAAGCCGTCCTGCTCGAGACGCTGATCCTGTCGATCCTCAATCACGACAGTGCGATTGCATCGGCCGCGGCTCGGATGGTCAGCGCCGCGGGTAGCCGCCCGATCATCGAGATGGGCTCACGTCGCGCCCACGAGCGGGCTGCGGTGTCGGCCTCGCGTGCGGCCTTCATCGCCGGCGTCGCCGCGACTTCCAACCTGGAGGCGGCACGCACCTATGGGGTGCGCAGCGCAGGTACCGCCGCACATTCGTTCACGCTCGGCTTCGCCGGCACCGACGGGCCGGACGAGCGTGCCGCGTTCGCCGCACAGATCGAGGCGCTGGGTGTGGGCACCACCCTGCTCGTCGACACCTACGACATCACCGCAGGTGTCCGCAACGCCATCGAGGTCGCCGGCCCGCAACTCGGCGCGGTACGTATCGATTCCGGGGATCTCGGTGTCCTGGCCCGGCAGGTTCGCGAGCAACTCGATTCGCTGGGCGCCACCGGTACCAAGATCGTGGTCTCCGGCGATCTCGACGAATACGCGATCGCTTCACTGCGCGCCGAGCCCGTCGACACCTACGGCGTGGGCACCTCACTGGTCACCGGTAGCGGGGCGCCGACGGCAGGCATGGTCTACAAGCTCGTCGAGGTCGACGGCATTCCCGTCGCCAAGCGCGCCAGCCACAAGGAATCGCGTGGCGGTGCCAAGTCGGCCCTCCGCGCGGCCAGAGGAAGCGGCACTGTCGTCGAGGAGATCATCTACCGCGCCGGTGACCCGCCACCGGCCATCGACGCGCCGATCACCCGCGACCTGCAGATCCCGCTGGTCCGCGGCGGCGATCCGGCCGGCGACCTGCCGTCGCTGTCCGATGCGCGCGAGCTGTCGGCCCGCGGGTTGGTGAGCCTGCCATGGGAGGGACTCGGCCTGTCGCACGGCGATCCGGCCATCCCCACGCGCTACCTTCTGGGCTGAACGTCGGCGCCCGGCCCGTTCACCGCCAACCGTTTCCGCTCGAGTCGCGCACAGCGCACCAGGAGAAGTATGAGCAACTCACCAAGGAGCGAGGAGTCGCGCCCAGCCGACGCCCTCGTCATCGTCGATGTGCAGAACGACTTCTGTGAAGGCGGTGCTCTCGGTGTGCGCGGGGGCGCCGCGGTGGCCCACGCGATCAACAGCATCGTCGGCGACTACCGGACAGTGGTGGCCAGTCGCGACTATCACATCGATCCGGGTGCCCACTTCTCCGATGAACCCGACTACATCGATTCGTGGCCACCGCACTGCCGCGTCGGGACCGACGGGGTCGCGTTCTGCCCTGCGCTCGACACGTCGGCCGTCGACGATGTGTTCTCCAAGGGCGAATACGGCGCCGCCTACTCCGGTTTCGAGGGCGCCGACGACGATGGTGCCGGCCTCGAGGGGTGGCTGCGCGAGCGTGGCATCACCAGCGTCGACATCGTCGGAATCGCCACCGATCACTGTGTTCGGGCCACCGCACTCGACGCCGTCCGCGCCGGGTTCACCACGCGTGTTCTGCTCAATTTCACCGCCGCGGTGGCCGGCCGGACCGCGCGTGCCGCACTGGACGAGATGAGTTCGGCGGGAATCGTTCTCGATGGCGACCTGCTCTATGGCGGGTCGGAAGAGCCCTGAGCACCCACATGAGCGAACTCCCCTCGGTGACAGAGCTGCTCGACGCCGCGGTCACCGCGCTGTCCGGCCGCCGTCGCGACGGCCAGCTCCGCATGGCCAACGCCGTCGATCACGCCATCGACACCGGCGAACATCTGGCCGTCCAGGCCGGTACCGGTACCGGTAAGTCGCTTGCCTATCTGGTGCCTGCGATCCGGCACGCCATCACCTCGGGCGACACGGTGGTGGTGTCCACCGCGACCATCGCGCTGCAACGCCAACTCGTCGAGCGCGACCTGCCCCGGCTCGCCGACGCGCTCACCGGGCCACTCCGCCGTCGTCCCACCTTCGCGATCCTCAAGGGTCGCTCAAACTACCTGTGCCTGCACAAGATCCACGGCGGCACCGTCGAGGAACCCGACAGCGAGCTCTTCGATGCCTTCGAGTTGTCGCGCACCGGCCGCGAGGTCACCCGGTTGCGGGAGTGGACCTCCGACACCGAAACCGGTGACCGCGACGACCTCTCCCCCGGCGTCGCCGACCGGTCGTGGCGTCAGGTCAGCGTCTCGGCGCGCGAATGCCTCGGCGCGTCGAACTGCTCGTACGCCGAGGATTGCTTCGCCGAGCGCGCCCGGCGCGAGACCTCGGCGGTCGACGTCGTCGTCACCAACCACGCGATGCTCGCGATCGATGCGATGAGTCCGGCCAACGTCCTGCCCGAACACGATGTCGTCATCATCGACGAGGCGCACGAACTCGTCGACCGAATCACCTCGGTCAGTACCGCCGAGGTGTCGGCGGCCGCGGTGGGCAACCTCGCCAAGCGCGTCGGCAAGCTGGTCGACGAGGAGACCGTCGACGCGCTCACCGAGGCCGGCGAGCAACTCGGTGAACTGCTCGAGGAGTTCCCGCCGGGCGAATGGACGGCACTACCGTCCGCGGCGGGCATCACGCTGACGGTGCTGCGAGACCGGCTGTGGGCCGCGCGCAGCGCGATCGGGCCGGTCCGCGGGGCCGGCGTCAGCGCCGACGAGGGTGCGGCCGCGGCGCGCTCGGCCGCACTGACCGGCCTCGAAGACCTCCACGACACGATCGTCCGGCTACTGGGCACCTTTGGTGAATCCGACGTCACCGCACGCCGCGACGTCGTCTGGGTCGCACAAGAACGCGTCGGTCGCGGTCCGTCGGCGTCCACTCGCCCGGTCTTGCACATCGCGCCACTGTCGGTCGGCGGCCTGCTGCGCGCCACGCTGTTCTCGACCGCCACGGTGATCCTCACGTCGGCGACACTGACCATCGGCGGATCATTCGACGCGCTCGCCGCCACCTGGGGTCTGCCGGCTGCCGGGCGCGGTGCCGACACGCCCGCCGCCGACGACGTCGACGATCCGGCACCAGATGGTTCGGCCCGCGACGTCACCGCGACCGGTAAGTCCGCGCCGTCCGATGGTGGCACCATCCGCTGGACCGGCCTCGATGCCGGCTCACCCTTCGACTATCCGCGTGCGGCAATCCTCTACGTCGCCCGGCATCTGCCCCGTCCGGGCCGCGACGGGCCCGCACCGGCGACCCTCGACGAGATCGAGTCACTCATCGGTGCGGCCGGCGGGCGCACGCTCGGGCTGTTCTCGTCGATGCGTGCGGCCCGGGCGGCCGCCGACGCGCTGGCCGACCGTCTCACGGTGCCGATTCTGTGTCAGGGCGACGACACCACGTCGTCGCTGGTCAAGCGCTTCGCCGAGGATCCCGCGACCTGTCTGTTCGGCACGTTGTCACTATGGCAGGGCGTCGACGTGCCGGGCCAGTCCCTGAGTCTGGTCATCATCGACCGGATTCCGTTCCCGCGGCCCGACGATCCCCTGCTCACCGCCCGGCAGCGGGCGGTCGATGCCCGCGGCGGCAACGGGTTCCTCTCGGTCGCGGCCAATCATGCCGCGTTGCTACTCGCGCAGGGCGCGGGCCGGCTACTGCGGTCGGTCGACGACCGTGGCGTCGTGGCGGTGCTCGACTCCCGGCTGGCCACCGCCGGATACGGCGGCTACCTCGCGGCCTCACTGCCGCCGTTTTGGCGGACCACCGATCCGGCGGTGGTGCGCTCGGCGCTGAGCAGGCTCACCGGCGTGCCCGTACGCTGATCCTTGAGACGCGTGAGCCGTCCGGGCGTCAGAATGAGTACGTGACGCCACGGCCACACGCGTCACGCGGCAACGACGACGCATCCACCGCCGACCTCCGGTCAGGTGAGAAAGGGGGCCGTGAGTGATCGGCCGGATGGGCATCGACGACATTCAACCATTGGTTTCGGCGGGCCAGTATCCAGCCAAAGCCGTTGTGGGCGAGGCCATCCCGGTCAGTGCAACCGCCTGGCGCGAGGGCCATGACGCGCTCGGGGTAACCCTTCGGGTCGAGGCGCCACGGCGACGCGTCTTCAACCTCACGATGTCGCCGTCGGTCGAACCCGATCAGTTCAACGCCGCGTTCGTCCCCGACGCCGAGGGTTTCTGGACCTTCCGCGTCGAGGCGTGGAGCGATCCGTACACCACGTGGCGATCAGGCATCGTCAAGAAGATCGAGGCCGGGCAGTCGGCGGAGGATCTGGCCAACGACCTCGAGATCGGTGCGCGCGTGCTCTCGGCGGCGTGCGAGCAGATCGCTCCCTCCGAACGAGGGGTTCTCGACGATGCCATCCGGCTGCTGCGCGCTGCGGACATGTCGCTGTCCACCCGGATTGCGCCCGCGATCGCCGACGCCGTGGCCGGATTGCTGCATCACCACCCGGTGCGCGAGTTGGTCACCAAGAGCCGCACCCACCGCGTGTGGGTAGACCGTCGGCGGGCGCTGTTCGGATCGTGGTACGAGATGTTCCCGCGTTCGACCGGCGGCTGGGACCATGAGGGGCGCCCGGTACACGGCACCTTCCTCACCGCGGCCCAGGATCTGCCGCGCATCGCGGACATGGGATTCGACGTCGTCTACCTCCCGCCCATCCATCCGATCGGCAAGGTCAACCGCAAGGGACCCAACAACACGCTGATCGCCGGCGCCGACGACGTCGGGTCGCCGTGGGCGATCGGCTCCGACGACGGCGGCCACGACGCGATCCACCCGCAGCTGGGAACCGAGGAGGACTTCGAGTACTTCGTCGGCCGGGCCCGCGAACTCGGCATGGAGGTCGCACTGGACTTCGCGCTGCAATGCGCGCCGGATCATCCCTGGGCCGCGACACACCCCGACTGGTTCACGACCCTGCCCGACGGCACCATCGCCTACGCCGAGAACCCGCCGAAGAAGTATCAGGACATCTATCCACTGAATTTCGACAACGACCGCCGAGGCATCTACGGGGCGGTCCTGCAGGTCGTACTGCACTGGATTGATCTGGGCGTCAAGATCTTTCGGGTCGACAATCCGCACACCAAACCACCGAATCTGTGGGAGTGGCTGATCACCGAGGTCAAGACGCGCCACCCGGAGGTGCTGTTCCTGGCCGAGGCCTTCACGCGCCCGGCGCGGCTCTACGGCCTGGCCCGGCTCGGATTCACGCAGTCTTATACCTACTTCACCTGGAAGACCGCGAAGTGGGAACTCGAGAGGTTCGGCATCGAACTCGCCGCCCATGCCGACGAGTCGCGGCCGAATCTGTTCGTCAACACCCCCGACATCCTGCACGAGAGCCTGCAACACGGCGGTCCGGGGATGTTTGCGCTGCGCGCTGCACTGGCGGCGACCCTCGCGCCGACCTGGGGCGTCTATTCCGGTTACGAGCTCTACGAGCACCACGCAGTCCGGCAGGGCAGCGAGGAGTACCTCGATTCGGAGAAATATGAGCTGCGCCCCCGTGATTACAAGGCCGCGTCCTCGCGCGGTGAGTCACTGGAACCGTGGATCACCTCGCTCAACGCGATCCGCCGCCGCCATCCGGCGTTACAGCAGTTGCGCAACATCACCTTCCACCACATCGAGAACCCGGCACTGATCGCGTACTCGAAGATCGACCCGGTCTCCGGCGACCGGGTGCTGGTCGTCATCAACCTCAACCCGTTCGGCACCGAGACAGCGACCCTCTGGCTCGACATGCCGTCCCTCGGATTCGATTGGCAGGACCACTTCGGTGTCCGTGACGAGGTCTCCGGAGAGGAGTACAGCTGGAGTCAGGCCAACTTCATCCAGCTCGAGCCATGGCGGTCGGTGGCCCACATTCTGGCGCTGCCGCCACTGGAACCGGCTCTGGCACAGCAGCTTTCCTACCGTATTCGGTGAGGGACGACGAAGAGGACGAGGACACCGTGACCACCACCCCGCAACCACCCGATCCCGAAGACGACGCCCGCGCGACGGCCTCCCCGGTCTGCGGTCACCCCGATCCGTTCGCCCCAGACCACGATCTGCGACGGCTCGCCGCGCTGACCCATCCCGATCCGCACGCCTTCCTCGGCGCCCATGACACCGGCACCGGATTCACCATCCTGCGAACCCTGCGACCGCACGCCGCGTCGGTGACCGCGGTCATCGGCGGCGTCGACTACCCGATGACCGCCCAGACCGACGACCTGTTCGTCGTCGCGGTACCCATCGACGGACTCATCGACTACCGCTATCGCGTCGAATACCCCGACGGCAAGGGTGGCCGGACTTCCTACGTCGTCGCCGACGGCTACCGGTTCCTGCCCAGCGTCGGCGAGACCGACCGCTACCTGTTCGGCGAAGGTCGCCACGAACAGCTGTGGGAGATCCTCGGCGCGCGTCTGGTCGGCTACACCACCCCGGATGGCGAGGTCGCCGGTACCGCCTTCTCGGTGTGGGCCCCCAACGCCCATGGCGTCGCGGTCATCGGCGACTTCGACTGGACCGGACGCACCGCCCCGATGCGTTCATTGGGTTCGAGCGGCATCTGGGAGGTCTTCGTCCCCGATATCGCCGACGGCACCCAGTACAAGTTCAAGGTCCACGGCGCCGACGGGGTGATCCGGGAAAAGGCCGACCCGATGGCCCAACGCACCAACGTGCCGCCGGCAACGGCTTCGGTGGTCACCCGCTCGGCCTTCGACTGGTCCGACGACGCGTGGCTCACCCGGCGCGCGACCGGCGCCCCGGCCGCCGAGCCGATGAGCATCTACGAGGTCCACCTCGGATCGTGGCGGCCAGGACTGACCTACCGCGAGATCGCCGAGCAACTCGGCGACTACCTGATCGAGAAGGGCTTCACCCACGTCGAGTTCCTGCCGGTCGCCGAACACCCCTTCGGCGGCTCGTGGGGCTATCAGGTCACCAGCTATTACGCGCCGACCGCCCGCTTCGGCCATCCCGACGATTTCCGTCACCTCGTGGATCACCTGCACGCGCTCGGGATCGGCATCATCGTCGACTGGGTGCCCGCCCATTTCCCGAAGGACGAGTGGGCGCTTGCCCGCTTCGACGGCACGGCGCTCTACGAGCACGCCGACCCGATGCGCGGCGAGCAACTCGACTGGGGAACCTACATCTTCGACTTCGGCAGGCGCGAGGTCCGCAACTTCCTGGTGGCCAACGCGCTGTACTGGTTCGACCAGTTCCACATCGACGGCCTGCGGGTCGACGCCGTCGCGTCGATGCTCTACCTCGACTACTCCCGGCCTGCGGGCGGGTGGCGTCCCAACATCTACGGCGGACGGGAGAACCTCGAGGCGGTGCAGTTCCTGCAGGAGACCAATGCCACCGTGCACAAGCACTTCCCCGGCGCGGTCACCATCGCCGAGGAGTCGACGGCCTGGCCCGGCGTCACCCGGATGACCGATCTCGGCGGCCTGGGCTTCAGCTTCAAATGGAACATGGGCTGGATGCACGACACCCTGGGTTATCTCGGCCGCGATCAAATACACCGCAGCTTCCATCACCACGAGATCACCTTCTCGATGATGTATGCCTTCAGCGAGAATTTCGTGCTGCCGCTCTCCCACGACGAGGTGGTGCACGGCAAGGGCACCTTGTGGAGCCGGATGCCCGGTGACTCGTTCACCAAAGCCGCCGGCGTGCGGGTGTTTCTGGCATACCAGTGGGCGCATCCCGGTAAGCAGTTGCTGTTCATGGGCCAGGAATTCGGTCAGACCCGCGAATGGGCCGAGGATCGCAGCCTGGACTGGCCGCAGTTGACGGGCTGGGAAGGCGAATTGCATTCGGGCATCTCGGCTTTGGTGTCCGACCTCAATCGCGTCTACCGCGATACCCCGGCCCTGTTCAGCCGGGATACCGATCCTGCGGGATACGAGTGGATCGACGCCAACGACACCGCCAACAACGTCATCAGCTTCCTGCGCCACGGCTCGGACGGATCGGTGCTCGCCTGCCTGTTCAACTTCTCCGGGGCCGACCGCAGCAACTATCGCGTCGGCCTTCCGGTGCCGGGCACGTGGACCGAGGTCCTCAACACCGACTCGTCGGCGTTTGAGGGTTCGGGTCAGGGCAATCTGGGCAGCGTCGTCACCGACGACAAGCCGTGGCACGCGCGCCCGGTCTCGGCGGCGGTGATGTTGCCGGCGAATTCGGCGATCTGGCTGGCACCGGTGCCGGCCGAGGAGCCACCGGCGACACCCTGAGCCGCCACACCGATTGACTCCCGACGGCGCCGGGTCGAGGTTCTCGACCCGGCGCCGTCGTCTGGGCATCGAGAGACCTCTTGCACAATTACTACTCAGCGCTACTATGTACCGGTACTCATCGACACAGAGTAGAGAAGGTGCACATGGGTAAACAGATGACCGAGATGCTCAAGGGCACCCTGGAGGGCATCATCCTGGCGATCTTGGCGCTGCGCGCGGCCTACGGATACGAGATCACCACCGCTTTACGGGAGCAGGGGTTCACCGACATCGCCGAGGGCACCGTCTACGCACTTCTCGTACGTGTCGAGAAGCGCGGACTCGTCGACGTCGAGAAGGTGCCCTCCGAGAAGGGCCCACCACGAAAGGTCTACTCGCTCAATGCCTCCGGTCGTGCATATCTCGATGACTTCTGGCACACCTGGGACTTTCTGACCGCCCGGCTCGACACACTCCGCAACCGAAAGGAATGACAATGGTATTGCGCAAACTCATCGGCGACAAGAAGCGCTGGCGCGCATACAAAGCCCGTAAGGACGCACTCCCCGACACTCACCGCGACGTTCTCGATGCCGTGGAGCACTACATCTACTTCTTCGCCTCCTCGGAGACCGACGCGTTGATGTCCCTGCTCGAAGACCTCACCGACCTGTTCGAGCAGGCCGCCGCCGACGGTACCGAGATCGCCGACCTCGTCGGCACCGACCCGATCGAGTTCGCCGAGGGATTCCTGCGCAACTATCCCGAGGCGTCATGGATCCACAGGGAGCGCAAGCGATTGACCGCCGCGGTCGACAAGGCGATCGCGGCCGAGCACCACCCGACGGACGCCCGCGATGACCACCATCTCACAACCAGCCGAGGCGCAGCCGGCCATTTCCGTTGCCGAACTGTGTAAGTCGTACAACGGGCTGGACGTTCTGCGTGGTGTCGACTTCGAGGTCGCCAACGGCAGCATCTTCGCACTTCTCGGGACCAACGGCGCGGGCAAGACCACCACCGTCAAGGTCCTCGCGACGCTGGGCCGACCCGACGCCGGGACCGTCCGGGTCAACGGGTACGACGTCACCCGACATCCGCACCAGGTGCGCGAATCCATCAGTCTCACCGGCCAATTCGCCGCCGTCGACGATATCCTCACCGCACGTGAGAACCTCGTACTCATCGCCCGGCTCCGGCATCGACCCGACCCCGAGGCCATCGCCACCGACCTCCTGGAACGATTCGGGCTGACCGATGCGGCAACGCGACGGGTCGCGACCTTCTCCGGCGGGATGCGCCGACGGCTCGACATCGCGATGAGCCTGATCGGCGACCCGCCGATCGTCTTCCTCGACGAGCCGACGGCCGGCCTGGACCCGCAAGCGCGGCAGGAGGTCTGGGAATCGGTCGCCGCCCTCGCCCGCCGGGGTACCACGGTGTTGCTCACCACCCAGTATCTCGACGAGGCCGAGCACCTCGCCGACCGCATCGCGATCCTCCATCAGGGTCGCATCATCGAGAACGGGACCCTGGCCGAACTCAGGGCACTGCTTCCGCCTGCGAGGGTCGAGTACGTGGAGAAGCAACCGTCCCTCGAAGACATCTTCCTCGCCGTGGTCGGCGAGGCCACCTCGAAGGAGCCGTGATGGCCCACTTCGTCACCGACACGAACGTCCTACTCGGACGCACCCTGCGGCATGTGACACGCAGTCCGGACACCATCATCACCACCGCGGTCATGCCGATCGCGTTCCTGCTGCTGTTCGTCTACGTCCTCGGCGGGGCGATCGATGCCGGGGCGAGCTCCTACATCGACTATCTGCTACCCGGAATTCTGCTGATCACGGTGGCCTCCGGGATCTCCTACACCGCATTCCGCCTCTATTCGGATATGAGTGGCGGGATGATCGATAGGTTCAGGTCCATGCCGATCGCACGGTCGGCGACCCTGTGGGCGCACGTACTGACCTCGCTGCTGGCGAACATGGTGGCGGTGGGCATCGTGGTTCTCGCCGCACTCGCGATGGGATTCCGTTCGGGTGCAGGAATTCTGGCCTGGCTCGCGGTCGCCGGGATTCTCGTCACGTTCACCCTGGCGTTGACGTGGGTGGCGGTGATTCCGGGTCTGACCGCCAGATCGGTCGACGGCGCGAGCGCGCTCGCCTATCCGCTGATCTTTCTGCCATTCATCAGTTCGGCATTCGTGCCGACCGAATCCATGCCCGGTCCGGTGCGGGCATTCGCCGAAAATCAGCCGGTCACGTCGATGGTGAACACCATCCGCGCTCTCTTCGCGCAACAGCCGGTCGGCAGCGACATCTGGGTCGCTCTCGGCTGGTGTGCGGGCATACTGGTGGCAGCCCACGTCACGGCGATGATCATCTACCGCCGCAAGGTGTCCTGAGGCCGTTCGACCGCACTCTCAGAACAGGGCACTCGCCAGCTTGCGCCGCGCCGCGACGACGAAGGGTTCGGCCGGCTCGAACAACTCGAAGAGTTCGAGCAGTCGGGTGCGCGCCCGAGTGCGATCATCGCCGCTCGTGGTGCGCACCACCTCGATGATGCGGTCGAAGGCCGCCTCCGGCTGCTGTGACAGCAGGAGTACATCGGCCGCGGCGAGTTGCGCATCGACATCGTGGGCGGCCGCGGTCTCGACGATCGATGGATCGTGGGCCTGGGCACGCAGGACGAACTCGAGATTGTGTGCCGCCGAGGCGGCCTCGATGTTGCCGGGCTCGGCCTCCACGATGGCCCGGTAGGCCGTCAGCGCGCCATCGAAGTCCCCGGTGTCGAGCAGATCCTCGGCCGCATCCATCCGTGGGTCACTCGGCTCGGGTTCCTCGGCTCCCGCCTCGGGCGCGCCGGTGAGATGGCTGCCCACCTCGGACAAGATCTGGTCGATCCAGTCGGCGATCTCCTGCTCGCTGCGCACCCCGTTGAACGCGGCCACCGGCTGCCCGGCGGCGATCGCGACCACCATCGGGATCGACTGCACCCGGAATGCCTGGGCGATACGGGGATTGGCGTCGACGTCCACCTTGGCCAGCACCCACTGGCCACCCGCGCTGGCGGCCATGCGCTCGAGTACCGGCGACAGCTGTTTACAGGGTTCACACCACGTGGCCCACAGGTCGACGACGACGAGCTGGCGCGTCGAGCGTTCGAGGACGTCGACCTCGAAGGTTTCCTCGGCGACGTCGATGACGGCGCCACCGGTTTGCACGCCCTGGCCGTCGGCCGGCCCGGACCCTGTCGACCCGGAGCCCGGCGGGGCGGAGCGCTGCGGTGCGCGTTGGGCCTCCGCACGCTCCTTGAGTGCGGACAGATCGACGGCGCCGGACATGGCGACGGCCGCCTGCTGGGCGGCCTGCTGGGCTGCGGCTGCCTGTGCTCTGCTGGTAGGTCTGCTCACTGGGTCATTGTCTCACGATCACCGCGCCGGGTTCTCGCGTCGCCGGTGTGGCCGGACGACCCCCGCGGCCACGATTGCGAACGCGAGCGCGACCAGTACGGGCGTGAGGCCCACGCGCAGTGTGGAGTGCCCGCTGATGAAGCCGACCACGGCCGGCCCGGCCAGCATGCCGAGATATCCGCAACCCACCACCATCGAGATCGCCCTACCGCTCGACTGCTCGGTGAGATTGCCTGCGGCGGTGAATATCTGCGGGATGAGGCCGGCCAGGCCGATACCGAAGATCGTCCAGCCCACGATGGCGATGGTCGCCGAGGACGGGGTGGGCGAGGACGGGAGCAGCGCGACGATCATGCCGAGCGCCCCGATCAGCGCACCCCACCGGACCACGGCCACCGGCCCGGCCCGCGCGGCGATCGGATCGATGACGAATCGAGCGATCATCATCGCCGCACTGAAGCCGGCAAACGCGAGGGCACCGATCGCCTCCGGAGTGCCAAAGGTCTCCACCACATGCAGGGCGCTCCAGTCGTACGAGGTGCCCTCGGCGAGCATCAGCACGAAGGCCAACGCGGCCATCACCACCAGTCGGCGCAGATCGAGCTCGTGCCACCAGCGGGCACCGGCATCACCGGCGCCGGAATCCGCGTTCGGCGACCCGCTGCCGGTCCTCCCGAAGTCGGGGCCGACGATTCCGGTGGCCGCCGCGGCGACCACGATCAGGCCCAGGCCGCCGAGGACCGCCACGGTCGCCACCACCGGCCAATGCATCCACAGACCGAGCGCCACCGCGCCGGAGCCGAGCAGGCCGCCCACCGAGAAGAATCCGTGAAACGCCGACATGATCGGCCGCCGGTACGCGCGTTCGACGGTCACCGCCTGCGCATTCATCGACACGTCGAGCGAGCCGTTGACGAACCCGAACACCGCCAGTGCACCGGCAAGTGCGGCCGGGCCGGTCGCGAGCACCGGCCCGAGCATCGCCGGGCAGAGGACCATCGCGGCCGCGAGTGTCGTCGGGCGCGAGCCGAAGCGGTCGATCAGATGCCCACAGACCTGCATGCCGACGAATGCCGAGGCACCGACCAACAACAGCATCCCGCCCAACGCCTCATGCGAGATGCCGGTGCGCTGTGTGATCACCGGGATGTGGGCCACCCAGAGGGCGGCGAGAAATCCGTTGAGACAGAAGATGGCGGCGACCGCGGCACGGGCGCGGCCGAGACGTGTCTCGTTCGGTGCGGTCGGCGACGACCCCGGAAACCGACGGCGACTCCCGGTCGTCGTCAATTCTCCAGTTGCGCGTCGACGCGAGCGACCTTGCCTGCGAGCTCCCCTATGTGTCCTGGCCGGATGTCGGCCTTGAGGACGAGGCCGACCCGGGGCGCGAGCGCGGCGACCGCGTCCGTGGCGCGTTTGACCACCGCCATCACCTCGTCCCACTCACCCTCGACGTAGGTGAACATCGCGGTCGTCTGATGCGGCAGGCCGGATTCGCGGACCACCCGCACGGCCTGCGCCACCGCGGCACTCATCCCGCCGTCGGCATCGACTGCCTCGCCGCCGGACGGGGTGATGCTGAATGCGACGATCATGGTCACTCCCTCAGACCGCGGCCTCGGCAGTACCCGCGGTGATCGGGGCCGACAGTTCGGCGAGGTGGCCGTTGCGGCGCGCCCACCACTCGAACACCAGGGTCCCGAACGGCGGGATGCTCGAAACCAACGCCAGCCCGGTGATCTTCGCGTTCCAGCGCAGCGCGTACGCGGTGAGCAGCGAGATCGCCACGAATACGATGAAGACGATTCCGTGGACCATTCCGGGGATCTGCACGGCCTCGGTGTGGCCGAGCACCCATTTGAAGAACATCGCCACGAGCAGCGCGGCCCAGGTGATGGCTTCGAGGACCGCGACGAACCGGAAGCGTTTGGCCGGTGTGGACAGGTCAAAGATTTGTGTCATGCGTTCCATTGTGCCCGAGCGGGAGCCGATCTACGACTCGCCGTAGTAGAGGGTCGGCCGAGCACGAAGCGGTGTGCCGTGACAGCGCCACGGCACACCGTCGCGATCAGGCCTTGGGGACGCGCACGATCAGGGCGTCGCCCTGACCGCCGGCACCGCACAGCGCAGCCACGCCCACCCCGCCGCCCCGACGCTGCAGTTCGAGCGCCAGATGCAGGGTGATGCGCGCGCCGGAGGTCCCGATCGGGTGGCCGACGGCGATCGCGCCACCGTTGACGTTGACGATGCCCGGATCGACGCCCAGCGCCTTCGTCGAGGCGAGTCCGACCGCTGCGAAGGCCTCGTTGATCTCGATGAGATCGAGGTCGGCGGGCGTGATCCCGGCGCGATCGCACGCCTTGATGATGGCGTTCGCCGGCTGCTGCTGCAGCGACGAATCGGGCCCGGCGACGACGCCGTGCGGTCCGATCTCGGCCAGCCATTCGACACCGAGCTCGGTGGCCTTGGCCTTGCTCATGACGACCACCGCGGCCGCGCCGTCGGAGATCTGCGACGAGTTGCCCGCGGTGATGGTGCCGTCCTTGCGGAACGCCGGACGCAGCCCGGCCAGCGAGTCGCCGGTGGTGTCGGCGCGGATGCCCTCGTCCTCGGCGAACTCGATGGGATCGCCTTTGCGCTGCGGGATGGATACCGGTACGACCTCGTCGGCGAAGACGCCGTTCTTCCAGGCGGTCGCCGCGAGCTGATGGCTGCGCGCGGCGAACTCGTCCTGCTGGACGCGGGTGAACCCGCGGTATTCATCCCCGGCGCCCGCGCCGAGGTCGTTGCCCTGCTCGGTCAGCGCACCCATCGGCTGATCGGTGAAGGCATCGAAGAGTCCGTCGAAGGCCAGGTGATCGACGAGTTCGGTGTTGCCGTATTTGAAGCCACTACGGCTGCCCGGCAGCAGATGCGGGGCCTGCGTCATCGACTCCTGGCCACCGGCGACGACGACCTCGAATTCACCCGCCCGGATCAGTTGGTCGGCGAGCGCGATCGAATCGATGCCCGACAGGCACATCTTGTTGATCGTCAGCGCCGGCACATCCCAGCCGATCCCGGCCTTGATCGAGGCCTGCCGCGCAGGCATCTGTCCGGCGCCCGCAGTGAGCACCTGCCCCATGATCACGTACTGGACCTCCGAGGCCGCCACCCCGGCGCGTTCGAGCGCGCCCTTGATGGCGACGGCACCGAGGTCGACGCCACTGAAACCCTTCAGCGAACCGAGCAGCCGTCCGAACGGCGTGCGTGCGCCGGCAACGATCACCGACGCCGTCTGATCTGTGGACATGGGACCTCCAAGCCTGGACCGCCGGTACCTACCGAGCGGTCGCTCTCCTACTTTGTCGTCTACAACGCTACCGTTAGGCAATGAGCACTTCCGCAGCTGACCCTGGTGCCCAGGCGCCGACCGCACTGATCTCCGACCTCGTCGTCGCCATCGACCATGTGGGCATCGCCGTTCCCGATCTCGATGCCGCCAAGCAGTGGTACGCCGACAATCTCGGCTTCGTCACCTTGCATGAAGAAACCAATGACGAGCAGGGCGTCCGCGAGGCGATGATCGGCCCGACCGGTGTGGACGGCGGTGCGGTGATCCAGCTGCTGGCCCCGCTGTCCCCGGAGTCGACGATCGCGAAGTTCATCGATCGCAGCGGCCCCGGTCTGCAGCAGCTCGCCGTGCGCGTCCGGGATGTGGCGGCGGTGGCGGCGCGGCTCACCGACAACGGCGTCCGCCTGCTCTACCCCGAACCCCGGCGGGGGACCGCCGACTCACGCATCAATTTCGTCCACCCCAAAGACGCCGGCGGAGTGCTTCTCGAACTCGTGGAGCCCGCACCCGCTTCTGCGCACTGACCAGCGCCGCAACACCTCTCGAACGTTACGCGGGCACCGTGCGACGGGGACCTTTGGCAGATCGGCATCGCCGCGGCCTCCGTTAGACTGGCCCCCATGGCAGCCCCGGCACCCAGGCAACAGTTACCGTTCGCCGTCGTGATGCGCGGTTACGACCGCGAACAGGTGGCCGATCGTTTGCGCCGAATCGACGCGGACATGCGCGTGCTGGCCGCCGACCGAGACGCGGCGACGGCACATGCCCGTGAACTCGCGGCACATCTGACGGACGCGCGCGATGAGATCGACGAGTTGCGCCGCGAGGTCGACAAACTGTCGGTTCCACCGACAACCGCACAAGGGATGAGTGAGCGGCTCTCGCGGATGTTGCAGCTCGCCTCGGATGAGGCGTCGGAGATGCGCGCCGACGCGAGCGCCGAGGCCGCCGAGACCGTATCGATCGCCCGCCAGGAGGCCGCGGACACACAGCGCAACGCCACCGAAGAAGCCGATCGGATCATCGCCGACGCGCGGGAGCAGGCAGACAAGATCGTCGCCGATGCCGATGCGCACGCAGAGCAGACCCGCCACAGCGTCGATCAGATCGAGACGACGGCACTCGCCGACGCCGACGAGGCCGCCCGCCGGCGCGCGGATCGGGCTGCGGCGATGGCCGCCGAACACGAGAAGACGATGGCGGCCGCCAAGGCCGACGCCGAACGCATCACCGCCAAGGCCCGCAGCGAGGCCGAAGAACTCGAACGCCGAACCGCCCAGACGCTCCGGGACGAGCGCGAACGACACGATGCCGATCTGGCCGCGCAACACGATGCGGCGCAGGCGCAGGCCGACGCCATCGAGTCCGCTGCTCGCGCCATCGCCACCGAGCGCCTCGCCCGCTCTCGTGACCTCGGCGACCGGGTCTCGACATCGCGCGACGAGATCGTCGCCCAGTTCGCCCGGGTCGCCGAACGGCTCGCCGAACTTCCCGCGCTCCTCACCACCGACGTCGACGCGGAGCTGACGTCGGCGTCGGAATACAGCGACGACGAATTGCTCAACACGCTGCTCTCACGGGAAGCACGGCTCGAGGCCGAGCACGACTGAGCTGCCCTACCGCGGGCCGAGCCAGGGGTGCGTGGCTCAGAAGAGCCGGAACTCGGTACTCTCCGCGCCGCGGAGCGCATCGTAATCGAGTACGACGCAACGGATTCCGCGGTCCTCGGCCAACGTGCGCGCCTGCGGTTTGATCTGTTGCGCCGCGAAGACGCCGCTGACCGGGGCGAGTAGCGGGTCCCGGTTGAGCAATTCGAGGTAGCGCGTCAGTTGCTCGACGCCGTCGATCTCACCGCGACGCTTGATCTCGACCGCCACAGTCGCCCCGTCGGCGTCACGGGCCAGGATGTCCACCGGCCCGATCGCGGTCATGTACTCGCGGCGGATGAGGGTGTGCCCAGGTCCCAGGGTGTCGACATGCTCGGCGAGCAGTTCCTGCAGGTGCGCCTCCACGCCGTCCTTGACCAGGCCCGGATCGACACCGAGTTGGTGACTCGAGTCGTGTTCGATCGCGGTGATCGTGATCCGCAGTTCTTCCCCGGCCTTGTTGGTCACGACCCAGTACGCGGCCACCTCGTCGTGCGCGTCGGCCACCTCGGTGGGCACCGCGGCCTCGGTGAGGCTGCACGGCGGACTCATCCAATTCAGCGGCTTGTAGGCACGGTCGTCGGCATGCACGCTCACCGAACCGTCGGACTTGATGAGCAGCAACCGCCGCGCCATCGGCAGATGGGCGGTGAGCCGCCCGACATAGTCCACTTGGCACTCCGCAATCACCAGACGCACAGTCGGCAGCTTATCGGCTCGCCGATTCCGGGTGCGAGGGCCCGGCTCAGGAGCGCTGATACAACTCGAGCTGGAACTCCTCGGCGTCACGAACGGCTGCGGCCATCGTCGAGTGGACATGCGGCAGGACCGGATCGAGGCCCCGGAGTTCTTCGGGCGCATTGAGATCGGGGACCACGAAGTCCGACCGGTGACTTGCCACGCTCTCGCGGACCACCCCGTCGGGATCGACGAGCATCGCGCGCTGGCCGCGCGCCTCGGTGGTGTGCTTGACGCTGAGGAGCATGGTGCGTGCCACCGGGTCGATCACCCCGACCCGCGAGATCTCGACGATGACGACGTCGAGATCGGCGAGATCGTTCTCGATCCGGCGCACCGCGAATTCCCCGCCGGCGAAGGTGAGGTCGCCCTGCAGCTCGTAGACGCGCACCCGCTCGCGACAGGTACGCAGATAGCTGCGTTCCAGCTCATCCCAGTCGCCGCCGACCTCGAACTCGCCGATCGAATAGATGGACCGGATCGTCACGCGGCTCTCACGCGTCACGTTGAACATGTGCAGACCGAGATCGCGCGACAGGCGCCGACATGTCTGTACACCACGAACGCTGTTGCCGTGTGCGTCGAGGCGCGGGGAATAGACCCCGATCCCGAGCTGGCCGGGCAACACCGCCAGGATTCCGCCGCCGACGCCGCTCTTGGCCGGTAGTCCGACCGTGGTCACCCAGTCGCCCGCACCGTCGTACATGCCGCAGGTGGTCATCACGCTCAGCAGCCGTTGGGCGACCTCGTTGCTCAACACACGGCGTCCGGTGCGCGGATTGACGCCACCGGCCGCGATCGTCGCGGCGATGGTGGCCACGTCGCCGCTGGTGACGCGTAACGAGCACTGCCGGAAGTACAGGTCGAGCGCTGCGTCCGGGTCGGTGGCGACCGAACCGAAACTGTCGAGCATGTAGGCGATGGCGCGGTTGCGCGAGCCGGAGGCGGCCTCGGAGGCGTAGACCTGCTCGTCCATCGTGAGTTGCCGACCAGCACAGCCCGAGTAGAAATCGACGAGTTCGGCGAAGACCCTGTCGACCGTGCCGTCGGGTAGGTTCCGCACGGACGGCAACAGCATCGACGCGGCCAGGATCGCCCCGGCGTTGATCATCGGGTTGCGGGGCCGGCGCCGCTGGTCGACGCTGATCTCGTTGAACGCCTCACCCGACGGTTCGACACCGATCTTCGCATCGACTTCCGCGATGTCGAGCCGAGACAGCACCAGCGCGTAGGTCAACGGTTTGGACACCGACTGGATCGTGAACTCCACGTCGACGTCGCCGAGTGAGTAGGTGTTGCCGTCATACATGCACATCGACAGTGCGTAGCGGTCGGGATCCACCGCGGCCAGCTCGGGGATGTAGTCGGCCAACGTTCCGGATCGGTCGGGCGCACATTCATTCATGATGTGGCTCAGGTATCCGTTGACATGAGAGATCGGCACACGGCAAATCTAGTCGCGCCTGCCGGGGTCATGCGACCGAGGACCGACACCCATGGCGGAGTCAGCCGGCGCGGCGTCGCGTGTCACTCACCTCGACGCCGCCGGCGAACCGGTAGGGATTGGCGCCGAGCAGGCCACCGAAACGCTTTCGCAGCCGGGAGATCTCCGCACGCACCGTGATGGTTCGATCGGCGACGCCGAACAATTCGAACGAGAGGTCCGCGGCGCGGAGCCCCTGCGGATGGGCGGCGAGTATGCCGAGGATCTGTGCGTGACGAGGTGTCAGGCGATCGGTCCAGGCCCCGGCGAAACCCGCCACCCGGACCACCGCCCCGGCATCGTCGGCACCGAGGACGACGCGGGTGGTATGGGTGGGATGGGCGGCCTCGACCGGACGGATCAGCCAGCCACCCGGCAGTGGCTCCACCTCGCAGGGGCCGAGGCCGGGCACGGATGTGCGCCCCGGCGCGAGCCCGCGCGGGATCGGCAGACGCGTCCTCGGCGCCATCGAGTCCACCGCCGCGACCCAGCCGTCCGGGTCGGCGGCGATCGCCGGGCCCTCGGACCGCGCCACGATGGGCGCCGCCACCGACCGCAGCTGGTCGAGTACCCGCCGATGATGTTCGCGCAGTTGCGCTTCGGCGAGTCGGGCCACCGTGTCGACCAGCGCCAGCGTGGTGGGATGAATGGTCGCGGCCGGACCACTCACGTCGACGACACCGAGCACCGCGCCGGTCCGCGGATTGCGAATCGGGGCGCCCGCACATGTCCATGTGTGATGGGTGCGGACGAAGTGCTCGGCGGAGAACACCTGAACCGAGCGGCCCGACTCCAGGGCCGTCCCGATCGCGTTGGTGCCCACCGCCGCCTCTGCCCAGCACGCCCCTTCGACGAAGCCGAGGCGGTCGGCGCGATGCAACACCCGGTTGGCGCCGCTACGCCACAGCACGTGCCCATGGGCGTCGGCGACCACGAGGATGTTGTCACCGTCGGAGATCACCGAGGCCAACCCTCGGGTCAGCTCATCGAGGATCTCGTGCAAGCCCGACTGCGAGCGACGCATCTCGATCTCGGCGATGTCGAGCCCGGCCGGATCGGCCCCGTGGTCGGGGTCGACGCCGGCACCGATGACGCGATCCCACGATTCGCTGATGACCTGCCGGGGACGGGCCGGCGGCTTGGTGCCGGCCATCGCCGCGTCGTACACGGCATGCAACACCGCGGCGAACCGGCGCGGATCCTCTCCCACCGCGACGGCGGGTTCGAGTCCGATCGGCAGTGACGTCATTCTGCGATTGTGCGTCAGATCACACCCTGACCGCAAAATCCGTCGCCGGGTTGCAGACGGTTGCACGACACAGGCGGCAAGACCCCGCCGGGCGGAGCGCAACCGTCTGCAACTCTTGCCGCCGGGCACACGGGAGAAGTGTGCTGTGACTCACAGTCGCGACATGCTCCGAATGACCCGCTCACCGACGACGAAGGAACCCGGCATGACCCAGACACTCGAACCCGACGCGCCGAACTCCGCTGACCATCGCGCCTCACCTCAGCAGCGTGCGCAGGCGTGGCTGGCCCGCTTCGAGACGGCACTTGCGGCCCGCGACGTCCCCGCGGTGACCTCGTTGTTCGCCACCGACAGCTTCTGGCGTGACCTCGTCGCGTTCACCTGGAATCTCAAGACGGTCGAGGGGCGAGGGCAGATCACCGACATGCTCGGAACCCGTCTCGACGACACCGATCCGTCCGCTTTCGCCACCAGCGAGCCGGCGACCGAGGACGACGGCGTCGTTTCGGCTTTCATCGAGTTCGAGACCGCCACCGGACGCGGTATCGGACACCTGCGCCTACGCAGTGACGGCGAAGCCGGGCAGGACCAGGCCTGGACTCTGCTGACTGCATTGCAGGAACTCAAAGGGCACGAGGAGCCCACGGGCGCGAGGCGGCTATTCGGGGCCGTCCACGGCTCCGATCCCGACACCCGATCCTGGGCGGAGAAACGGGCCGACGAACAGGTCGCGCTCGGCCGCACAGTGCAGCCGTACGTGCTCGTCGTCGGCGGCGGCCAGGGCGGTATCGCCCTCGGCGCCCGCCTGCGGCAGCTCGGTGTGCCGGCGATCGTCATCGACCGCCATGACCGGCCCGGAGACCAGTGGCGCAAGCGGTACAAGTCGCTGTGCCTGCACGATCCGGTCTGGTACGACCACCTTCCCTATCTCCCGTTCCCCGAGAACTGGCCGGTGTTCGCGCCCAAGGACAAGATCGGCGACTGGCTCGAGTTCTACACACGGGTCATGGAGGTTCCGTATTGGTCCAGGACGACATGCCTGTCAGCCGCCTACGACGAGAACGCGGGCCGCTGGACCGTCGACATCGATCGCGACGGCGAGCGCCTGACCCTGCGTCCCGAGCAACTGGTATTGGCCACCGGAATGTCGGGAAAGGCGAACGTGCCCGACTTCCCGGGCCAGGATGTGTTCGCCGGCGAGGCGCACCACTCCAGCCAACACCCCGGACCCGACGGATACGCGGGCAAGAAGGTCGTCGTGATCGGTGCCAACAATTCCGCGCATGACATATGCAAAGCGTTGGTGGACAACGGCATCGACACCACGATGGTGCAGCGCTCCTCGACCCACATCGTGAGGTCGAACTCGCTCATGGAGATCGGGCTCGGCGCCCTCTACAGCGAGCAGGCGGTCGCCGGCGGGATGACGACGAAAAAGGCGGATCTCACGTTCGCCTCATTGCCGTACCGAATCATGCACGAGTTCCAGATCCCGCTCTACGACCAGATCCGAGAGCGCGACAAAGAGTTCTACGACCGCCTCGAGGCCGCCGGCTTCGAGCTCGACTTCGGCGACGACGAGTCGGGTCTGTTCATGAAGTATCTGCGACGCGGGTCGGGCTATTACATCGATGTCGGCGCCTGCGAACTCGTGGCCGACGGCTCCATCAAACTCGAACACGGTGACGTCGACCATCTCGCCGAACACAGCGTCGTTCTCGCCGACGGCACCGAGCTGGCCGCCGACGTGGTCGTCTACGCCACCGGTTACGGCTCGATGAACGGGTGGGCTGCCGACCTGATGGGTACCGAGATCGCCGAGCGTGTCGGCAAGGTCTGGGGTCTCGGGTCGGACACCACCAAGGACCCCGGGCCGTGGGAGGGTGAGCAGCGCAGCATGTGGAAGCCGACTCAGCAGCCCGGCCTGTGGTTCCACGGCGGCAACCTGCATCAGTCACGCCACTATTCGCTCTACCTCGCGCTGCAGCTCAAGGCGCGGTACGAAAACATACCGACGCCGGTCTACGGACTGCAGGAAGTCCACCATCTGAGCTGACCGGGACGCCGACGGGCCGAGCCGGACGCGTGTGGTGCGCTCTCGAGGGTGAGAGCATCGAAGCGGGACACCCGGACATCGCCGATCGGAGCCGCCATGCCTGACCGCAAACTGCTTGCCGCCTACCTCCCTACCCCCGGGGGCGAGGATGCGCTGGCGCTCGCGATCGCTCTCACGGGCCCATTTCGCGCGGGACTCGACGTGTGCATGGTGCTACCGCCGCCGCCTCCACCCGTCGTCGGCGGCGGCGGCGGTGTCCACGATGTCCGGGGAACCTCGGAGATGCTCGACGCCCAGGCCGCGGACTGGTTGTCAGAGGCAGTGCGCCACATTCCCGACGACGTCGTCGCCGAAGGGCACATCGCCTTCCATGAGAATGCCGCCGAGGGTTTGGTCACCGAGGCCGGGTCCGCCGGTTGCGCCGCCATCATCGTCGGCGGATCGGGCGGCGGGATCCGCGGACGCCACGCACTCGGCTCGGTCGTCAACAACCTGCTACACATCTCGACGACGCCGGTGGTGATCACGCCGCTCGGGGCGCAGGAGACCGCACGGCCGCCGCGACGCATCACCTGCGCCATCGGACGGCGACCAGGCGTCACCCCACTGCTCCGAGCCGCGGTGGATGCGTGTTCGCGCTCCGGGCTGCCCTTGCGTCTGGTCTCACTCGTCACCGCCGACGATGCCTCACCTCATCGCGCCGACGATCTCGAGGCGGCGTACGCGAGCGCCACCGACCAACTCGCCGAGCACATCTCGACGATTCGCGAACACTTGCCAGATGGTTCGCAGGTCACCTCGGCGGTACTCACCGGTGACACCATCGAGAGCGCAGTGGGATCGCTGGACTGGGACGCAGGCGACATCATCTTCGTCGGCTCCAGCCGGCTCGCGCGCCCGCAGCAACTGTTCTTCGGCGCGACCGCGGCCAGACTACTGCGCGCCTTACAGGTTCCGATGGTGGTGGTGCCCAAGGGTTCGGACTGAGGGTCGCCGCCCGCGCGAACAAGTTCGGACCGCGCGAACCGATGCATACGCAGAAATGCCCCGCAACCTGCTGGTTGCGGGGCATTTCTGTGAAGTGTTGTTCGGCGGTGTCCTACTCTCCCACA